>JAAELC010000050.1 GCA_024227135.1 Gammaproteobacteria bacterium
GCACATTGCCGTTGGTGACGTTGGTGGCGTTGAAAGACGTTACCTGATGAGCCTCATCCAGGATCGTGCCCCCTGCGGAGCTGGTGGTCAACAGACCGGTCACGATGGCACCACTGTCGCTGATCGCGCCGGTACTGGTGATGGTCGTGTCACCTACCCCATTGCTCACGCCGGTGATATCCACACCACCCAGTTCGTTCAGTACCACATTGCCGCTGGTGGTGTTGGTGGCATTGAAGGCCGTTATCTCGTGAGCCTCATCCAGAATCGTGCCACCGATCGAACTCGTGGTCAGCAAGCCACCAATGATCACACCCCCGTCCGCGATCAATCCATCCGCGTTCAACGTGACATCGCTACTGCCCGCATTCAATGCACCAACCGCGACCCCACCTTCGTGATCGATCTCAATACCACCGGGAGCATTGACAGAGCCCGCCGTGCTGGTGAAGTCCCATCCACTGGAAGTAAATGAACCATCAACACCAAGATTGATACTGTTGTTGATGTTTACGTTTCCGCCATTGACATTGGAATCCGTATTGGCTGTGAGTATCAGATTCAGCGAATCTCCACCTGGAGTAGCATCATGTATCTGCCCATTGATAATGATGTCATTGTGGGCTTGAAATGTGAGGGTGTTATCGTTTTTTCCGTTGTAGTCCAGATCAGCCGTCAAGGTGATATTGCCATCCTGAGCACCCCCGGCTCCGGTCCTCACGATGACATTTGCACCACCCGTCAATGCGTCGGTGATATGGTCCACAAACAGCTTTGCTGATGAGGCAGAAGATTCAAATGGACTCCCGCCCTCGTTGATTCCGATGGGGGGGGGTGCGACAGGTTGCGCAGCAACGATCTCAATATCGAACGGATCAATCAGCCAGGTCCCCCCATTGCCATGAGAGGCGCCTACATCCGGGGTGGCGGTGATCCTGAATGCATTCTTCGACGAGGTTTCGACGAATCCACCGTCACCATCAATTGTGCCGCCCCGGGCGCTGATTGAACCGAAAATCTGAGTCGATTCATCCGCCCAGACGATCACTCTGCCACCATCGCCCCGGGCCATGGCATCGGCCTTGACCCCGGATTCAGGGGATAAGTAGGTACGGGAGGCGTTTCGGATGTTGGGGTTGTTACCCTGGTAGTCGCCACCGATCAGCACTTCACCACCGCCCGATGCGCCGGAGGCATCGAGACTGGCTTGCTCGAACAGCCCGACTTTATCACCGAGTACGTGGATGCTGCCGCCGGCTCCACCGGAAGCCGAGCTTGCACTGATGGTGCCGTTGCCGGAGACGATACTGGTGTCGGAGGCAATCAGTTCCACGCGGCCACCGCTCCCGTCCCCGGCATCCACACTGATACTGCCGCTGTGCTCGATGCTGTCACCCCTGATCGAAACGGAGCCACCCTCTGTGCCCGAGGCGTCGAGCAATCCGCTGTTGGCAACGGGACCACCCGTACCGGTCAACCGGATGACGCCACCGGAGTTGTCGATTCTGCCTGCGCGTATCACACCTTCGTTATTGACAACCTGGGAAAATATATCCCGGGCCGTATTGGCGGAGAGAATCACGGTACCACCCTCGGCCCTGATTTCGCCGCTATTGCTGACTGCCGCGGCCATACCCCCGGGGTTCTCCAGCACCGACTCATCCACCTGGAAACGAATCAGTCCGTTACCATCGAAATCTAATACAGCCCTGCGGCCGGAGGCGAGATTGACGTACCCGAGTTCGGCAACGATCATCCCTTCATTGCTGACGGAGCCTCCTACCAGCGTGACCGATCCGCCAGTGGCCGCCTGGATGATACCGCGATTGACCACGATGCCCGGGTTGATACCCTCCGGCACACCCATGTCGTACTGCCCCTCCATAAACCTGGCCGGTTGCATATCCATTCCTGCAGCGACCAGCGAGCCCACCTGTATGCGGGCATTGGGACCAAAGATCATGCCATGGGGATTGGCAAGGAACACCCTGCCATTGGCCTCTATGGCGCCAAAGATCTGACTGGGTTGCTGATCGAGGATACGGTTGAGTACGGCAGCGGAGGCAGAGGGTTGCTGGAAGCGGACCAGTTCCTGGCTGCTCAGGTTGAACTTCTGCCACTGGATGGCAAGGTTCTGGGTATGCTGGTTGATAAGGGTGGTGCCGGCACTTGGGGTACTGATTGCCCCCTGACCACCCACGACCTGGCCACCCTGGGGACCTGCCAATACGGTGCCGGGCAGACCGAGCATGATCCCCGTCGGCAGAACGAGCGCCATCCGCACCAGCGATAACAACTCATTCAAAGAAAACGTATCGGGCTGGCTGCGCTCAGCTGCTTCGTTGTGTTTTCCAAGCCGCTTTTTCTGTGCACGCGTTCTCATTACCACCACTCCCCAATCACAAGCTATCCCTTTGGGCAGGTACTTCGGTTTCCGCGCAGTGGATCAGCTCATCATATAGTCATTGAAAATTCAGGATATTCCGGTCTGCTAAAAAAACTGAAATCCGAGATTGATAAAAAACTGTGGATCACGCCCATTGGCTGAATCCAGGTCTACCAACGGTGTCGCCAGGGTCATGTTCAAACTCAGTGCGTGGGTATTGAACCCCAGACCCACTCCTGCACCACTAAGAGTGATCGGGTCGTCTATACCCGAGATTTCCCTGCCGTTGAATTCACCCGTGGCGTAATCGGCAAAGACGGACAGTTTCAAAGCCCGCCCCCAACTGATCGGCCGATTGCCTGTCAGCCAGTCGGGTACCATTTTGTCCTTGAGCATCGGTAGACCGGTTACCCACTCTACAGAAGCAAAATAACCTTTGTCTCTCAGATACTCAGCGTTGGAGAAAGCCCTGACACTGTTCGGTCCACCCAGTGCTATCATTTCCAGGGGAACCAGTAAATCAGAGGCAAACTGGGCATTCAGACGCAGCCACAGAGACGTGTCGAAATAGAATTGTTGACGACGGGTGAAACCCACCACCAGTTTGTCAAACTCCCCTCCCGCACCCAGACGGCTGCCGTCGGCTTCGCCATCGGCAGACATCGATCCGAGAAAATCGGGAAAGCCATGAGACCAGAGTGCGATCAGGCGTGACTGGTTCGTTCCACCTTTCGGTGACAGCCACTCGTCCGAGTTCAGATAGTCGACACCAAGATCCAATACCGTCAGCTGATCTTCGGTGAAAGGTCGTCCTAATCTGTCGGTTTCTGCGTCTTTGAGGGTAAGACGGGCGGAGGCGGCAAGACTGGTGCGAAAACTCTGATTGAATACTCGACTGAGAAAAACGTAGCCCTGATCGGTGGTACCTTCAATCCCCAGGGCCGACAATGCCTGCCCCAGTTCAAAAGTATTTCGACTGGCACCTATTCCGAATTTGTAGTCAGGTGTAAAGACGGGTCGCTCGTAATCCACCGCATAGAAATTACCATTTTTTGGATCAAAGTTCTGAATCAGCGCCACCGACAAGCGGTCCGCCGCGCCCGTCACGTTATTGAAATCGACTCCCAGCCGCGTGCGGTATTCACCCGAAAGCTCGGAACCGGCATTGTCTCCCGACAGTACAACATTGAAAGGGCGTTTTTCTTCCTGAACTTCCAGTTCCAGATCCGTGAGGCCTGTTGATTCCCCCGGAAGAAAAGTCATCTGGGCACGACGCTCCGCACGGCGTAAACCGGGATAATCCCATACATTCAGTAACGCATGGGTAACCCCATCCCGGGTTATCGGATTGCCAATCAGTTTACCGAAAGGTGCTGCAAGAACTTCCGACTTGTAGCGTTTATTGCCCACCACGGTAACCTTGCCCAGGCGACCCTGCAGAACCTGAACAGTAACCTTGTGGTCCTGGACTTGCTGGGGCGGTAGAAACGCTGTATCCAGGATATGTTCCTGCTGGCGGAAAAAGTTGGTCACCTCCACGGTGACCTCCTCGAGTTCAAACACGGTGAATTGACCACCCGCATCTTTGATGGTCTTTTCCAACAGGCTCTGCAACTCGGGATCTTCGTACGGGATCCGGCAAAAATCACCGGACAAGCCCTCCTTGCATTCGCCCTCGACCGACTCCCTGGGCATTAACCGCTCCACCAGAAAAGCCCGCACATCCACCACATTTTCTTCAGGCTGGCGCTCCTGTTTTGGCAGAATAGTCGTACGTTTGAGCACCTCCTCTTCTGCACCCTGTTCCGGAAGCGGGATATCCAGCACCGGCGCCCTGTCCTCTACTGAGCTTGGACGGCTCGGATCCGGCAATCCCTGACCAGCAGCCAGTGAACTGAAACTCAACAACAACACTGCAGATGCCCCGAGGCAATATCCCGATAGCGCCACTGTACAACCCCCCGTATCCGCCTAGAAAACCTGATCATCTACCGAGGGAGGTGCTGTAGTCACTGCCACTGGTTACATCCGTCCCTGAGGAAAGCTCTGACTACTGAAAGTTCACCAGGAGAACTGACCAACTGTCCAATTTTGTACCGGTATCCATTATGCGGACCCCTGTCGGACTTCGCCGACTTGATTCCCCTCCCCCCCTGACAACACGCCAACCCGGGTCGCTACTGCCTTTCACCTGCTCCCGAATAAGCACAATACAACCTGCTTGTCCCTGGAAAGGCTACCTCTGGAACCCGTTATCGATACTCGTACTTTTTACTTAGATCGCAAATGAGTATCATCAATCACTCCGTCCCACAAACAAGATATTATTATTCTTTCACCCTCTGTCAGGTCGTGGGAAAACTCAGCTATTGCCTAACTGCTGGTTTTTGCTTCTAATCTGCTTGTGTAATGACGATCCATCATGACCACAGTTAAAATCAAAGCAGATTCCTTGTCAAGGAATTAAACATTTATACTTTATTGGTACCGGCAAGCGGACTAATACCGACAACTCCCTGTAGAGAAAGACAGCCCGTTATGAGACTTCGACTGAACGTCATCACCTATTGTGAGGAACCGACAACCGCCCAGTTGACGTATTGCTTTGACCAACAGGGAGGAACAATAGGGAGAAGTGCCGATGCAGACTGGACACTGCCCGACCCTGAACGTTACATCTCCGGCAAACACGTGGCGGTCAGTTTTCATGGCGACCACTTCATGATTACCGACCAAAGTACCAATGGTGTCTATCTGGGTATTGAAAAGCGGGTACTGGGCTGCGGTAACAGCGAGTCCATTCGGGAAGGTGATCTGTTTCAAATCGGTGATTTCACTATCGAAGCGGCACTGGAGGAGGTGCCACCCGGACTGCAGGAATCCCCGTTTGTTGCTGAGCCACCACTCCCAATGATCGATAACGGAATTGAAGAGCACTACCCTTTGCAGGGAAACGGCTATCAAGAACCATTTGAATCATACGAGGAATCCGATTACCGGCTATCCGACGATATGGGGTATGCCCCCCCTCAGGAGCAGAATCCGGAGCAGAATAGTGAATCGGACCATATAGAGGCCCACAAAGGTCATATGCAACCGCCTCTCAGCATACCGGACATTGATTTTCTGAATGACACACCAGAAGTTGAAGAACCAGCACCTTTGGAAACTCCAGCCCCTATCACGATTCCCCGGGAAACGACATCCGATTCCAGTCCTAAAGTGGCTGACAATGCGATGGCCCTCAAGCTTCTGCTCGAAGGCGCAGGTTGGAATCATCCGGATGTGCCTGTCCATCAGGCCGATACCATCCTGCGCCTGACCGGAGGGCTCTTCAGACAGCTGGTGGATGGCGTTATGAGGATTCTTTCGGCCCGCAGAGAAACCAAAAGGGAATTTCGCATGCTGCAGACCACGATCCGCCAAAGGGAAAACAACCCACTCAAGTTTTCCATCGGCATCGACGATGCGCTCAAGCATCTCGTTCTAGGAGACAGTAACGCCTATTTGCCACCGTTGGATGCGGTGAATGAAGCGCTGGATGATATCGAAGCCCATCAGCTGGCGGTAATGGCCGGTATGCAGGCTGCTCTCTCGGCCATGCTCTGCCGGTTCGAGCCTAAATCCCTTGAAGAACGCTTCGAGAAACAGGGGGGACGAACGCTTCTGGGTAATAAGAAGGCCTGGTACTGGGAGCAGTTTGCTGATAGGCATCAGGAGCTTATGTCTGAAATGGAAGATAACTTCCAGGAATTGTTCGGTAAAGAGTTTGCCAAGGCCTACGAAGCGCAGATTGAGAAGCTTCGTCGAATGCGGGATAACTGACGCCATCCTGCACTATAGCCACCGTATTCAGCATGATGGGTAAAGATATACGTAAATGGCCTTGCCTGTCTATGCTGCTCGTTCAACAGTAAATGATACATGGACAGATCGTCAAAGAAACCAGGTACACGATACCTGATCAGGCAGGCAATGCTCAATTTAATTCTTCAAGCGCCCTCCTCGCCCGCATTTCCACATCGACCATATCCCTGAGTACCACCTTGATATCGTTCTGCTGCTGCTCGAGCCGTACTCTTCGTTCCTGAATCCGCTCAATAAGATAGCGCAATTGTCCCTTTTCTCCTGGCTCATCATCATAGAGATCGAATATCTCCTTGATTTCAGAAAGGGGGAACCCCAGGCGCTTGCCACGGAGTATCAACCTCAGCCGTACCCGGTCTCGTTCCCGGTAGATTCGCCTTTGTCCTTTCCGGGCTGGGGAAAGCAACCCCTGGTCTTCATAGAAACGAATCGCACGGGGTGTAACGGCAAACTCTTCCGAGAGCTCTGAGATCGAATAATCCCTATTCTCATCCTGGATATTGGGTTCAAACATGCTCGAGTAGTCCCTGATTGGCACAACGGGGCGGACGTTTACGTTAACGTAACATGCATGATATTTGATTTTGAAGTCCCTTTGTACCACAGAAATTACCCTGCCCGGACTAATATTGACGTTAACGTTAACGTTAGGTACCTTAACTCTGCTACGGCCTGCGGCCACCGGCAGGCCGAAGACAACATCTAAACTTCGAGCTTTTGTGTGAGTATCCCACATCAAATTAAAGCATCCTCAACCCTTCGCGTGGAGCCATCATGTCGAAATCGCCCTCAACGAAACACAAAATCCGGTTCGTCACTGCAGCGAGTCTGTTTGACGGGCATGATGCAGCCATTAACATCATGCGCCGGATCTTTCAGTCCTCCGGTGCAGAAGTCATCCACCTGGGACACAACCGGTCTGTGGCAGAAATCGTCAATGCTGCGCTTCAGGAAGATGTGCAGGGTATCGCGCTCAGCTCTTATCAGGGAGGGCACGTCGAATACCTCAAGTACATGATCGATATGCTCAGGGAAAACGACGGCGGGGATGTCAAGGTTTTTGCCGGTGGTGGTGGTGTCATCATTCCGGAAGAGATCAAAGAACTGGAAACCTATGGGGTCACCCGCATCTACTCCCCGGAAGATGGCCAGAAGCTGGGACTGCAAGGCATGATCAGGGATGCCCTGAAACGCAGCGACTTCGATCCCGGTGCCAAAGCGCCCACAGACATGGAAGCCCTCGAGCAAGGTGACAGGCGGGCGCTTTCCCGCATCATCACTGCCATGGAAAACGGCAAGCTGAACAATGAGTTAAGGGCCCGGATTCTGGAAGCAGCGGATCAGACTGGAGAAAAAACCCCGGTTCTGGGAATAACGGGAACAGGCGGGTCGGGTAAATCTTCCCTGACAGATGAAATCATCCGGCGGTTTCGTCTCGGCCAGCAGGACCAACTTCGAATTGCTATCGTTGCGGTAGACCCCACCCGCCGTAAAACCGGTGGTGCGCTTCTGGGTGATCGCATCCGTATGAATGCCATCGAACACCCGAACATCTACATGCGTTCCATCGCCACCCGGAAAGCCAGTGGGGAAGTACCCGACTATGTTACGGATATCGTTTCGGCATGCAAGGTATCCGGCTTCGATTTCATCATCGTGGAGACTCCGGGAATCGGGCAAGGAGATGCGGGTATCGTGCCACTGGTTGACACCTCGCTCTATGTCATGACACCGGAGTTTGGTGCCCAGAGCCAGTTGGAAAAAATCGACATGCTGGATTTCGCCGATTTTATCGCCATCAACAAATTTGACCGGAAGGGAGCGGAAGACGCACTTCGGGATGTCCGCAAGCAGGTTCAACGTAATCAGGAAGCTTTCTCCCAACCGCTGGAGGACCTACCGGTATACGGTACCATCGCCTCCCGATTCAATGACGATGGCGTTACGGCACTCTATAAAGACCTGCTGGCCCGCCTGGCAGAACTGGGCATGACGACCAGTGAAGATCAATTGCCGGCAGTTGACGAAAAACGCTCAACCGGGAAGACGGTGATCGTTCCACCCCAACGGGCCCGGTACCTGGCAGAGATTGCAGAAACCGTCAGAGGCTATAAAAAAACCGTCGATGAGCAATCCCGCATCGCCCGTGAAAGACAGCAACTCACAGAAACCCGGCGGATGCTGGGTGAACGCCAGACCGAAATTACTGGGCTGGATGAGCTGATCGCTGAAAGAAATGAGCTGTTGGACTCCCGTGCGAGCAAACTCCTTGAAATCTGGCCCGAGGTAAAGGAAAGCTATGCGGGTGATGAGTATGTGGTAAGAATCCGTGACCGGGAAATCCGTACCAGTCTGATACGCACCACGCTCTCGGGCACCCGAATCCCCAAGGTGGTGCTGCCCCGGTATGAGGATCACGGTGAGCTCCTGAAATGGCTGCTGCTCGAGAACCTTCCCGGTACCTTCCCCTACACCGCAGGGGTCTTTGCATTCAAACGCGAAGGGGAGGATCCCACCCGAATGTTTGCCGGTGAAGGAGATGCATTCCGTACCAACAGCCGTTTCAAAAAACTCTCTGAACACTCCGACGCGAAACGACTTTCAACAGCGTTCGATTCGGTAACGCTGTACGGTTGCGACCCGGATGAACGCCCTGACATATATGGAAAAGTGGGGAATTCCGGTGTCTCTATCGCCACCCTGGACGATCTGGAAGCGCTGTACCAGGGTTTCGATCTCTGCAACCCGACCACGTCCGTTTCCATGACCATCAACGGGCCGGCTCCCATCATACTGGCCATGTTCCTGAACACCGCCATAGACCAGCAAACCGAAAAATTCCAGCAGGAAAACAACCGCCAGCCCACCGATGAGGAGATTGGAAAAATCCGGGACTGGGCGCTGTCCAATGTTCGCGGAACGGTACAGGCGGATATTCTCAAAGAGGACCAGGGGCAGAACACCTGTATCTTCTCGACGGAATTCGCTCTGAAAATGATGGGGGATATCCAGGAGTATTTCGTTCATCATCAGGTACGTAATTTCTATTCGGTTTCCATCTCCGGTTACCACATCGCCGAAGCCGGGGCCAACCCCATATCCCAGCTCGCGTTCACCCTGTCCAACGGTTTCACCTATGTGGAAACCTATCTGGCCAGGGGTATGCATATCGACGATTTTGCCCCTAATCTCTCCTATTTTTTCAGCAACGGTATGGATCCGGAGTATACCGTGATGGGGCGAGTGGCGCGGCGCATCTGGTCGACTGCGATGCGGTTCAAGTACGGTGCCAACGAACGCAGCCAGAAGCTCAAATACCATATTCAGACCTCGGGCCGTTCGCTGCATGCCCAGGAGATGGATTTCAATGATATCCGTACTACCCTGCAGGCACTGATCGCTATCTACGACAACTGCAACAGCCTCCATACCAATGCCTATGACGAGGCCATTACGACGCCTACGGAGGAGTCCGTGCGACGGGCCCTGGCGGTACAGTTGATCATCAACAACGAGTGGGGACTCGCCGGTAACGAAAACCCGAATCAGGGTGCCTTCATCATTGAGGAATTGACGGATCTGGTAGAAGAAGCGGTACTGAGCGAATTCGAAAGTATCTCCGAACGCGGCGGGGTGCTTGGGGCTATGGAGACGGGTTATCAGCGTGGAAAAATCCAGGATGAATCCCTCTACTACGAGCATAAAAAACATGATGGCAGCCTGCCCATCATCGGTGTGAACACCTTTCTGAATCCCAAGGGCAACAAAGAATTCACTATCGAGCTCGCCCGCTCCACCGAAGAGGAGAAAATGAGCCAGATTCGCCGTTTGAGAGAGTTTCAGACAACCCATGAAAAACACGCCCAAAAGGCGCTGGAAAGAGTGAAACAGGCCGCCATCAGAAACGAAAACATCTTCGCTGAACTCGTAGAGGCCGTGCGCTACTGCTCCCTCGGCCAGATATCGAACACATTGTATGAGGTGGGGGGGCAGTACCGACGGAACATGTAAGCCGGGAACTGGTGGGGCCCAGGAATGCTTACGGTTGCCAACAGGTCTGAATGCCTGCCAAAAGCATGGTGTCGCCGGAAAAGCCAATCCATGAGATCGACCTGAATGACGAGCAACCTCTGGTTTTCAGGGGGGGTATACACCTTGACCATTCGTAACCGCGTGATCAAAGCCGCTTTGCTGTACCTGGCAAAGAACCCGGGGCGCTACGTGGGTTACTCACTGCTGCTTGAAGAGGTTGCACGAATGACAGGGATCAGGGATAGCGAGCAGATACGTGTGCAGCTATCGGAAAACCTGTTGCGATTGATACTGGGCAACGCTATCGATATCAACGGTAACGAAACCCCTATGTTCCAGCGTAACAATCTGCTCGTTGCCTGAATGGCTTCTTCGCGCAGCAATGTAACGTGCAAACCGAAAAAGCAGACTATGATCCCTGGCCCGTTCCAGGGAACGTTCCAAGCCGATTATGACAGAGTCACCACCGGATCGGTTTTCAGCCGACCCGATCCCGGTGACTCGAGCATCGATCGATATCAGGTGACCAGAACCCCGTCAATCTGACGGCGCACTAACCGGCGCCGTCGATTCTATTCCGATCCTCTGCTTTGTGCCTCAGACGATTCATCAGCGGTACCAGAAGACCCAGCAACGGCAATAACATCAATGCCAGCCAGACATGTTCCAGTGCATGGGCAGAGGAATGATCTCCAATATGCGCCTGGGCATTACCCGCCAGAAGAACAAGCGGTACAACAATGAAAAGGGTGTTTTTCAACATAGTTCTCCAGTTTGTCCATACAGTCCGATACCTTTGAATCAGGTCATCCACGATCAAGCTGGCAGAACCTGCCCGCCACACACCTGGCAAATGGCCGTTTCTGCTCCACCAACAACACCGTCGAGTCCTGCTCGGGGTAAACAGATACCAGAAAGTATCGTCCAGAATACGACCGGCTGGCAAGTATTGAATAAGCGATGCTCGGGACCGGCACTGTTGAATCGCTACGGAACCACAACCCCCGTCACCCCCTGCAACATGGAAAACAGATAAGCCTCCCCGCGCCGGATCGGAAAGTCAGGCCCTACCTGTGTGCCTGCCTGGTAACCTGCATTCTGGTATCGGCCGCTGCTGAGGGAGTGTTGTTCAAACTGGCGTGGAACCTGCACAATCATAGAGCGCCACCACAGCCCACTGCGCCAAGCCGGGGCAGTGCACGGGAACTTTCAGTCTGCCGGATAATCGCAGCCACTACAGATCAAAGAGTGAAGTAAGACCTGGCCCGTAGAAGGCGGAGAAATAAACGAACCCCATGGATGGCGTTACACCTTACACCGGAGCTGTTTTATTACTATGGAATCTCTGCGCCGGGTGGGCAACGACATGAGGGCTTCACCTGTGATTCCTGCTGTCGCGTGGTGCTTCCCGTGAAGGTTTTACGATTGCTCATCAAACGCGACTGATGCGGTTCGCGGAGCTCACCGGCATCCTACAGGACATAGGATGGGGATCGAACCGCTGGAGTTCGACAGTCGCCGTACCCAGGCTGTTCTGTAACCAGCCAAGCAACCGCCCACAGGAGGGACTGCCCCAGGCATCGCCATCCAGTACAGGGGGCGTTATCAGATTGAGCCCTTCGACCAATGTGATATCGGGTTGATGGGGCAAACTGTCTTTTCCATCGGGAATGCCGTCGTTGTCATCATCCGGGTCGGTATTGTTGCCGACACTATCTCCATCGGTATCGAGCCATTCTGTGGCGTCGTCCGGGAAGGCGTCCCGATCATCCGCCCACCCGTAGCGGTCCCGGTCGCCCACGGCATAGTCCTGGTCCTCGAAGTTGGATAGCAGGTTGCTGTAACTCCGGCTGGGTGGCTCGATGCTGTACACCGGGTGATCCGCAATGACCGTACCACTCCACCCATCGGGAACGGAAACGATGCAGTGACCCCGGTCACCGGTGGTAACAGGCTCCAGGAATCCGGTCAGCATAACCTCGGATAGGCCCCTGTCGTCCGATCCATGGACGTGGCCTGAAATCGTCAGTGCAGGGGCTCCCTGGGTGGTGAACCCCCAGACCGGCCCGACACCTACTCCAATGACGTTGCGTGCCACCACCTGCCAGGCATACTGGGTGTCGTAGTCCAGCCCCAATGCGCCGATGTCGAAGAACGCTGTCCTGAGCCCCCCGCGGTCGGCAACTCGGGCCGGGGCTGTGGACTTGTTTTCGAAGTAGACGGTATAGGAGAGTTCCTCGCGCCACCGACGACGTAGCGCTGTTCACCGATTCCCGCGATACCGACCTTTTCATTGGGATCAAATGAATCAACGACATCGAGTTTCTTCTCGTCGTCAGGTTCGTCGATATCACTATCCTTGTCTGGGTCGGGATCCGGGTCGTTCTCGGTGTCATTTTCCTGAGGGGGGTCCTGCTTATCCCAGCTTGGCGGACGAGTTCTTTTCGATCTTTCGATCCAATCATCGAACCAATCGATGATCTTGTCTGTGTCGTATTCACCTTTGTAGGAGTCTGCAACTATCTCGGCAGCATCCTGTATTGCCTCCGTTGCCTCTCTAAGCGTTACATTTTCATAATGGTCTCTATCAGAGATTAGGACGTCCTCTATAAAATCAAAATCATCTAGTCCACTAGGATCTACGGCAACCGACGGACGGTTGCGCACGTAGCGGTAAAGATTTACATCTCTGACGTTCAAACCAATGGGATCTTCTACGACGAAACGACCCAATTCGGCTGAATAATATCGTGCACGCATGAAATACAGGCCATGAGCTTCCTTCATCACTCCGAATCGACCCGCGTAGCGGAATGGGTTGGGTATCGACTCCGTTACTCCTAACGAGAGCCCATAGGGATCGTAGTCATACTGGTTGATTAGGTTGCCGGCGGCATCGGTCAGATGACGCGTGTGGTCAACACCGTCGAAGCCGTAGTATGACTTCTCCCCTAACGCACCGGCTCGGGCGACGAGTCCCAGTCCGTGCAGGTAGCGCGCAGTCAGGATACCGTCAGTCAGCTCAGTGGTGACATCAATCAAGCCGACAGGGTCGTAAATGAAGCGTTTCCCAGTCCCCGCGTGGCTCATCCGAATGCGGTTCCCAAGAGCGTCATAGATGTATTCCCAGGTGTCTCCTGCAGGCCCTTCAACCTGAATCAGTCGATTATCTACGTCGTATTCGCAGGTCGTGGTACCGTTGGGATCCATCGCGGATATTAGGTTGCCATCGTAGTCATAGCCGAGGATCATTTCGCCAGCCCGGAGATACCGATTCATCTCATCGGTGCTGTAGGCGCTGGATTCAGTGTTGTCAGCGACGCTGATACGGTTGCCCGAGGCGTCGAAGCGATATGTGACACGACGGCCTTGCGGATAGACGACTCCGGTCAGCTGTCCTTCCTTATCGTAAAGGTCACTCCGTGGTTCCTTCAGAGGTGATCATCGAAGTGCGGTTGCCGTCCAGGTCGTAGCCGTACTCGAACAAGGACTGAACATCGTCTCCCGGACCGTAGTTGACGAGGCGTTGGATCCGACCCGCGGCGTTGTACTCGTAGCGCATCCGGGTGCCGTTCCTCCTGAATTCCTCGGTGAGCCGGCCGGGTCGTAGACATAGGCCACCAACATGCCTCTGTTGTCTCTCAATTCAGCGAGGCGATTTCCCAAATCATAGCCGTACTCGAGCACATATCCTTCCTGATCAGTTCGTCTCGTTCTGCGGCCCACCGCATCGTATTCGAACTCGAACCAATATCCCTCCGGGTACTCGATCCGGGTCAGATGGTCTCCAGCATCATACGCCATCACAATGGAGCCCGTCAGGGAGTCCTGAGCCAAGATCAGATTGCCTCTGGCGTCGTAGTCGTAGTTGAAACTCCTGCCGTCGGGATAGTTCTTCCGGGTCAACTGACCCCGGTGGTTTCGCTCGTAGTCAATGGATTGTTGGCGCCGGTTGGTCCTGGAGACAAGATTTCCCCGAGTGTCGTAACCAAAGCTCTCCATGCTCGCATCAGGATGGGCGATGGATGTCAGTTTTCCATACGCATCGCGGGTATAGCTGGTGTCGCTGTTGCGAGCGTCCACCAGCCGGGTGATGCGGCTATAAATAGGATCGAAGCTGGTCTTAACCAGCTGATCCGAGGGGGACTCGAATGCACTCAGGTTAGCTCTTGCGTCGTAGGCCAATGAGTAGGTGCCACCCTGGGGACCAGTGATTTGAGAAACCAGCGCCTGCCGGTTATAAGCGAATTGCTGGGTTCCCCCATCCGGTGTCAGACGGTGCAGGACGTTGCCATCAGGTCCGATTCGTGACTTAATCGACGTGCCCAACTCATCTATTGTCGTCAGCGTGCCGAGCTCGTCGTACGCGTAGCTCAGTCTACTTTTCCCATCCTCCGGTCCTTCGAAAATAAGTCGTCCATAGTCATCGTAGAAATAGAGGTAGCTCAAGCCATCCGGGAATCTGATTTCCGTCAAGGCGTGGGCAGAAGAGCCCCCACTCTCCCCGTTGTAGACATACCGGGTAGTCTGCCCGTCTGCCCCTTGAACAGCGACAAGGTGTTTGCCGCTGGCATCATAGCTGTACTGCACCGAGACGCTGCCGGAGCCGGTAACCCGCTCGATCCGTCCCGAGGCATTGTATTGGAGCAAGAGCTTTCGCCGCTTGAATGGGCGATCTCTGTCAACCTGTCTCCGGTCCATGACAGGGCGAGGGCGTTAGCGTTCGGGTCCTGAATACCGATTAGCTCGCCGGCCCCCTGGAAGCGCAACAGGATCCCATCCTCCTCGCGCAGGAGGTAATCGTCACCGGAGCGCGTGAGCTCACCGACATTACTTGCCGATCCCTGGTATCCACCGTTGTCCTGTGCCCTGAACAGTCATCCGAAGAAGGCCCCGGGTTGTTGGATGAAGACATCCCCATTGTCCAGTACGTCGGCGTAGCGTTCATAGGTGTGGCGCCGGGTTCGTCCCAGGTCGCCGATCGAGGCGCGGGCAGAAATGGTCGGGTTGGCACGCCTGCCAAAGCTGAGTGAAAGCCCTGGCGCTGGAATATTGATGTCTTCCACCTCGAAGAACTCCGGCGGAGGGGAGTGGCTGGACGTCGCCTTAGCGAATCAGAACCCCAGCAGTGACGAGACGTCGTAAAGTTTGGGATTGAGATAACTCTCCAGGCTCATGGTGTCTCCCACCAAACTCCCCTGCAGAGATCTCAGATAGGTGCCGAGATAGGTAGCGTCACGGTTCAAGGACTCGAGATAGTCGGTCCAGGTATAACCCATCTGGAGCATAATGTTACCCATGACGAGGTTCCAGGCGTCGTCTTGGAAATCATCGGGCTTGAGGTCTGCAGCCAAGGTGTCCCAGTCGATAAGCCTGGAGTCCATCTTCAACCGCTTAACCCTGAACAGGATGGAGGTCCCGGCTGGTATGTCCCGAGATATGAGGACGTACACGGGGAGCCTGTTGACATCTCCGGGGGCAATGGTGCCCAGAGGAGTCTCGCTCGGGATTCCCAATAACTGAATCGGGCCTTTTCTGTAGGGTTTCTCCTTGGAGAGGCGCATGGGCGCATCCATGTTGTTGGAGAATTGGAATATGGGTGCCGGCATCTCCGTACCGCCATCGTTCTCATAATTGATCCAGAAGGTTGTCTGGCGCAAAGGACGCACCGCGCGGGGACCGCTGATCCAAATCTTCAGGTGTCCTGGCGCCGCATGGGAGTAGACCTCGAAGGCGTCCTCCAGAATCAAGTCGGATTCCATTCCCGGCTTGCGTAACCTCAGATGGTAGAAGCCGTCGGGCCAGGCCGGGGTGTCCAGGGTCACGACTAAGGTGTCGCTACCGATCAGCTCCTGTGACAAAGGTCTGCGGACGCTGGCGTCGGGTCCGACGAAGTCGAGGCTTGTCTTGCTGGTGAAGCCAACTCCCTTGATCTCCATGGTACAACCCGAGCTGTCGCTGTGCCGGTTCGGCGTGATCCCGGATACCTGCAAGGAAACATTGTCGGCAGTGAGCTGGAGGCTTGTGAGGCCGCACTAGGGATCTATCGAGACCAGCACGAAGTAGGGTCCCTCCTGGGCACCGGGCACCAAGATCTGCTGGACACCCTGGGACCCGGAGGAGGCGAAGTCATGGGTTGAAGGGGTTGGCACCTTCAGGACCGGTCAGGATCAGGGTCTCCGGTTTGATGGGTTCGGAGAAGCAGAGATCCAACTGATCCAATACCCCCGGCAGCCCATCCACCGGGTTATGACCAGTCACCCTGGGGCCGGTAGTATTCGAACCGCTGACATTCCCATTCTGTATTGTCACCCGCTCAATTATCAGATCTGCGGTCTGATCCCCGGCATTGAACTGCAAGGTTCGGTTGATCTGCTGCCCGTCCAGAACCACCTGCCCTGGGTTTAAGCCATCCTCAGCTTTAATGGTCAGCCCATTGGCTTCCTCGGACTGATAGCTGAAATTGCCCAGATACTGCCCCATCCCACAAGGTGGATCACATCGTCCTGACCGTTGTCGATGGCGGTGGCCAGTGCCGTCTGGAATTCCTGGGCGTTGGTGACATGGAACTCGGCCGCATGAGCCTGAAGTGTCAGGAGAGAGAGTGCAATGGCTGCAATCCAGCGACAGGGAACGAGGGAGCTTGGCATTTAATGTCCTCTGTTAAAGAGCAGCGCTCTCCCGGACGTACCGCTGGCACGGACATCCCATCGCTGTGCTGCCGTCAGGCAATAAGCCGACCTTAAACCTAAAGCGAATTAGTTTACTACTGAAAATACCCGATTTTCTTTATACTTGTGCTTTACCCTACGAGACTAAGAACTATTTTTGTCCATAAGCGCGGAATCAACACTTTTCTGACAATCCCAGCCCGTAGATCAAGTATTATTGGCATACTCTACTAATTGTCTGTCGGTCAAATGATCAGGTGGAAACGTTGTTGGGCACAGCAACTGTGTCCGGCCAACACTACTGCGGTGCCTGCTGCCGTATCGTGCTTCCCGTAAAGATTCTTCGATGGCGCATCGAACGCGACCGATATCCTACGGTGGGGATCAAAACGCTGGACAGATCCCGTTCTTACGTGGGTTGGTGCTGAGCTTGCGAAGTCCAACACAGTTTCTGCAACAGGATGTCGGGCTTAGTGCCTCAGCGCCAGCCTACCTATTCAAAACTAAGTATCAAGTTTTCACGGACAAACCCGCTACGGAAGCATCACCCCCATCACCCCCTGCAACATGGAAAACAGATAGGCCTCCCCGCGCCGGATGGGGAAGTCAGGACCTGTCCGGACACCTTCCCGGTAACCCACGGTCTGGTAACGGCCGGTACTGCTGTCGAAGTGCCGGATGCTGGCGATGGTCCCGTCGCCACCGATCGAATCGAGCAGTCCATAGGCGGTGGTACCTGCGGGCACCCGGGTGAAGCCGGCCAGGTTCATGCCTGTCGACAGGTTGATTGCGCCGGTGACCGCCGTTCCTTGAATCACCAACTCCCGGGAGGCGGACATATGGATACTGTAGCCTTCATTGGCTACCAGTGAAAAATTGGCTCCCTGGGGTGTACCGTCGACCACTTCGGTGATCTGCAGCGTCTGGGTGGCCTGATCGAGGCGACTGATACGTACCAGATTCGGCGCCAGTTGCTGGGCCAGTTGCAGGGAGGTCAAACCGCCTGATGGAGCGACCGGGAACGATACAAGGTTGAAACCTTCTGTCAGGGCCAGACGTACATCGGGGAGACCGGGGTTGGTACGCTCACCGAACTCCCGTCCGTCCGTCAGGCCGTCGAGATCAAGATCGGTGGTACTTGCCGGACTTACCGACAGGTCACCGAAAAAGAGTTGTTCCCAAAGATCCGCAATAGTGTCGGTGTCGCTATCAACACCACCACGGTCGATGGCCACCCGGGCAGGTGCGTAACTGGTAACCGTACTGCTGCCATCGTTGATCACACCGTAAATATAATAGAGGCCATCGGGCACCCCTGCGGTGTTCCAGCTGTACTGATCCGAAGTATCGTCCGGGTTCTCGTCGAGCCCATCCACGATCAATGCGCTGCCGGTGCCGGTGCCGTCCTGGTCATGATGAAGACTGATCGATGCATCGGCGTCGGAGGCATCGGTCCAGCCGATGGTAATGGCCTCACCCGTGGTATAACTGGCCAGGACCGGCAGTAACAGATCCAACTGGGGCCCACCCAGCAGATCGATGGCCACCGGGTGCAGGCTGGAAACCCCGAACCCGTTACTCAGACCGAGCGTCACCTGTTCGGTCACGGTGGACTGCCAGCCCCGGCGAATCTCGATGGTCAACTCCTTGTCACCATCCGGCTGCCAGTTACGCCCACCCGTAGTGAACAGATTGCTGAGGTTCAGATATGCCTGATTGGATGCGGTTCCATCCCCCACCACGGCTGAAACCGGATGGTCGTTTTCGTCGCTTCTGATGGTCACCAGCCAACCTCCGGGATCCGGGGCGTTGAGCGTCAGCAGCACCTGGTGAGCGCCGGCAATAAAACTGTTCTCCCGGGTTGTGGTCACCATCGCGGGAAGATCAATCGGCCACTGAGCCGTTTCGCTGCCGCTGTCGGCAATCAGGTGATAGTAGTAGGCGGTCTGGGGCTGAGTTCCCTCAACCCTGATATGTATCAGTCCTCTTGATTCGGTTTGATCCCGCAGGTCGTACCGGGACTCATCGCGGTAGTAACCGGATTCTGCGGAAGGATCTCCACTTCTCAACGGCCCTGTCACCGTCTCCAGCTGATCGGTAATCTCCTGGGTACCGTTCTCATCGCTGTAGACCCGTAATCGTGTTGTCGACGCCTCGCTGGCATGGCCCAGCAGGGTAAAACCACTGGGTGTCACATCACTGACTTGCAGCGCTTCCAGTTGCAGCTGGGCCTGGACGCCACCGGCCTGAAACAGCACGCACAGAAAACAGGTCCAGATAACTCTTGCAGGACGCCACCGTTTCACTGTCCGTCTCCCTTCACAATTCTGACCTTACGGCCCGGTTTACCCTCACGGAGCAGGATCTGTTCCCCTCCGGCCAAAACCGCGATCCGCTTGATACCAGATCCCCGTAAACGCCGCGCGGTGGCTTCGGCTGCACCGTCACCATCGTCGATGAGCACAAACAGCCGTTGCCGGTCCGCCTTTCTGCGGATGGCGCGCATCCTGGAGGAATTCTGCCGCATCTCCTGGCGTCGGCGGTTTCTGTCCGGGGCCGCCCCACTGACGTCGGGCCGCACGATCACTGCCTCGGGAAACTGAGCTTTGATATCACTCAACACCTCACCGTTATCGGTACGCAGGTCCATCAAAACCACCTGACTGTTGGAAGCGACAATCCGTTGCAGGTCTTCATAAGACAGATGCCTGACTCGGGCAGGGCGCATTCCCCGGGCCTGGGTACTGGCCTTTCCGGTGGTCTCCCAGGCCCCCATTCCGCCCTCGAGCTGTTCAGCCTGGATCCCGGAGAGGCGATTCAGCTGTTCGGTGGACTTGCGGGCTATCTCCGGGTCAATTCCGTCTCCGTAAACCACAACCACACCCAGGGGAGGCAGTTTCTTGTGTTGCACCAGGGATGCCGGAATATTGATAGCCCCCGGTATATGCCCGGCTGTGTACTGGTGACGTGGGCGCACGTCGATGATCGTGGGACCGGGCTGCTCCTGCATCTGCGCCGTCAATTCCGCAACGTCCAGCCCGAAACTGGCCTGGTTCCAGCCACCGAGCAGTATCCAGGTACTGATGATGATTCTTCGATTCATTTCCTCAATCTCCCGGTACCCAGTCTGTCACTTCCGCCTGCAATTCCAGCATGACCACACTCAGGGTCGGAATGCGGAAATCCTCGCCTGTCATAGTGTCGCCCTGCACGTTGGCTACCTGCCACTGGCCGGTCTTTGAATTCAACACCCGCAACGCCGCCACTCGATCCGTACCCAGTTCCTGGATCATCTGGTAAGCGCTGTAATGGTCGGGGAAACAGCCAAAACTGAACACCGTCGTGCCTGCCGGCAGATTGAGCGCACCGCAACTGCCCTGCCCCAGCTCCAGAATGCGGGTATCGGCAAATTTCACCCACAAAAAGCTCCCTGCCGTCAGGTCGAAGTTATCCCCCGTCGGAGCCCCTGACCAACTGACGGTTTCAGCGATCGGCGTGGGCAGCAGACTGCTGTACCGGACGATTTCGGTCACCCCTGCCTGCTCATGCCACAACTCCAGCAGGCTGAAGGCATCTGCCTGGTAATCCACCATGCCCTGGGTCACCGCTACCGTGTTGTAGTTGTGGAACACAGGCTGAAGATCCGGCAGTGGTCCCTGCATCACGCGACGCACCCCTGTATGGGCATCAACCCACACCAGTCGCTCACCCGCCTGACTGGGCTGCTCTTTGAGTGTGCCCGAATTGGTCAGCTGCACGCTCGCAAGGTTACCCAGATGCAGTAGCCGCAGATTGATTTTCTGCTCGCCACTGGCATCCTCTTCGTAGACCACCCAGGAACCGTTGAGACTTGGCCAGTTTTCATCTTCCGGGGTATCGGTCAACTGCACTTCCACTCCCCGGCGCAGGTTGTGACCATAAAGATCCAGCTGCAGACCCTGGCGGTTATCCGCCCAGACGACCCAGTGATCGAAAATGTCCGGATGGTACTGGCCACCGGTATTCTCTGTGATTCGCTGCACCTGTCCGGTACGTAGATCCTTCATATAGATCTCACCAGCCCCCACGTCCCGAAAGTCCTGCCATACCACCCGCTGCCGATGGATGGATCCATCCAGCTGGTCCTGAGTCGTGGTATCCACCGCTTCGGTCTGCCCGTCGAGCAGGTTGGTTGCAAACAGCTGCCAGGGAGCATTTGGATTGGCCACCGGTTTACGTTGGAACACCACCCAGGGCCAGTCGATCACCGGTTTCTGTTCATCGAATGCGGAGGTAGCCGTCACCGGCGCCGCCGGATCCTCCGTTGTCAGATTACGCATCCAGATATCCCAGGTACCATCGAGCTGACGATCCTGCCACACCAGATAGCGTCCATCCGTGGCTGGTCGTTCCTGATTGAGCAGCCCATCGGTCAGCTGTATCGGCGTGCCGGTGGGATCCAGCAGATTTTTGCCCCAGATGTCCCAGTTGCCGGACACCTGATCCTGCCACACAACCCATTCCCCGAAGCTGCGTGCGTGCTGCTGCACGGCGTTTCCCGGACCTGACAACAGACTGCCACCGGCCAGCATGTCACCCACCTCCACCTGCTTAATGGCAGCGGTAGTCCGCCCCAGACCGTCGGTCAAGGAGACACGTACGCTGTACCAGCCCGGCTCGACCACGACCCCGTTCTCGTCCCGGCCGTCCCAGGCGTAGTGACTCGGGGTATCATCCACCTGACCGAGATCCTCATGGCGCACACGCTGATCGCCGGGCAATTCGTAGCCATAGTCATGATCTACGGTCCAGGAAACCGATGCTTCGCCGGGCGTACTCTCCGGACAGACATCCCCCAGCGCCCCTCGTCCGATCACTTCGACCAGGTGTTCGCCAGGTTCAAGCTGTGCCAACTCAATACTCGCCCCTGCCACCAGATTGGGTTGATAAAACGATCCATCCAGTCGGTAACAGTAAAAATCGTTACCGGTGACATTCAGACTCGCCTCGACCTGGTTCCCGGGACTTTCCGGGGTTTCGGTGACACGGATCGCTGAAGCCGAACCCACCGTCCAGCTCACCACCAACGCCTGATCTTCCGGTGGATAATCACCGTAACCGCTTCTACCCAGTACCTCCAGCTCAACCGGACCCGAAAGCCCGTTGAGCA
Organism: Gammaproteobacteria bacterium; assembly: GCA_024227135.1. Taxonomy (GTDB): domain Bacteria; phylum Pseudomonadota; class Gammaproteobacteria; order Chromatiales; family Chromatiaceae; genus JAHEHQ01. The sequence continues at coordinate 22,106 of JAAELC010000050.1, forward strand.
GCAGCGGCTCGGCCACCCCGGCCTCCCCGCTCCAGGCACCTTCATTGATCCGGTATCGATAGAAATCGACCTGTTCGCCGCCCACGTTCAAGCTGGCATCCGACTGCGCTGAGGGTGTGGAAGGAACACCTGACAATGTGGGAAAACCGTAGACCCCACGAAAGACCTCCGCAATACCATCGAGCCGCGCAGCTGTCATGATCCCCTGAAAACCCACCATCACCTGAATCGGCCGGATGGAGACTGCATCTCCCGCGATGAACAGACTGGAGCTGTCCAGGGTCAGGTTCTGTATACCCGGGTAGGCTTCGGACAAGACAAGCGTGGCGACCTGGTAGGACTCTGCATTGCCTGCGCTGTCCTGGGAGTAGTACTCAACGGCATATTCACCGAAATCATCCAGACTGAACGGATAGGCCGGCAGAAAATCACCACTCCCGCCGAGCCTGTACCAGGTTCCCACCGGGCTTTCGTCCTCCACCGTGAAGAACATCTGGGTCTCCGGCAGAATATAGAATTTGCCATCCTTCTCCTGCACCGCGTTATTGAACCGGAGCACTGTTTCCGGTGCTTCAATGTCGCTGCCGGGGGGGTCATACACTACTTCGTAGGTGTACTCACCCAGTGCCACGAAATCGAATATGTTCAGCCAGGTCAACTTGGCATTGTCCGGTTTCCGATAGCGAACGTGGGTCCAGTAGTTGTTTGGATTGAGCACTTTTCCATCGGACCGTACGATGGACTCTATTTTCAATTTCGCCTGCCCCGGATCATCGAGTCGGATAATCACCCAGTTCTCGAAATCGGCTGCCGCGCGCACCTGGGCGGTAAGAGTCTGTGGATCGTAACTCAACACTTCCACGTCGAGCAGTCGATTCACCGGCAGGGTGTTACAGTCGGACTCAAAGAGAGTATCGGGAATAATCTCCCGGTTCTCATCGTGGATAGTGTCCGCAAGAAAGTCCAGCAACTGGTCCCGCCCCGGCTGGTCGTTCAATACTTCATGGCTGATGAAATGGGCTTCGAGAGATTTGATCAGGGAAGTTTCATCCCCCCCCAATTCGGAGGCATGGGTATAAGAAGCCCTGAATTCGGTAAACTCCCCCGACAGGGTGGTCATCATGTCCCATGCACCCTTGCGGCACCCTCCCGGCTGAATATCCCCCAGATCCACTTTCAGGCTCGCGTAATCGGTAGGCTCGTCATCGACTCTGGAGCCGAGCAGCCGCGGGATTACCAGTACCTCCTGAAGATTCTCCACAATACGTGGCTGCTCTGAATTGATCCGCACCGATTTTGCCGGACCATATCCGTCATTGCGCACCAGCACTCCCAGAGTGAAGGGGATGGGTGATTCCACCACGTCGGGGGTGAAGGGATCGTCCCCATCCACATCCCGGGGCTGGAAATAGGTGATGTTGAGCTGGGGCTCGGGTTTCACGGTAATCGTGTCGGGAATCACCACCAGTATTTCAGGGGCAATCTCTTTACCATAGAGCGATCCCGCGAGCCGGGCACCGACGGAATACTGCAATCCGCTGGCGTCTTCACCGCCAGCGGAAATTTTCGGAATGATCAGCCAGGTGACCACCGCCGTTTCCCCCGGGCGTATAACACCGCTGCCGTCGATCGCCTCGATGCCGTTGAGTACCGGGGGTTGAACGAAGAACAGGTCTGACGCGTCCTCCCCGTCTACGGCAAAATCCTCTTTACCCGTCTGGAAAGTCAGCAATGCAGAGAAGTCGGTGATGCTGGCATCCCCTTCGTTGTTGGTGATCTCCAGAGTGGCCTCGAATGCAACCCGCTCGAGCGCCAGCTCCTGCCGGATCTCGATTTTCACATAGGAGCACAGCCCGTCGAACTGCTGGGCCGCCTGCACCCCGCTCCAGGGATACAGCGACCAGAACAAGAGAAACAGGACAAGACCGTTCAAAGTAACACTCCGGGTGATCATCTCGACTGCCCTCCACTGCGTGCCACATCGGTCCAGATATCGGACTGTTGATCGGTACCAAATAACGGGATCTCGTCAACTTCGTTGCCAAGCAGTCGCTTCAGCGGGTCCGGGATCTCATTGTCCTGCAACCAGGCACGCAATCGATCATCGACCCGCCGGGCGGTCTGACCGTTGCAGTCCTGGTAGACCAGCACATCGTTGGCGAAATAGGTTTCGTAGTCCACCACGTCGAAGTTGTAGACCTTGGTCTCCTCTGAATAACGACGGGTCGCTGTGATGACCGCCTCGGTGCCTCCGACCAGCATCAGGCGGTCGCCGACTTGAATGTCCCCCGCCAGTAACCATCGATCTCGGTTCATGGCCCAGAATCGATGTTCATCGGTGGTGGTTATCCGGCGCAGGGTCTGCTCACCCCCGATCTCACGGAAACGCAGCTCACGCAGGTGATCGGTATCACGTACCTTGACCCGCTTCACCCGGGCATTGCCGCCGTCAAAGGTCGCAACCATGTCCCCGGGAAGTACCGATTCGATGGCTTGTCGTGAACCGTCAGCCATCAGGATCGGGGTACCGGCGGCAAAGCAACCATCCCGCTCGTAAGCCGTACCGATCCTCGGCCCGCAGAAAGCACAGAAGCCAGAACCGCCACCACCGCCGAACGAGCTGAAGAAGCCCCCACCGCCACCGCCACCACCGGTGCTGCCTCCACTTGGGCCACCGCTGCCGGCACGGGCCGCAACCGCACGGAGTGCACAACCGATGGCCTTACCGATCTTCCACGCCTTGTCGATTTTTTCGAAAGCCGCGCAGAACGCGGCCACATGGGGAATGAGCTTCAAGCCACCGGCTACGGCACCGCAGAACTTGTCCGCGAGTTTCTTCGCTGCGTACCCGCCGATCTTGCTGGCCACGGAACCGTCTGCCGGTGGAGACAGGGCGTCACCCAGGCCCTCCTTGCAAAGATCCTCGATAATGTCGCAGACATTGAAATTGTCGTCGAACTCGAAAGCGGTCGTGCCATAGATGGGCACCAGCCGATCACCGTATGCCGATTTGGTCCAGCCTACGATCTTGACGATCACCAGCTTGATCTTAATCGGGGTTTTGTGACAATCCGTTACATCGTCGTAAAAGTCCTTGGCATCGGAGGCCAATCCCGCAGGGGGAACCGCGACACCATCCAAATCTCCGGATAGAGTGCTGGGGATCCCCGCGATCAAACCACCAGACAGGTCATTGGTGGTTACCGCGCTACCGGTTCCAGGCAACTGGCTGAAATCCGCAGTACCCCGATAGGTAAACTTGAAGGGGACTTCGATGGTTTCCAAAGGAGCCAGCCTGGGGATATAGGTGACCAGGGGTTCCCAGCGAGCTTCTCCGGAGTCGGCCGGGGTGAGCCTGACGTCATCGAGGGCCTTCAATCCATAGTTACTCACCCTGACGATATGGGTCTCTTCGTAACCCGGTTCCAACCAGTAACCGTTGATCAACGGCGGATCGACCACCAGCACCGGCATGGGCAGATGGGTGTCGAACTGCTGTTCGATTTTTATCTCGTAGCGATCGGTCAAAGGCACCGGTACCACCGTGAAGTTGATGGTGACCAGGTTTCGGGTTAGCTCCGGGTCTACCAGTACCGTCTGGTCAGGCAGTACCGAAACAGTCCCTGCCTCGGTCCCGTGACCGGCGGCACTGACCTGCCAGGACCAGTTACCTACCTGAAGACCCTCGATCAGAACCTCACCATCTTCATTGGTGACCACCGGTGTGATCTCTTCCCGGATAGTGTCATTCTTCATCCGGATTTTTGCGTCGGCGACCAACTGGCCGAGAAAGTTATGTACGACAAACTGTACCGAACCCTGCTCGGATGACGTGATCAACGTATATACATTCAGTTCCAGCACCTGGGAGGTATTGCTTCCGGTTATCAGAAAACTGTCGTCCACGTATCCGAAAGCCACATCGGCAGGTGGTGCGATCACTACATCGAAGGTGGCTTCGGCACCCACGGGTAACGTACCCAGTTCCACCTCACCGGCCGAATTCAACGGTCGATTGGTGGTGATCCAGTTCAGGGTCTGAGGCAATGTCACGCGCGCATCAACCAGATCTCTCAAGCCGTTGTTCTTGAGGGTCACAGGCACGGTGCGTATGCTGCCCCGGTTTACGCTCTGATCCACATAACCCACGTCGGGCGAGCTGACAATCAACACCGGGACCGCTTCCGTCAGGGAAGCGGTACCTTGAAACGTACCCACGGCACCGTTTCCAGAAAGCACCCGGTACTCCAGATTTACGTCATCGGGCGCATCGATCGCTGCCGACATGGACAGGGTAATATCAGCACTGGCGCCAGGGGCTACGGTGAAGCCCGCCGGGAAGGTCACGGTACCGGTAACGGTGGGTTCGTCCACCTCGTTGTTATCGCCATCGATGGTGAAAGCCCTGAACTCGTAGGAGAAATCGCTGAGAGGAAACTTGCCCGGATTCCTCACGCTGAGGGCAAACTCCAGAGTATCGTTCTTGGCCGACCGGATACTTCCATACTCCGGTGACAGATAGAGCCTGAAGAAACCGAATCGTGCCTGTTCGATCACATCGAACACCGCCGGATGGGCCGCCCAGACGATGAACTCACCGCTCAGGCCGGGCGTGGGTTTGTACACGTGGGTGTAGTTCCCTGACTCATCGGTGGTGATACGCTCAAACCATTTGAAACCATCGAGGTAGAAACCCACCTTCAGATCGGTATTCGCCAGAGGATCACCGGTAAGACGGTCGATGGCCTGTCCGGTGATCACCACCGAGTCGTTGTTTGCATAGGCAGGTTTGTCCGACTGCGCCGATCCGTAGTAAGCAGTCAGACTGACACTGGATTGCAGTGCGCCTTTGAGCCCGGTGCTGGAGTTCTCGCCCGTACCAAAAATGCCGCTGTTGAACTTCTCCACTTCAGCCACGAAGCTGATCAGATCGTTCTCCTGCAGGCTGATCGGCACCAGTATTTCCACATCCAGACAGTAGTCGGTGCCCGGCTCGATGTTGACATGACCATTGCCGGCAGCATCGAACAGCACAGCTTCGGGACTGCCCTCGTAGGCAGTCCGGCCAATTTCCAGCCCGGCGTCATTGAACAGGGCCAGCTGAACGTCCCCGGGTGCCGCACCGAATTCCCGGGTAACCACCACACTGATATCCGAATAGCCATAGTTATTGATGCAGACCTGCACCGTACTGATACCACCGGCAAGGGACGCATTCAGGGTGGTCAGATTCAGCGGAGATGGCGTGACTTCAAAATCCTCCAACAGCTGATCCTGCTCGTAGAAAACCCTGGATCCATCGGCGTTCTCTTGAACGACCCGGCTCTCGACCAGCCATGCTTCGCTGGATGCACCGGAAGGTACGGCCAGGGTACCGCCGTAGGAGGTGCCCGGCTCGACCTGAATACCCATCTCCTGGTCGATGCTGTACTGCAGCTCATCATTCTGGCTGACATCCAGCCCGAGACGGCTGAAGGTAAGGGGTTCGGTGGTCGCGTTGTTGGTGATCTCCAACCCCAGATTATTGAAATAGCTGGTCAGCAAAGGCTGCGAGACGCCATCCCCGTCGGGATTGGAAATCACCTCGATAGCCAATGGCAATAATTTCAGGCTCCGGACCGGACCCTCGTCACCTTCCCCATTGAGTGCACTGACCCCATACTCGACCGTGGAACTGCCCGCAAACAGATCATCGATGTACCGAGTCTCGGTTTTCGGGGCTGTATTGAGTTTCACACCGCCACGATAAACGTTGTAACCGATGACCGACCCATCGTTGCTGGTCCAGACCAGCAACGGCACTTCACCTTGCTTGAAGTAGGCCTGCAGGTCCGTCACCGCACCCACGAGCAGATTCTGTACCAACGGGGCGGTCAGCGACTCGTTCCCCACCTGATCCAGAGACCCTATGGTGTAACTGTAGCTGCCGCCGGTGGCCGGATAATCCAGGACCGACACCTGGGCACTGCTGTCATGGATCGTGCGCACCAATACCCCGTCCCGGTAAAGCCTGTAGTAGGCGGGCATTTCGCCGCTGCCGGGACGGTCCCATTGAATCTGCACACCGGTCGCCTGCAACGCGATGGCAGGGTTAGCCGGTGCCGAAGGTGCCACCCGATCGGAGGCTGCCGGTCTCAGTATGGAAAGCGGGCTTTCCGCACCGAGACGGTCGGTAGCCACCCCATAGCAATAGACGCCATCGGTATCGGGCAAGTCCAGGTGAGCCAAAATGGTCAGATCCGTTGCCACCAGTACATCCGGTGTGACGGAACAATCGCTGTTACTGCGATAGACCCGATAGGTTTCCGCTTTATCCACGGCCCCCCAGTTCAACAGCACTTCACCACCCGGCCTGGATTCCACATTGAAGTCCATGGGTGCATCGGTCGCCTGAGGCACAGCGGTATTGAAGACCTCGAGTTCACCACCGGAAATGAGTCGGGTTCCGATATTGCCCAGGGAATCGCTGGCAGAGAATATAAACTGGCCGATCCCCACACCCATGGTGTTATTCAGGGTAAGGATGCCATTCCAGGTGGCACCGTTTCCAAGCAGTGGAACCTGTACCTCTATCCCCTCTGGAGGCTGGAAGCGCAGTGAGGGTATGACACCGTCACCGGCGGGTTCATCGAGATTGAGAGTTACATTCACTGCGACGTCGGACAGTACCTGTACCGGCTCGACGGCATCGGTGGTCAGGGTGGCAGCAGGCCCTGCGGTATCAATGACCAGATCGGGGGCAGCAGGGGCTCCCACGTAACTGTTGCCCGACAGATCGCTGCCCGAAACCGAAAACAGGGCCGTTCCGGAAACTGTTTCCGGAGTGATCTCAAACACGCCGCTGTAGTGCAGGTCATCCACCCGGCTCATGGCCACGGCTACCGGCACTCTGCCGCCGGCTGGCGTTACGGTGACTCCTGGTACGCTACTCAGGGGTTCTGAGCTTTCCAGGTCGATGGTCAGATCCCCCACACCGGCCGGCGACGCGGTACCGAAGGTCAGACTGAACACCGGTGGGGTACCGTCGAACGATTGTCCGAGCACATTGGAGAGCCCGCTGGCATTACCCGCATCATCTTCACCCACCACCGCGTAGTAGTAAGTACCATCAGCCAGAAACCTGTCCGAATAGGTCAGCTGGGTCAGCTGATCCACGATCGGAGCGGCGTTTTGTGGATCCGAAAAAGGTACCGTCGAACGGTAGAGACGGTACCGGGTGGGCGGCTCTCCGGTATCGGCCTGCCGCCACCTCACGTAGATACCCTCACCCTGAATCACCACAGGGGTTTCCAGTACCGGAGCCGAAGGTGGACCGGAATCTCTGAGCACCGAGAAGGTATTGGAGCTGGCACTCTGCCCGATGCTGTCCACTGCATTGGCGATAAACCGGTTTTCACCCTCGCTCAGGGCGAGCCCGTCGAAAGCAAACAACCCATCCGCTGCCGGCATCACAGTGCCGACGACGAATCCGTTGCGACGCAACTGCATCTGGATGAAGGGCTCGGAACTCCCGCTCACGGTAATCGTATCGTCGGGAATCGGTTGGTCCTGGGGAGGATTGGTGATGACCGGCGGCGGAGGTGCAACCACTGCCAGGGTGACATTGTGTTCCCGTGTCCCGATACGTCCCGCGGTATCCCGTGCCAGTAGTTTCACCCGGTGGATACCGTTGCCGGCCTCCCGCACGTCCCAGCGATAGTTCAAGTCCAGACTGCTCGGGGGGGCGCTGGCAATCAACTCATCGTCCAGGTGAAACTCCAGGGAACTCAGACCAAGCACGGAATGCGCCTGACCCGTCACATCTATTGGCCGGGTAATCACCTGCCCATCGGCCAGGCTGAATAACTCGACCACCGGGCCATCGGTGATGTAGTTCAGATCAAGGTGAATAACTGTCGATTCTGCACCGGTGGCGCTGCGGAACTGCCCATAGATCGTTTTAGGTCCCCCTCCTTCGCTGAGCTGAAAGCTGGTGGTGTCTGCAAAGGGCTGGTAGAAAACGCCGTCGAAACTGGAGTCCTCGCTGAAGCGCATCTCGTCGGCCAGTTGCGCCGCCACGATCAGTTCCTGATCGGGTGTAGTGACCTCAAACTCTCCGCTGGCTGTATCGAAGTCGTACATCAGCACGGGTTCGTAGGAGAGGAAACCGCTGAAATCCACATCCCCGGTTATCGCCTGCCCGATATCGGTGTCAGATAGTGCCCCCCACCAGTTGCCGCCAGCCTCCAGAGTCGTGCTGTCGTCAGAAAATGCATTGGTGGCATTGTTCTTCAAGACCGACCCGGAGATGGTCAATTGACCACCGGTATCGACCCGGGCACCGATGGCGTTATAACGCAGCAGGCTTTCTGTGGCGGTGACCGAGCCGCCATTGCTGACATGCAGGCCGGCACCGCTGTCATAGCGGACAACCAGGGCAGCCACCGGCAAGGGAGGGGCACCGTTCACGTGCAGGCCTGCACCGGCATAGTGGATGACCAGATGTTCCATCACGGAACCGGTATCCCCGGCACCCAGAATCACGCCGATCCAGTCGCCCGGGGCCGGCGAACCACCGGGAACATCCTGCAGGGAGGTCAGCAGAATCGGTTGCAGCGCCGTACCTTGCACCACGATTTTTCCATCCACCGTCTCGATACCCGCACCGGGGGCGAATCGTAATACGGTGCCCGGCACAATCGTCAGCGTCGCGCCATCCACAACTCTCAGGGTCTGGTGGATATCGATCTCGGTTTCGCTGCCGGCACCTATTGTCAGGTCGCTGGTGACATCGCCGGTGAAGGGATCGGTCCAGACCGCCGTGGTCACCTCGTTGTCAACCTCGGCCGCGGTGTTGTAACCCACTACGGCGAAATAGTAGTTCTTACTTCTGTCGAGACCGCTGAGACTGTAACTCCGGGCCTGGTCACCGAGAACAGCCACCGGTGTGAGCCCGGTGACATCGCTGAAATCGCTCTCTTCCCGGTAAACCCGGAAGCCGGCAAAGCCGCATTGACCCGCAGTGTCGTAACCGCTCCAGTCGACCCGGGCGGTCCCCGGATTACCATCCCCTGCGACACTGATCGTGACGGGTACCGGTACCGGCCGGTCTATGAAAACCGGCAGGGAAGTGACATCTGGATCGAAATTCCCCACCCCATCCAGAGCCACCACCGCCACATCGTAGGGGGTATCCACGGAGAGGCCGGTGAGTTGGTAGCTGCGCTGACCCCCACCGATCAGGGTGAGAAAAGAAACGCCGTCAACCGTACTGAAACTGCCGGTGTTCTCCCGGTAGACCTGGAACGAGGTCAAGTCTGCCGGCGCAGCGTATCCACTCCAGGTCAGGGTCGCGTTATCGCAACCCGTGCTGCCGAGAGTCACGACGGGATTACCCGGAGGAGTGGCATCCACGTCAAAGCTGAAGAGATCCGATGCGACCACCATGCTGTTACCGTTCCAGTCCTGCGCATCGCTGACTGCAACCGAAACGGTGCCATCCATCCCCAGGGCCAGTGTAATATCCGGCGTGGTATAAGTATCGTTCCCATAGCGGGTGGTGAGCCAGCTGCCACCACCGGGAACCACCGGATCGGTCCCACCGCTGCCCGACAGGGTAATGACCGGCTCTACCGATGTATCCATCCTGGAGTTGAACTGTACCGTCAGCTTGTAGTCATCGGTGGCACTGACCGGGCTGATATAGAATCCATCGATACGTTCCACTTCAGGCGAAATCACATCGTTGAGATTGAGCTCCGGATTGTTACCCACCGGGTTTCCGGCCCGATCGGTCAGTAAAACACCGGGGTAAACGGTTTCCGTTCCCGTGACCGTGAATCCCCCGGTAACCTCTACCGAAACCGTGCTCGCTTCGATGTTCCACTGAATCCGGTTGAACTCCCCGTAGATCCGATCATCCGGTGTCAGATTGAGATTGGCCTCCGGGGTGCCATCTGACAGGGCCGCGGTCAACATCGTTTCATCGAAATCGAAGAACCAGCGATCACCGATACTCGGGCTGCCGCTTCCGTCCGCGTCATCGAAGCGGACAGCGGTAATCAGGGGTGCAATATCATCCCGGCCCAGCAGTCGCAGGCTACCCACAGCACGATTACCTGCCTTGTCGGTCAGAAAGGTGCTCGGTGATACCAACTCGTTACCAATGATCGTATAGCCGCTGGTGATGGATACCGTCAGGTCCTTACCATCGGCACTCCACTGAATGCCGTTGATGTCCCCATAACGAGCACCGCCTTCCGGTCTCAGGTGGGCATTGGCGTTGGTCGTACCATCCTGAATCACCGAGGTTTCCATCGCCTCGCTGAAATGGAACAGATAATGATCACCGGCACTGACACTGCCGTTCCCGTCATTGTCTCCCCAGTCGAGGCCCGTCAGTTGCGGAGCCACCTGGTCGGTCATCCCCAGAGTCTGTATGCCCAGTACCGTCAGACCGTCGATACCGGTCAGACCGGTGGGGGTTACCGTCTCACTGCCTGCAACGGTGAAACCGCTGCTGAGGGTAACCACCACGGTCCGCCGGTCATCAGACCATTCAATGATATTGCTGGTGCCGTAGACCAATCCTCCGGTTACCACCAGGTGGTCATTGGCATCGGTGGTGCCATTGACCAGCAGCGTATCGTCCAAAGCAGCCGAGAAATGGAAATAGAACCGGTCACCCTCGGAGAACAGGCCGTTGCCGTCAACGTCATCGTAGTCTGCCGCTTCAAACAGGGGCGGAACGATTTCTCCCCGGTCTTCTATGAGCCAGACTTCCGGCACCGCAACCCTTGTGGAAACGGCCGTGTTCTCCCGGTTGAAGTTCAATGTCAGGTTTCCATCGGCGTGGTATGCCTGGGGAATACGGAACTCGTGCTGAACCGGCGTACCTGTTGGCAACAGGCGCACACCATGAATGGGATCACCATTCCCGTCGGTCAGGCTCTGGGAGTTGGCGTTGGAATCACCGTTGAAGTAACTGACCCGCACCTTGTAACGCTTGTCCGCGGCCAGCCCGGAATAAGCGAGGGTCACCGTGTCGTCGTCGTACACCATGGAACGATCGGGCTGGGTACCCCACTCGTCCGACTCGATACCCTGGTCGATGACAGGGTCGGCGATCGATCCGTCGTGCACATGAGTCGCCGCACTGAACCCGGTGTACCCGTAGTCCATCGGCGGCTCGGTCTGGTAAGGCAGGTAGGTCACATTGTCGCTGACCGCATCGCCCGTCCCCGTGGTGTTGGTGGTCGAGTGGTTGGGACCACTGCTATCGATATCACCCCACCAGCTGTTACTGGCATCGATGGTATACCCAGTGCCATTGTAGAGGCCGTAGCCCCGGTTCAGAATGAACTCGTTGTTGGCGGCGCTGCCGTGTCCATTATTGTGGTACTGGATACCCTCACTGCCATTGGTAGAGATCACATTGAAATTGATCCGGGGTGCTGAGTTATTGTGTTCTACCCGGATACCATCGTTCCAGTTGCCCCAGATCCGGTTTCCGATAATCTCAGGCGAGGCGTTGTACACGTAGATCCCGTAGTAGAGACTGTTTGAAACTTCGGAATTCTCAAACAGGATATCCGCGTTTTGAAAATAGATTGCACCGGCATTTACGTAACCTCCGTAACGGAAAACGGCATGTTCCACATGGGATTCAAACTCAAACAGTGAATCGTAGAAAATCAGACTGCGCCAGGCACCGTTCACCGGGGATGTGGCATCGCCGTCACCGTTGGTATCACCCCCGGCCGTGTCGTCCAGGTAAGAGGTAAAAACGATCTTTTCTTCGGCGGTCCCTTCGGCAATCAGGGATCCGTGAATGTAAAAGTACTGCGGCGCACTGAACTTGACCACCACCCCGGGATCGATGGTCAGGGTGGTGTAAGCCGGCACATCGGTGTCTCCGCCGATGATCACATAGGTACTCAGTTCATCCCCGGTATCCTTACCCCAGATACGCAACCGGCGATCGCTTCCGATGTTGTTACCGAACAGGTAGACGTGATTGTTGATGTTCGGGGTCAATACCGTGTCATCGTCATCCGGCAAAGCGCTGAACGGTATACGCAATGGATAGCCATTGCCGGTGATCTGATTAGCCACCATCCGGGGGGCAGTGCGGTTGTCATAGTGATAAACGCCATACCCGCTGTGACCGGTAATCTGGTTTCCATCAATAGTCGGTGTGCCGTACTGGCTGTAGATACCGTGACCGACATTGTCCTCGATGATGTTATCCAGTATTTTCGCAGCACCATGGGAAGGCATGTAAATACCATGGGAGGCGTTGTTCCTGATGGTATTGCCCTCGATGGTTGGGGATGCGTTGTTGGTACGTATGCCCACATGGGAACCCAGTTCGATCACGCTGTTCTTTACGGTGATATTGGTGCGATCGATATAGACGTTACCGTAGCTGGTGTAACCTCCATAACGGACGAGGGAATGTTCCAGCCTGTTGCTGGCATCGGGTGCCGAATTCTGAAAACGTATTCCGTACCAGTAACCCGGTGTTCCCGAAGAGGGACCGTCATCATTGGTATCACCGCCATAGCTGTCGTCGGTCAGGGCGGTGAAAACCACAGGGTTGGAATCGGTGCCGACAGCACGCAAGGTACCATTTACGAAAAGATACTTCTGATAGGCAAACTTCAGGACCGCACCAGGCCCCAGGGTCAGAGTCACACCAGTGGGGATGGTCAGACCGCTGCTGATCTTGAAAACACCCGCACCCAGGGTGGTATCCGCTGACAGGCTCCCGCTCAACTCCATCACATCTGAAGGACTGGCACTGAGAATCAGGTCCACCTCAGACCCTGCGCTCTCATTGGGCACCAGGTCGATAGTAGTGATTTTGAAGCGGTAACTGGCACCGATTGCCAATCCGTCCACATAGTGCCGTCTGGCCCCACGGCCCAGACTGATGGACAGCCCGTTATCGTAGTCCGGAGCATTGCTACCGTAGCTTGCACCACCATCGCTGGAAATGGCCAGCCGCTGATCGATCAGGTCTCCGGCCGTGTCGGTACTGCCGGTCCAGCTCAGTAACGCGGCACCGGTGACCCCGTTTACATAAGTGGCTTCGGCACTGAAGGCCGTCACATCTTCCGGCGGGGTTACATCGAGTTCCGGGACCGGGATCACCGGACCAAAAATCACCGAATCGGTGGTATTACCGGCCAGATCCACAGCCTGCACGTTGTAAAAGTACTCTGCACCCTGGATGACACCCAGGTCGTCATAGCGATTCAATCCGGCATTCACCTGAGCCACCTCGGCAAAGCTGGAGATACCCCACTGACTGCGCAGCACCCGGTAGTAGGAAACATCGCCGGCCCCCATACCGTCATCCACGGAAAGCAGCCAGACGGCTCTCAATGCGCCCGCCACACTCTTGATGTTGAGTTCTCTGACTGCGGCCGGCGAGGTATCGTCAATGGTGATCGTAATGATCGCCGAGATGCCCCGATTGCCCTGGTCATCCGTTGCCCGGGCCTGGATCAGATAGTCTCCCGCTTCCGGATTCCACCGGTAACTCCATCCGCCGTTCGAACTCTGGAATTCCGTAACCGGAGACCAGCTGATTTCACCACCTGCCGGCTGCACACCCACTTCCACCTCAAGGGCGTCATCGACGGTATCGGTCGCCGTGCCGCTGATCATGGTCAGGCCGCCCTGATGTCGTGCACTATTGGCCGGTGAGGCAATAGACACGGAGGGCACGCTGCTGTCGATGACCGAATCCTGGACCAGGAACAGACCTGATACCAGCGTGCGGGGACCGCTGACACGTTCAATCTCCAGCTTCAGGGTACCGTCGTCATAGGCGCTCTTGGGCAAGCGCTCCTGGTAGTGCTGGGGTGTGGTGGCCGGAAGCGTGACAGGGCCGTGTATCGTTTCGCCGTTGCGATCGAGAATGCGTTGTCGACTGCTGCCGCTGTCGTTGTTCAGGTAGGAGACGATCAAACGGTAACCCGCACCGGGTGACAGGTTGGCGTACTCGGCGGTAATCGGTACTTCCCCGAATTCCGAAAGCACCGAGTGCATCGCTCCGGAGCCCCACTGGGTGGATGCGGTACCGCCAGTCATGACAGGTACATTGAGCTGGTAGCTATCGTGGCCATCACCACCGGCATTGAACCAGCTGAACTCCGAGCCATCGGTCAGAAAGTCCGTGTAGTCGACGTTGGCGGTGACGCTGTCACCCGATCCGGGACCCACACCCCCGGGACCGTCCGCCGCACCCCACCAGTTGCCCGTGGCCGTCACCGCCACGTTGGTGCTGAGACCATCTCCCAGGTTGCCAAACAGCTCCGC
>JAAELC010000051.1 GCA_024227135.1 Gammaproteobacteria bacterium
AATCCTGTTGCCACCGTAACAGCTACTACCGTATTTACCGTAGCGGTGAGTGATGCAAATGGCTGTAGTCATGTAGGTCAGGCAGTACTGAATATAGCCTCAACCAGTCCTGCAGGCCCTGATGTTACTATATGTCCGGGAGAGTCCGGCACGCAGATAGGGGAAGCCCCTATGGTGGGTTTATCGACTCAGTATTCCTGGTCTCCTGCTACAGGTTTGAGCAGTGATACCATAGCGCAGCCCATTGCCGATCCTGCAGCATCTGAAACTTACATAGTAACAATGACTATTATGAATTCTGATGGCGTAGAATGCAGTGTTACAGATACGGTAGATGTAACAGTGAGTATTCCACCTTCGACAGACTTTGCCGGCCCCGATACGACAATATGTTTTGGCACCACTACTACCATAGGTGTGGCGCCTGAGGCGGGCTTCACTTATACCTGGGCGCCGGGCGCGTATTTGCAAAGTGATGATAGTTCACAGGTCGTGCATGATCATGGCAATATTACCTTCCCGCTTGTTCCGGATCCTATTACCTATTACCTGACAGCCTCGGATGGAACATGTGCTTTCTACGATGAGATGGTACTAACGGTGCTATATGCCCCTACATCTGCAAATCATTATCCGGCAGGCGAAGATGGCTGTGGTCCCAGATCTGTTGGACATGTAGATGTAACCCCTTTTCTGGATGAGACTTACTTATGGACAAAGTTGGTAGGTTCTGCCGGCTCGGGTTCATTTTTAGAGGCCACAGATACCAGCCTTACCACGGTTAGTGCTTCTTTGACCGGGACTGATATTTATGAGTTGGCAATTTCTGCCAATGGTACTACTTGCCGCGATACCGTAGCGGTTCCTCAATGTGGGGGCTGTGCTGGTGACGTAGAGGCGGAAGATGGCAATTGTGCCCTGGGTACCGGTATCACCCTGACGGCTTCCGGGGGAGGTGCTAATTTCACATATAGCTGGTTGCCTTCAGCGGGCTTATCAGATTCAACGGGCAGTGTAGTGCAACTGTTGGATACGGTAAGCAGGACTTATGTGGTGACGGCAACATCCACTATAGATCCTTCCTATAGCTGTTCAGATAACATAGAAGTGAATGGTCCGGCCTGGTCATACCCTGCGGTTACAACTCAGGATGGATCGGGCTGTGATGGAGACACCGTAAATATTGGAGGTGCTGAGGTAGTCGGGTATACCTATAGCTGGGAATATAATG
>JAAELC010000052.1 GCA_024227135.1 Gammaproteobacteria bacterium
ACCCCATGGTCTACAATAAAAATATATGGCCACCAAAAATACAAAAATTCACCCAACCCTGGGCAATATCTTGCATGTATATCGTAATGAACTCAGCCGCCCATCCGCGCCATGGAAATTTTTGTCCACGTCTGTCCGCGTTACGGACGGGACAAAAAATCGCTTCAAGCTAAAGAGGTTGGCAGGAATATCTGGGTTTCGACAATTTTTTACCCTTATTCGTTTGTAGGTTCCGCTCCGCTTGAGTAGTGTGGAGGACGGTAGGGAGGCAATAAACGAATAAGGATTGTCTCATGAAAAGGATGATGTTTGCAGGTGTCTCAGTTGTGCTCTTCTTCTGCTCAGCTGTATGAAATCCCGGAAGTGGACAGTATGTCTGAGCTGATCTCTTTTGCCGATGAGTCGTTTACCAATCTTTCTACTGTGGTGATATTTCCGCCGGGAAGTGAGGTGCTTAATGAGCTCGGGGTGGTCGCCTTTTCGGATTCTTTTGAGACCAATGTGCTGTCTTTGCTGGTGCCCACGTCTTTGGAGGGAATCCCGCTGTTTCCAATACATGTGGGAGAAACGAATATGGTGCCTACGACCCGCTTTTGGATGAATGCGGGTGGGGCGGTATTCACCAACACTGCGGTCCCTCCGGAGTACGAGCGTTCGAGTTGGGTCACTAACAACTATGAAGTCCCGGATTATCTGGAGGGACAGGATCGCCAGAACTGGATTGAGGATTTGACTCTGAATCGTCAGTTGTTGAGCTTTGAGCTGATCTCGACAAATGATCTGCCTGCTTATTGGGCGATGCTTACGAACAGTCTGACTCAGCTGCCCAGTTCTTTGGGCAGCAATGACATTGGGGCTCTGAAGCTTGAGGTAACAGAGGATGGCGCGGCGATGGATATCTACATGCAGGCGCCTGCCTATGTGGACTATGTGGGAATCTACGAGACCGATGATCTGATAAATCCTTTTCCCTAGAATTTTGTGGCGAATGTGTTGCGCACTCCGAATCCGACGATGTTTCGTTATTGGTTTCCATCCAATCGGCAATACATCGAAATGGCCAATCATGTACAGGACAGCGATGGAGATGGACTGCTGGACGCCACCGAAGAATTGGTGTTGGGAACGCGGGCTGATACTGATGACTCTGACGGAGACGGCTTGAGCGACTATGATGAGATCATGATCTACCGAACAGATGCTTTGGTAAACGACATGGACCAAGACTGGGTTTTGGATGGGTATGAGATTGATCATGGGACCAATCCCACCGATCCCAATGATACTCCCCACCTGCGAATGCTGGTGAATAACGGCTCCCTGTACACGGCCAATACGGCCCTTTCGCTGACCTTTCCCGGGCTGGCTGCTGACAGCGTGGAACTGAGAGAAGTCACCTACAGCAACCATTATACCAGTACCCACACTCTGGCTTCCTCCGTCTTCTACCCCCTCCAGTCAGATCAGGGAGAACATCGAATTTTGCGTGCCATCCCGAAGCGCAACAACGGGCAGGAAGAGAGGTCAAGTATCCACGGATCCGTATATTTAGACACCACAGACCCAAGCTTAACCATATCTTCCCCCACCAATGGGCTGATAACCTCGCGTGCCTGGATCAATATCGAAGGCACCATGGTCGACACCATACAGTATGAAGAATTTGCCTCCTACACCAACCATCTTACCGGCCCCGCAAAAGTACTGGTGAATGGAAAACGAGCCAACCGCCGCACCCCTCAGGATGGATTCATATACGACCGCTACCCCCTTCAGCCCGGAACCAACTTCATAGCAGTAAGCGCTTCCGACCGCTGTGGAAACACCACTACCTACAACCTCCAGGTCGTACAGGACACCTCATCAGACACCACCGCCCCCACGGCCGACTTAGAAATCCCCGCCAATCCCGCCACCTATGGTGACTCCGAAAACCTGTACATTCATGGGCTCATGGATGATGAAACAGCCTCCGTCAGCTACCTCGTGGTTTCCGGAACCCAAACCAACGGTCCCTACAACGCCGCAGCCATGGAAACCACCCACTGGGGCCAGGTCGGCCTGTTCCCCGGAGCCAACACCCTGTCTGTAAAAGCCACCGATGCCGCCGGAAACAGCAGCACCAACCAGTACAATGTGGTTCGAGACACCAACTTCTTCTTTGAAATCACCAGCCCCACCCCCTACCAAGTACTCAACAGCACCTCTGTAACCGTACATGGAAGAGCCTCTTCAGACTTCCTCGGAAACAGCATCCTCGTCAACGGTCAGCCTGC
>JAAELC010000053.1 GCA_024227135.1 Gammaproteobacteria bacterium
CGTCACCGGTTCAATCGTGCTCTCCCTGTATACCATGGCATTCATGAGTGAAGTATTCAGGGGTGGTTTCGAAAGCGTTCACAAATCCATGATTATCGCTGGTAAATCTCTTGGTATGAGTTACTGGCAGACGGCCGCCTATATCCGGCTTCCCATCGGTCTTCGGACCGTCTTTCCATCCTGGCTGGGGGTCGCCCTCAGTGTTATCAAGGACTCCGCACTGGTTTCGGTCATCGGCTACATGGAACTGCTCCGTACTTCGGAGCAGCTGATATCAAGAACCCAGCAACCCCTTGAGATACTTATCGGAGTGGGGCTCTTCTACTTTATCGTTTCTTACCCACTTTCGTTGTATGGCAAATATGTAGAAAGGAAA
Source organism: Gammaproteobacteria bacterium (assembly GCA_024227135.1). Classification (GTDB taxonomy): domain Bacteria; phylum Pseudomonadota; class Gammaproteobacteria; order Chromatiales; family Chromatiaceae; genus JAHEHQ01. The sequence goes on from JAAELC010000053.1 coordinate 377, forward strand.
ATGTCAATATGATCCAGATTCAGAATGTACATAAATCCTTTGCCAGTCTGGATGTTTTGAAAGGAATCGACCTGGACGTGGAAAAAGGTGAGGTCGTCAGTGTGATCGGCGGGAGCGGCAGCGGCAAGTCGACACTACTCTATTGTATCAACGCCATCGAAACCATCCAGCAGGGAAAGATTATCGTCGATGAGATCGATGTCCATGCAAAAGGCACCAACCAGGACAAACTCAGACAGAAGCTGGGTATGGTTTTCCAGCAATGGAATTCATTTCCTCATCTGACAGTCCTGGAAAACGCATCACTGGCACCCCGCATAGTCTTGGGGATGAGTAAAAAAGAAGCGGTTGAGGTAGCAAAAAAGGAGCTTAATCACGTTGGCCTGGGTGACAAGTTTGGAGAGTACCCGACACGAATGTCTGGAGGACAACAGCAAAGACTTGCCATTGCCCGAGCCCTGGCAATGAAGCCAGATTATATGCTCTTTGATGAGGTCACTTCCGCCCTTGATCCAGAACTGGTGGGGGAGGTCCTCGATACTTTACGCATGCTACGGGATGATGGAATGACCATGATCTGCGTCACCCATGAGATCGCTTTTGCAAGAGAAGTCTCAGATAAAGTCGCCTTTTTCCATCAGGGAGTCATCGAGGAGATAGGCCCTCCCGAGCAGGTCATCGCCAATCCGCAGAAAGAGGCCACTCAGAAGTTTCTCAGCAAAGTGCTCCATTAACCGACCACTGCAGTCGCCTGTCGACTCAGATGGTAAAGGGAATGGCTGTGATGCAGCCATCTCCATTGAGAGTGTCCACAAACCGGGAGAATACCCAGACATTGTGAATGATGTCGTACAACTGATAGAAAAGCCCGTTGTGTGACGGTAAATCATGGGGGTGCGCAGGTTCATCCATTCCCAATGCGACTTCGACCCGCTTGAGTGCTGCACTGGCTGTCGAAGTACGCATATCCAGATCAGCCGCTGCAGCAGTGATACTGCGAAACTCAGCAACCTTGAGGACAACCTGAAGGTCTTCTAAAAGCATATTCTCCAACAATATTGGATAATATTTCCATCATTATGCTGTTTTATATCCATAATCAAGATCTACCATTTGATCCATCGATTCATTAAGTGGAGAAGCACCATGAAAGCCATTGGCTATACCAAGTCCCTGCCCGTAAACGACCCGGAGTCATTGACTGATATCGAACTGCCTCAGCCGATTGCCACTGGTTACGATCTGCTGATCAAGGTCAAAGCGATTGCCGTAAATCCCGTGGATTACAAAATCCGGCAGAACGTACCCCCGGCCGAGGGTGGGCACAAAGTACTTGGCTGGGATGCCGTGGGTGAAGTTGTTGCCGCAGGAGAGGCGACAACGGGATTCCAACCCGGCGACCAAGGTCTACTATGCCGGAGACCTCAACCGCCAAGGCAGTAACGCCGAATATCAACTGGTCGACGAGCGCCTTGTGGGCACCAAACCCAAAAGCCTGTCTGATGCTGAAGCGGCTGCGCTTCCACTGACAGCCATCACTGCCTGGGAAATGCTGTTCGAACATCTGTCTATAAAACAGCAAAACCCGGATTCAACCAACAAGTCCAATGAAGTCATTCTGGTTGTCGGTGCAGCAGGTGGGGTTGGATCGATATTGCTTCAGCTGACCCGAGCCATCACGGGCGCCACTGTTATTGCCACCGCATCTCGGGAAAGCTCCCAGGCCTGGGTGAAAAAACTCGGTGCACATCACGTCATTGATCATACCAAACCACTTCAGCCACAGATCGAAGCGTTGGGAATCGGCCCGGTCACCCATGTTGCCGGCCTGAACAGTACCGATTCCTATTTTGATAGCTATACAGAGCTTCTGACGCCGTTCGGCAAGATAGCCATGATCGATGATCCTGTAAAACCGTTGGATGTCATGAAGTTAAAACTGAAGAGCCAATCCCTGCATATCGAGTTTATGTTTGCGCGTTCGATGTTTAATGCCGCTGATATGGGAGAGCAGGGACATCTTCTTAATCGCGTCTCTGACCTTATTGATCAGAGTTATATCCAGACCACTGTGGGTAAAAACCTGGGCACCATCAATGCTGAGAACCCCAGAGCAGCTCACGAGGCATTGGAATCCGGCCGCTCCATCGTAAAAATAGTCCTGCAGGGTTTTTAAACAAATGGGTAACTGCGCCCCCCAAAGATTATCCCCCATGGGTACTCTGTGGAGGAAGTGTTTCATTTTCGTACCCGGTTGAATCCGTCAGCAAGCCTGCCAACCTCATCATGGCTGTTTACCACCAGATGCCTTGTCAGATCACCGTCTCCACTGGAAATCTCGTCCAGTGCCGTAGAGGCTTCCAGCAACGGGCCGGAAATCTTTCGAGCCAGAAGACTACTTAGCCCGATGCCCAGCAAGACCAGTATGAGCGCGGTAACAGCTGCATAAGCGATGCGCTCTCTGATGGACGCTTCGACCGAATCCGCAATCGCAGCCACTTCACTATCGATGTCATCGATGCAAAAGCCCGTACCAAGCATCCACTGCCATTTATCCAGACTGGTAGCGTAACTTAGTTTGTCCTCTACCTTTTTTGTATTGGGTTTTTCCCACTTATACCTGACCACGCCGCCCCCGGAGCGCGCAGCCGATATGAGTTCACGCAACAAGGGTTTACCATCTGAATCCTTCAGGTCAATCAGATTCTTCCCTTCCAGTTGGGGTTTGGGCCTGGTAACCAGATTGATACCATCGTACTTGTAGACGAATATGTAGCCGGTTTCGTCAAAGGACAGTTCCCTGAGGATACTCCTGGCCACCTCCTGCCTGGCTTGGATATCGCCGCCGTCTTTGATGTAGATTTCACCGAGTGCCGATTTTGCCATCTCCACATAGTTTTATCAGTAGGGCCTCTTTCTCTGAGATCAGTAGCGCCCGGGTACGCAGCATCACCAACAAACTGATTACGCTCAATGAATGGTTCTACCGTCTTCTTTCCAAGGGTAATCTCAAGATAAACTTTTCGTTCCAGGACAAAATAGGCAGTTGATAACGGCTCTTGCGTATCAAACAAGATATCCCCTGCCGAAAACACTCCATTTTCACCCAATTCTGATGTCATTTGCCCTGACCCCTTATGATTGCCTGCTTCTTACAAGCAAATAGGAACTTCAGGCTCAATCCGGTTACCAGGTTGCGAAAACCAAGTGAACAGATCAGAATAAGGCCACTTCGGCACCACCGCACAAGACGACCTGTAGTAAATTGGGGGCTGATAGAGAAGAGATCTGAAGGCTGAGGTGCTATCCCATCTGGTCGTTCGGAATCTGCTTTTCAAGAAAGTGATTCTCTTTCAACCATTCACTCAGGCTGCATCAATACTTGTGACTTAAAGCACTTGAAAGCACCTGGAAGAAACAAAACTGGCAATGAAATAGCGGCTGATCCTAAGGTTTTCAAGTCGAATTGGCGGGCAAAATCACTGTTTTTGTAGCATTGCATAACTATACTGGGCTTGGCTTTCTGATGAGAGGCCTGGTTTTTCGTGAAAGGCATATATAATCCCGCAAGAGGTTGACAATTCTAATAGCCATCTCCCCGCCACGGACCACCACGCAATGTACACACACTTCGTAATACTGGATAAAGATGGAAGGATACTTTATACCAGCGAAGCTTCGCTTGCTCAGGAACCGGATTCCATCTTAGGTCTATCCCTTTGGGATAGTCCCTGGTTCAACCACGATACCGAAGTGAAAAAGGGCATGAAGGAAGCATGCCTGGACGCTTTACTGGGAAACACTGTACAGGGTAGAACTTCGATCCTGTTGCGGGACAACCCTGAACCGGTGGAGTACCGCCTGCTGCCACAAACGGGCGATAGTGGAGAGGTATCCTTTCTGATCCAGGAAGTATACCTTCCTGCCAGCGCAACAAACCCCGGTACAAACTTGCCACCTGCTTTGCACAACAGCGAACTCTGGATCGAAAATTCCCCTATTTGTACGAAAATTGTCGATCTTGATTTTAATCTGAAGTATATGAGCCAGGCTGGAATACAGGATCTCCAGATAGATTGTATCGATGACTACTACGGTCGACCCTACCCTCTTTCATTCTACCCGGATGCATTCAAGAACTCGATGCACGGAAAAATGGCAGAAGCTCGCGAGACTGGGCAAACCACAACCCATGAAGCTCCTGCATACGACATTAATGGAAATCCAGTCTGGTATCACTCGACACTCCAGCCACTGAAAAATCGAAGCGGCGACATCCACTCAATAATGATTGTATCTATTAACATCACTGCACAGAAACACGCAGAAGATACGCTCAAAAAAACCCTTAGTAACCTGGAGCATAAGACCAGGGAACGAGGGGTCGAGCTGTATGAAAGCGAAGAGAGATTCGCTCTGGCAATGCGGGGGGCAAATGATGGTTTATGGGACTGGAATCTTGAATCGAATGAAATCTATTACTCACCTCGCTGGAAAAGCATGCTGGGATACCGGGAGGATGAGCTCGAAGGCACATTGGAAACCTGGGCCACGCTCGTTATTCCCGACGACAAGGAACGGATTCTACATGAGGTCCAGGAGTATCTTTCAGGTAATACGGATACCTTTGAGGTTGAGATGCAGATGTCTCATAAGAACGGAAACAGGGTATTCGTGCTTTCCCGTGCATTCCTGGTACACCATGAATCCGATGGCAAACCGATACGTCTTGTTGGGACCCATGTGGATATCACCGAGCGCAAGATTGCCGAATCCTACAACGAGAAGAATGCGGAAATTCTTGAGATGATCGCGATTGGGAAGTCGGCATCGGAGATCTATGATGGGATCGCGATGATGTACGAAGCCCGCCATCCCGGCCTGCGATGCTCTATGCTCGAACTTCACGATGGAAAGCTCATGCATGGTGGGGCACCCAGCCTTCCGGAAGAGTATTGTAAAGCCGTGCATGGCCTGAAGAACGGACCTAGTGTAGGCTCCTGTGGCACCTCAACCTACACCGGTAAACGGGTACTTGTAAGTGATATCGATACTGATCCCAAGTGGGCGAAGCTCAAGCATGCAGCTCTACCCCATGGTTTACGCTGCTGCTGGTCGGAGCCCATCAAGAACTCTTCCGGCAAAGTACTGGGTGCGTTCGGCATGTACTACAACCATACGGCACTGCCTGATGAGGAAGAGCTGAAAGATCTGAAATCTGCAGCACGCCTTGCCGGCATCGTCATGGAACGTGATCAAGCCCGCAAACGAATACACAAACTCGCCTACACCGACGAACTGACAGGACTCGCCAGCAGAGCCTACTTTTACATCAGCCTTGAAGAGATGATTACAACATCTCAAAGGCACGACCGACGCTTCAGTCTGCTGTACATCGACCTGGACAATTTCAAGGACGTCAATGACAGTCTTGGAGTTGATATGGGCGACTTACTCCTCAAGAGAATCGCGCACCAACTCGAAAATGTGGATTCTGGAATTGATTTTATCGCCCGGCTCGGCGGCGATGAATTCTGCATCCTCACTGAAGATGTCAATGATGAATACAGTGCAGCCCATGTTGCACAACGCTGTCTTGATGTGGTTGGGCAGCCAACACTGCTTTCTTCCGGAAAACTCACACCGGCATGCAGCATCGGGATCGCACACTTCCCCGATGACGGGAAAGACCCACCCTCATTGTTGAAGGCCGCCGACACCGCTCTGTACGCGGCAAAAGAGCATGGAAAAAACCGCTATGCATTCTACAAACCCGAACTCACAGAAATAGCCGAGTACCGGTTTCTGTTCGAGCAGTATCTCCGTGAAGCGATAGAGAAGCAGGAGCTAAAAATCGTCTATCAACCCCAGGTAAACATCAAAAGCGGCAATATCATTGGAGTTGAAGCACTAACACGCTGGCACCACCAAAAACTGGGCCAGATCCCACCCACCGAGTTTATTGCAGCGGCTGAACGAATCGGAATGATTAAGCCACTCACAGAATGGGTATTACGAACGGCATGCAGTCAAGCCGTGTCCTGGAAGAAAATGGGCCTTCCCGCCTTGCGTATGGCCGTGAACATTTCCCCCAGCCACTTTCTTGATCGGGATCTCATATCTCTGGTAAAGCGCAGCATCGACGAGACAGGAATGACCCCGTCTGAACTGGAACTGGAGGTAACAGAAGGTGTTGTGCAGACAGATCATCATAATCTGACAGTGTTTCAGGAAATGAGGAACCTGGGGGTCATGCTGACTATCGATGACTTTGGGACAGGTTACTCATCATTCGCGTCTATCAAACATCTTGAAGTTGATTGCCTGAAAATAGACAAGTACTTTGTCGACGACATAACTACCGATAAAGATACTACGACCCTGGTCAGATCCATGATTGAAATGGGACACAATCTGGGGCACGGTATCGTCGCCGAGGGTATTGAAACGATCCAGCAACTGAAAGTACTAAGAGAACTCGGCTGTGAAACAGCACAGGGATATTTTTTCAGCAGACCAGTCAGTGCGGAAAATATTGTAGTTCTCCTTGGTAATGGAAACATGCTACTGTCCGACACAGCATGACAACAGATACTGATACTACCGGTTTCTAATTCCCGGATATTCGATCGATCCTTAGGGCCGCGGAAAAAATGAATCATCCCTTCCTGCTGGTCTCTCACCTCAGCTATCACTACCGGCATCCTGCCTCGCGTGAATCTAGTCCATTCACGGACGTCGTCTGCGTTGCAGATTCAGTTGCATAATCTATGATATGCGCTTTCATCTGCGCCTTGAATCTGAGCTGATACCCTGCGCATTACGGGACGATACATAATTCCCGTGGCCCTTAGAAGGCAGTGAGAGCTACTGCTTTCACGAAAACACAGGGAGCGGCCAATGAACGCACTGTTGTTGAATCCAGAAAGCAAAATGCCAGGCAAGCTTTTCCTGCACCGTTTAAACCTGGCTGCGCTCGGGCGCAAGAACCCGGCGAATCCATTCCGTCAGTAGACCTATCAGTAACCCTGCCGCCACATTGAGTACTGCACAGGAAATACCCGTCAGCAATATCACCGCCAGACGATCATGACGCACCTCAAGCAGGTGTTTACCGAAAGCCAGATCAGCACCCGCGATCACCAGTAATGCACATATTGCAGCAAGCGGTAGAAGGCTCACTATCGCCAAATCGTCGTTTCCCAGGAATACACCGAATGCCAGGCAGGTTATTCCGAATATAACAGGCGCAAGACCCGTACGGGCTCCAAATTTATATTGCACGACCAAACCACCCGCACCATGGCACATCGGAAAGGCTCCCAACGAAGCAAGGATGACATTGAGAAGGCCGGAAGTGAATGCCAGACGACCGGGTGTAATCGGTTTGCGCTCGAGGGGAAACAGATCAGCGGCAATGGTGGCTGTGATCAGCGCTGCATTGGTCAGGGTCAGCACAAGTTGGGGAAGTAGAAGCGTCTGGGAAGCCATCCACAAACTTTGCTGGTCCGGCAGAATAAGCTGAGGAAAAGACACTCCAAGCACCGGTTCAGGCAGCAGCGCATCGCTCGTCATCCCTGCCCACAGTGCGGCACCTGCCACTACGATCAAAGCTGCAACCGGCTTCAATACGGATCTCTGCAATACCAGCAGGCCAATAACAGCGACGCCTCCCAGCACCGGTTCCTGCAACCCCAAGCGCACTCCGGCCCATGCAAGATACAGCCCGACTCCAAGCTGAATACCTGTAAGCACCGTACCCGGAATCCATCGGGCCAGCCGTCCCACTGCGCCGCTCAGTGCCAATACAACAAGAACGAGCCCGAGCAGCAAGCCAGTGGCGGCAACCATCGAATGATTGGCACCGCCGGTAATCACTACAGCCGCAACAGCCTTCATCGGTTGAACCGGAATCGGGCGCCTGTATATAAGCCCAACCGCAATGGCAAACAAGCCAAAACCCACCAGTACACCGGTCGGGTCCATCTGCTCCACCGCAAACACACCGATAATCAATGGAAGAAATGTACCCAGGTCAGCGAAAGCACCGGAAAACTCTCTGGCCCACCGTTGTAATCCAGTTCCCACGCCCTCGGGTCGTTGACGGGTGCTCGGGGATGAACTCGCCATGATAACTGTATCCGAAAACAGGATGCAGGCCACGCTTTCAGCCCTTCCCTTGATAAGATCAACCTGAAAAACGGCCTTCCAACAGATACCCTGTCAGGTCAGTCACAGCTATGGGATAAAGAAGCCTGATGGCAGAACGCTGTGACATTCCAGGAAATCTTCTGATCGGCAGTTAGTCCGTTGAAACAGCCGAAAGGACAGAAGCTGCCCGGATTGATGCTTAGATCTCGCTCAGGATCACCTCAGCTTTACTGACTTCAAAGGCTTTTGCCGCTTCCACATGCAGCAAACTGACCACACCGTCATCGATTACCATGGCATAGCGTTGTGAACGCACCCCACCGAAATCCCCGGTGTCTACATCTAACCCCAATGCCCTGGTTAATGCAGCACCGCCATCGGCCAGCATGGTTATATGCTCAGCATTCTGAACTTCTCCCCAGGCCTGCATGACGAACGCATCATTAACCGACAGGCAAGCGATCATATCAACACCCTTGGCCTTGAATTCATCAGCATGTACCACGTACCCCGGCAAGTGGGCCGAGGAGCAGGTCGGTGTATAGGCCCCTGGCAGGGCAAAGAGTACTACTTTTTTCTTTGCAAACAGCTCGGCGGCATTCACTGAATGATGGTCTGCGCCCGCAACTGTTACGTTGACCGCTGGAAACTGGTATCCAACCTGAATCATGACAACGCCCTCGATTGATGAATTGAACAGACAAAGGGAAATCCTAACTCCTTCTAAGATTCCCTGACAACCGTAAGGAAGGAACAGTTCGCACGCCTGATCAGTGCTCCCGTTCCTTTATGAAGACATTGAGCCCAGTCGGTCTAAGGGCCGCGGAGATTAGTAAGTATCCAGAAATTGCGCTGGATTTTGGTTCGGATTCAAGGCGTGGAAAGGGGCGCATAGCTGTTCTTTGCAACCTTTTCGACAACGCAGAAGCTGGACCAAAAGACGAGCAAGACTGGATAATTGTTTTTTTTTCGCGGCCCTGAATAAGCTGAACAAATACTGAGCCGCCCTGCCTATGCAGGGCTGCAGCAATGTAACCGTCACATTGAGGGCTCCCGTTACAGTCGAGAATAATACAACAAGCTGAAGCTGCCTGGCAGACTCAGATAGCGTCAGGAACCAGAGAACGACACCGGCTGCCAACTGAAGAACTGTGTATCACCTTCGATGGTCATGGCTGGTGTACGACAGAATGGGATCATCCAGAGGCACAAAGGAATGTCTCCAGCCCTTTGTGCCCCCAAGGACGTTTATCCCGAGACTGTACATCAAACATCTCATCCGCTGTTGATGTCTGGGGGAGACTCCGGGCTGGCAGCTCGAACACAGCAGGAAGCTCCCAGCATACCAGCGCAACGCACTGCCAGCACAAACCCATCAAACCACTTATCCTATTTTACCGCTTCTCCGGCATGCTCCTTCTTCTCTGCCGACTCTCCAGCATGTTCCTTCTTCTCAACCGTTTCTCCAGCGTGCTCTTTCTGCTTTGCCGTTTCACCGGCATGCTCTTTCTCTGCCGCCGATTCACCGGCATGTTCTGTACCAGCGCATGCGAACAGCATAGGAAGAACCAATAACAGTGTACCGAGAATTCTCATAGTAAAGCTCCTGACATACCCCATTGATATTCAAAACAGTTATCCGTTCGATTGACCGGAATGCAGGTCAAAAAGAGCAGATCTGGTTGCGGCTCAAAACAAAAGTCCGGCACTGAAAATACCTGAGTTCGAACAACTGTAGCCCCCGAAGCTAATCGGCTTTCTGCACTCTTAATTAGCAGACAACCGCTCCAGCTGAAGATGTCAGGGTTTGAACGCTACCGCTATTCCCTGCAACATTCAACCACTCCGTTCGTATCGGATCCCCCCATGAATGTTAACACTGTCAAATCCTGCACAGCCAAAAATACCCGAGAAGGGGATACCTCTACTGGCAAATAGCCCATAACTTCCAGAACAGCGGGGACCCAGGCAGGTCCAACTTGAGGATGGAGTTCGTGTTGCCCGTGCACCGCATATCCTGTTGTTCATCACACGAAAAACGGCCGTAAAGTATCCCAGTCCGTATTGACACAGGGATAGTCGACCGCTACCCGCTGGCTGTAAGAGACCAATCCGATACCGGGCGCAAAATCCAGGCTGTTAGTTTTACTCTCAACGCCACGAGAATCAGTCAGCATCCGAGTTTTGTACTGAACCAGGTCCGAATTCATGGTGTCGAAGGAAGAGCATAATGAGTCTATGGAAGCTAAACTACCACCCTGAAACTGGAGTACAGGTTTGGATAGTTATTTTTTTCACGGCCCTTATACTTCTGTCTTTGCCGGGGCCAGCAGTATGTGAATTGTGCCTGGAGGGCACAGTGATTCATGGTGACGCCCTGATCACTGCCTGCTCGACGATCAGATATTGTCAGATGTTCGTTCGTGAACACAAATCAGAGGAGAACTTTTTGCGTCGATTACCGTTTTGAAAAAACTGCTGTTGGGTGCGTTTCCGGGCTTTACGGGAACAACCCTGTTGGCCGCTGATGCCTTCGTTTTTACTGCCATACCTGACCAGGATGAAACACGACTACGGGAGCGATTCGACAAAGTAGCCGATTACCTGAGCCACCACCTGGGTGTTGAAACACGGTATGTTCCCGTAAAATCCTACGCTGCCGCCGTGTCGCAATGACCAAGTACAGCTGGCCTGGTTCGGTGGTTTGTCCGGTGTTCGAGCCCGCAAAAGTTTCTGTGATCTGGAAAACCCCCTCTTATCCGGACTACCAGCGGACCATCCGTGGCGACGTGGACGCACGCTGGTATCCAGGCTTCAAAGAGAAAGTCAAAAGCATACTGCTCGGTCTGAAAGATGAGGATTTACTGGCCTCTTTCCCCCGCAGCGGGTTCATCCCCGCATCCAACGCAGACTATCAGCCCATTCTGGATGTTGCGCGAGAAATCAAACTGATTGACTGACCCGACGATGCTGCTGGAAATTGCCAATGAGGATATTGGGTACAACGGCGCCATCGTACTGCGTAATCTGACCGCTGGTCAACAACATCGGACTGGAGGAGAAACTCTTCGAGCGTACCGGTGAGTTGTCCGGCGGTCAGCAGCAGCACACGGCGGTATGCCGTGCGCTCTTTCAAGGGGGTGCATCCAAGGGGGTGCATCGGTACTGGGAGATGAGCCGGTATCAGCCGTTGACCGGTGTGTTGGCCATCGCCATACCCTACGCCGGGATCTGCGCCAAGGTTTATGCAGAAATCCTTGAAGAGGCTCAGCCCGACGCTTTGAAAGCCTTACCCCGGGGAACCTCCAGCATTTCGACGTTCTTCTTCGTGCGCCTGCCCGATTCCTGGGTGCACATTAAAAACTACACGGGTTATCGCTTCGAGTGTGGATTGTGCTCCGGCGCGGTACTCGGTTTTGTCGGCCTGCCCACCCTTGGATACTACCTTGAGACAGCTTTCAACGAAGGTAATTATTCCGAAGTATCTGGCCTGCTTACCATATTCTATATCCTCATTGCAACGCTGAAATACTGGTTAAGGCTAAAACTGCTTTGGCTTTATCTATTAATCGCCCCCTTTCTGCTAAGCGGTACCTCCGATATCCAATTGACAAACATCCTGCGGTTTCTCTCTGAAGATATAGTACCGATGCCGCTACGCACCGGAAATCTGACTAACCCAGAAACCTGGAGCCACCTCGGCGATTGGCTGGGCATGTTGCTGACGGATCAAGCCCTGCCCGGGATCATTGCCACCATACTTCTGACGCAGATTGCACTGGTGAGCACGGCTTTTCTTGCGCTGGCGCTCTTCCCACTGATTTCGAAGAAATTCCTGGGACGCTTCGGCCGAACCATCGGGCATTTGGTTCTGGTGGTCATCCGTTCCACTCCCGAGTTCATCCTGGTCTATGTGTTCCTGCAATTCTGGGGGGTCATCCATGCTGCCGGCAATCATAGCTCTGTCGCTGCATAATGGTGCCATTATCGGTCACTTGGTGGGACGCTATAGCAATGAGATATATGTGAGACCGGACAGCGCCCGGGGTCTCAATCTCTACGCTTATGAAGTCGTGCCCCGGGTCTATGGACAGTTCCTCGCTTTCCTGTTCTATCGCTGGAAGGTGATCATATGCGTGAAACAGCCATACTTGGTATCCTGGGTATCGCAACCTTGGGTTTCTACGTGGACAGCGCACTAGCTGACATCCGCCTGGACAGGGCCATGCTTTTGATTCTGATCACGGCATTACTTAATATCGCGATCGACAATTTGTCACGCCAGATCCGCGCCAGACTGCAAATCAGTCAGTCAACTGATTCAACCTGATCACAACTCCCTGTACTTGACAACGAAAACTCAGCTGGCTTGACTCAACCCTGTGCTCGTCGGCATGGTTGCTCACCCGGTAATAAACTGGATCTGGTGGTTGATGTCAGAAACTGATCGCTAACCATTCGCCCCATTGTTGAGCTGCCGGAATGCACCCCATTGATCTATTCGGAAAAGGACCAACAGACCCTCTGAGCGATCTGGGTTTACGTTCAGCAGCCCCTGTCTGGTTACCCCGGACTTCAGACTCTCCCTGTCGGGGTAGACCAATAGCACAGGTTTAATTTGTCAGACTGCTCTGACCATGCCTCCCCAGGTTACCCCAACCGAGGTTGATGCGACGAAGCCGATCCATAAAATGCCTCCCTATGCTGGTGTACAGCACAGGTTTTGGCACCACGGGCGCCACTGGCTGCTGCGGCGCTAAAGAGAGGTCATCAACCCTGTTCGCAGCACCCAGGACCGACTCGATACAAACCATGAGAGCGGCTTTTTCCACCGGTTTCGTCAAATAGTGTTGGGCACCCTGCCGTAAACCCCATACCCGGTCGCACTCCATATCCTTCCCGGACAGGATAACAACCGGTATTGCGGCGATCTGAGGGTCCAGGGAAATCTGGCGCGTTGCCTGGAAACCATTCATTTTAGGCATGACTACATCCATAAGGATCAGATCCGGCTGCTCGCTGCGCGCCAGGGCGATCCCTGTCTCACCGTCCATAGCGGTCAGTTTTTCAAATCCATGCTCTTCCAGGAGTCGGCCCAGGAACAGCTGCTGAGTCTTGCTGTCGTCCACCACTAGAACTCTTTTCACGGCTCACACCTCGGTATTGTCGATTCGGTGTCACTACTACTTTCTATTACGATAAAAATATACAATATAATTCATATTGTTACAATACTGTCCTTAAGTTATTTCTAAATATTGTCATCCACATACGCAAAGCTCAGGATTCTGCTAATCAAGCCATTGACAGCTTCAGCCCCCCTATGGAACCAGCCGTTCGACTCGAATCAGCCTTCGAACCGTGAGCATTCATGCAATTCCAAGCTAAGCAGAGGTGTTTCATGGGACGAACTGTTATGGGCGCTTTCTACCCCTGCCAGACCAGACATCATGCCATTCATTGACAATCCTGTCGGACCCTTATAGGAATCGGTATTAAACAACATGATAGCTGGCACTTTAATGATTCAGGGCACCACTTCCGATGCGGGCAAGAGCCTGCTGGTCACGGCACTGGGCCGCTGGCTGGCACGGAGGGGAATTGCCGTAGCACCCTTCAAACCACAGAATATGGCCCTGAACAGTGCCGTAACACCGGAGGGTGGTGAAATCGGTCGTGCCTAGGAAGTACAGGCCCGGGCGTGCCGGCAAGAACCTCACGTCGATATGAACCCGGTATTGTTAAAACCCAATACGGATATAGGGGCGCAGGTCATTATCCAGGGCAAAGCGCTCACAAACATGGACGCCCTAAAGTACCACCATTACAAACCCATCGCCCGCAATGCCGTGCTGGAGTCATTCCATCGCCTGACGGGACAGTAAGCCGCGATTCTGGTCGAGGGCGCAGGCTCTCCTGCTGAGATCAACCTTCGAGCAGGGGACACTGCTAATATGGGTTTTGCCGAAGCGGTGGATTGCCTGGTCATTTTGATTGCTGACATTGAACGCGGTGGCGTCTTCGCCCATCTCGTGGGCACGCTCGAACTATTGAGTGAGAGCGAACAGAAAAGAGTGAAAGGGTTTGTCATCAACCGCTTCCGGGGCGACATCAAACTCCTGGAATCCGGGCTGGATTGGCTGGAGGCCCGCACCGGGAAACCCGTCATCGGGGTCATTCCCCATATTCAGGGCCTGCATCTGGAGGCGGAGGATGCTCTGTCCAGGGATCAAAACTTCGCTCCCGAAGCCGGAAGCAACCACTTGCGCACCATTGTTCCAGCCCTGCCCCGGCTCAGCAACCACACTGATTTCGATCCACTGCGTCTGCATCCCTCCATCGACCTCCAGTATATCGGGCCAAATCAGAAAATTCCCGGCGCTGACCTGATTATCCTGCCAGGCTCAAAGAGTGTCCGCGATGATCTCGACTGACTTCGCAAGCAGGGTTGGGAGCAGGCAATTCAGCGTCACCTGCGATACAGCAGCAAACTGATCGGTATCTGCGGCGGTTTTCAGATGCTTGGCAAGGTCATCGATGATCCTCACGGGTTGGAAGGGAAACCCGGCATCACCTGTGGGCTCGACCTGCTGGACCTGGAAACAACCCTGGAACCTGAGAAACAACTGCGCAATGTCACGGGCAGGCTCACCATGACGGATGCGACTGTCGCCGGTTACGAGATTCACGCCGGGATATCCCGGGGACCGGCACTCTCCCATCCCGCTATCCACTTGGAGACGGGGGTCAGCGACGGTGCCTTGAGTGCTGACAATCAGATACTGGGCACCTATCTTCACGGGCTGTTTGAACGGGATAATGCCTGTGCAGCTTTAAGCGAGTGGGCAGGTCTGAAACAGACCCAACCGACAGACTACCAAGGTACAAGCGAGGCAGCCATCAAACGATTGGCCGACGCGGTGGAACAGCACCTCGACACCAACCGGCTGTTATCACTGCTCGGCCTGAATGCAGAAACAATTTAGATTTTCAGGACCGGGGGCTGGCCGCTCGACATACAGCACTGCTTGAATCTGTGTGCACCACCGTGCCTGTGTTTATGCCGCTGCAGCTGATTCTGATCGGCAACCAAGCCAACAAGAGCGTGCAGTCAAGGGCAGACCCGGCCTTTGCCATTGGGACAAAGCCTGGCTGCTGCACCAATACTCCCGCCGCTGTAAGCCGAATCGATTCGATCAATAATCTAGATCAGCACCATCAACTAACCTGCTGCTCCAACCTGTTCTTCAAGTCCGGTTGCAGATTCAGCTTATTTGCCAGTTCGTTCAGGTAAGCTCGCTCCATAAAATTCTGCTCATCCACCATTATGACGGATGCCAGGTAAATTTCGGCTGCCTCTTCCATACTGGTTACGCCACGGGCCACGTCGGTGGGATCCAGGGGCTTTTGCATCTCATCGTGCACAAAAGTGCGGACATCGGCGCTGGCACCCATGGCTTGCACCGCCTGATCAATACGGTCTCTTTCCTCATCATTGACATGCCCGTCAGACTTTGCGGCAGCGATGATTGCCTTGAGTACCACTCTGGAGTGTTGCTGGGATTGAGATGCAATCACCGCCTGTTGTCCCGATATCCCAGAGCCTGATTGAGGAGGTGAGTGTGAAGTCTGCTGGGACTGCCAGTCATTGAAAACTTTATACGCCAGGGCCCCCAGCGCCGCCGTGCCACCATATCTGGCTGCTTTCTTCCCCAGTTTACGGCCCTTTTTACTACCGACCAGCAAAGTCAGGAGACTACCACCTACCGCCCCCCCAAGCGCCCCTTTCACGATATCCGACATGCCGCCCTGATTGGACGCAACCCCGGATTGTCGCGTTAGTTTTTCCCCTGAACTCACCAATTGGTTGAGTAAGCCTTCGAAATCCATATTTTTTACTCCAGTTATTCAAACACAAGGCGTTAGAGCCCATTATTACGATTTAATTCACTGCCTTGAATCTGAGCAAAAATCCGGCGTTATTTTGGGATACCTATTCCTTGCCGCCGCCCTAAGCCGGCTCCAATGATCCCGGGGCAAAGGAAGAGGACCGCTCAAGTGACGGAGTAAGACACCTGAGCAGCAGGACCAGGATCAATCCGCACAGCATATCAATACTGGTAAGCGCTGATCTGGATAATGGTTGGTACAGAGAATAATCTATACCGGCATGAATGAATAAAACTCAGCAGATACCTGAAGATCACTGCCTGCCATCAAATCCCGGAAGCCAATCAGCTTCCATCATGAATCGAGGCAGGAATCGGTATCGGGTGTGTTCAACTTACAGGGGAAAAAAGTACCTGGGACCGGGGAAGTAAACTATCTGGACACTGAGACCTGAACCCCTTTCAGGCATCAATTTACTCCAAACTTGCTATTAAGATTCGCTATTCTACACGAAAACGCAAAGTACATAGGATTATAAGGGATCAGTACCGAATGGCACTTGCTTAAGATAATATTGCATTGTTTTACAATAGGTTAGCAATGCTACTGATACCGGTAGATTCGGAGCATCGTACTTCTATTCTCGTTCATATGCCTGCATTTACGGGCTGACTGATAACGATGTAGCAGGGGACCCTTGCGTAACCACTTGATGCTATAAACTTATCGGCTTAACTAAGCACCATTCAAGCCTGGCCTCTTTATATACGCTGGGGAATTGACCCAAAGTTGCAGTTCATTGTGTTCGGTGGCCTGTCGATCGCTTGAGGTACCCTTCACCGATGGAAGCCCTCGCGTCAGGAGGGGGCGTCATAGCTGCTGCACTCGCGTTCACGACCGCCCCACGGGGCGTGCCGAAACCTCCGCCTGATCACGTCTCACTCCAGGCGCACGGTTCCATCTAAGGCAGTCAATTTAACCAAGGCAGAGATTCGTCCGGGTGCCGAGTAGGTCCCGGCGACGATCTTTACCGGGATGGCGGAAACCCCCTTGAGGTCCTGATGGCGCTGTACCATTCCAACCACATCAATCACCCCAGTCGGGCCGCTGAAGCTGCTTTCGGGTCCTCCTCTGCCGTTGGATATTATTTCCGGGTGGCTCACAAAGGTGGGTACTGGCGGGTGGAGGAGATCACTTGTCCGGGCGGAGCAGTTGCTGGCGGGAAAGGTGTATGCGTTGTCGACGGCCCAAATCCATCCTTGATATCCATCCCCGTTCAGACAGATCCATCCTCCTCCCGGGTAGTGCCGGGCGAAGTACTTGTCCTCCAGGACGGCAGCGCTGATCGGAAGATCCTCATCGCCCGTGTTCGCTGCGAAGACACCGTTTGGGCTGTCAGAACTCACCGCGAAGAAGAAATTTCCACCTGCGATAGAGTTGACGATTACCACAGAATTTTTACCGCGTCGATGCAACTCCTGTATCGAGGGTCACTTCTGATTATCTATGCCACGAAACTCGGCAGACGTGTAGATGCGGCTGCTTCCCCAAGTCTGAATGAACTTGTTCTGCAATAGCGTGGGCCAGATAGCTGGCATCTCGCTGTCATCGACAGCAGGATAAAATGTGCAAGGCCCTATGCGTGCCCGGTTGAAGTATACAGAAGTGACACCGAGGCTCGCCCGTTGGCTGGCGGCGATTTCTGTGAGGTATGAGTCGGGCAATGCCCGTCCAGCAGCATCAGTGCAGGCACACTGGATATACAGTTCGTTGTAGTCTGTGTTCCAGGTAAGATCGAACTCCAGGAAAGTAGTGTCGTATACGTCCAGCTGCCTATCAATGGAGATCCGGTCGAGCGCCCCATTATCCCGTTCATAAGAGTTGTGGGTCGCACGGAACTGGAACCGGTTGAGCCGTTGCTCGCCGGCTCGAGGTACTGTCTCATCAACGTGCCCTGCATTGATCGGCCCGGAAAGCACGACCATGAAACAGTACGGCATTACACAACCATGTGGTCACACGGGAGGATATGAAAACATCAGGCTTCATAGGTCGGCTCCTTCCTGCCGAGCGGCGAGCATAATCACGAGGCTCTTCAATTCGGCGAGTGAGTTCTTCAGTGCCTTGATCCGGGAGTTCCTGTCGCGCACCTGCTCCTCCAGATTTTCGTTCAGACCCTGAATGGCTGCCAGTGCCACACCGTCAGGTTTCACAAGTCGCCGGTGAGCACCTCGCTCACATCCGCTGCCATATCGAGATAGTAGCCTTCGCCGGCGACAATCGGAAAGTTAGCGCCTGAAGGCGCACCGCCAACGAAGGTTGTCGTCTCGATGGCCTGGTTGACAGGCTCGACTCGACTCACGGCGAGGAGCGATGCGCCGAACAACGCACCCATCCCCTGGGAGGTCATGGATGGTGAGAACGCGTTCGAAAACGAAATCAGATTGAGGCCCGCTTTCAGAACAAGCGTGCCGTTGGATTCGAGATTACCCTGCACGCCCGGCGTAACACTCAGCAGCATGAGCAATCCAACGACTCGATAGACTTTTCCCAACACAGACCACACTCCTATGAAATAGCAACGGCGTAAGCACCATGCGCAACTAAATACAGAAGGATCACGAAGCCAGCACACGCGAGCGGTTGATATTGCGCTCGATGTGCCCCGGTCCGGTGCTGGCCCGCACGCTACAGGTCAAGCTTGTTGCTGGCAACTTCAGATAAAGCAGCTACGTCGATCGGGGTCTCCGGCACCTCTGTGATTAAGACACCGAGCCCCCAAAGCCGTCGTCGTCTCCTTCTGATTTTGAAGATTCTACCGGTGCGAGCAAGTAACCGCAGAACCTGCGCAGATATATATTTCCAATAGCCAAGTTAACCTAACCCGGTAGAGCCGGAACCAAATTGTAAGGTGGGCACAAAAACCACGCCCATCCTACGGAGAATTCTTTGTACTTTTGCATAAGAGTCCGAATGTAAGGCACCAGGCTTTGTCCGAGACTGCGCTCGGAAAAAGAGCTCCTTCGGAGAACCATTAGTGATTGCTGTTCCGGGCAGGGCTACTGACTTCGGACTACAGGCTACCGCTTCTCACCGCTAGCGCCCAAGGCATCGACGAGCTTCTGTATGCCCCTGACGAGTTCGTCGTATCTGTCTACAGCTTTCTGCCCGACGGCATACTGGATACCTCGGTGGCGCCCACCCAGTACGGAGAGCGGCGTCTGGCCGGTGTGGATCTGCAAAACCCTCGGATGAGAGCCGTGAGCGAGGCGTTGTTGGTGCTCTCACCCAAGCCGGACGGTTTTACCCTGGCAGAGCTGGCAACTAAGGTTCGGGAACGGCTCCCCGATAGTCAGTTGAACCACGCCCCCCCGCCATGCCAGCTTTGACCTATCGAAGCTACGCGGTAAGGCATTGGTGGAACGGGTGGAGAGATCCCGGTGTTACCGCATTCGGCAGCAGGGCGTCCGTATCCTGGCCGGGATGTCTATCTTGCGTGAAAAAGTCATCAAGCCTGTACTTGCCGGCCTTGGTAAGCCTCGCAGCGGGCGGCCACCGAAAAACATTCCTGATTACCTACATGTCTAAGCCACTGTAGGTCTCACCGCGTCGGAATGCCGCCTTCACCGCTCTGCGGTGTCTTCACGCGGAAACCGCGGCAGTGTAGTGCTCATCAGC
>JAAELC010000054.1 GCA_024227135.1 Gammaproteobacteria bacterium
AAGCGTCGTCCGGACATAGTTGGGACCCTTTAGCTTCTTGTCATTCAGAGGAGTGAAACGACGAAGAATTCCCCTGACTGTAAGATAGCCGTTGCGTGCGGGAGACTCTTCGCTACGCTCAGAGTGACAGGTTTAAGAATTTCCCGAAAAATCATCACCACAGTCATGAGGAGTTGGTATGGAACCATCCAAGGTCAGCGTTTTCAGCCCCTACCCTTTTTCAGAAGGCCAGAAGATCAACATCGCCGACGGTCCCCGTAAAGGCGACTGGGAGGTTATCGGCGTCACTGAAAGAAAGGTCAAACTCAGGTGCCCGGTCAGCCTCAGGGAGTTCGAGTGGGACCGGTTTTGCTACCATGTGTCCGATCGGGATCAACCCTGGCCCGGCCAGGACTGACCGATGTGTTTAGGTTATTTAGACTGTAGGCTGTTAGGTAAACCATTCTTTTACGATTTCAGGGCAGTTTCATTACGACAGGTTACTGCCAGCCAAGAGATGGTAGCCCCAAAGGGTTTTTCCTACGGTCTAAATGCCTACAGCCTATCAACCTGAAACCTGGCCCAAAGGGCTTGGTTTCTTTATATCTTTACAAGCCGAAACGAAACCGATATGATTTATAAAAGCTTCCAGTAAACTATGCGGTTATCACGGTTACCAAACCTCTTTCAGAATAATTCCACGACGGCCTGATACCCCGGTCGTTCGATCAACAGCATGCCTGCAACGGGCGCGGAGGCCCCCAACGGCCCTCCGGCGACGAGGGAAGACGCATGAAACAGGATGAGACCCTGAATATCGATTACTACGAGGCCCAGTTTGAAAAATGGAAGGCGGACCCCAGCTCCGTTTCCGCTGACTGGCAGCATTTTTTCAAAGGATTCGAGATTGCCTACGCAGGGGATCTGGGGGCACCGGGTGAACCGGTGCGGGGCCAGGCGGCGAACCAGGCCGAGGTGGCCGCTCTTGTCTACCGGTATCGGGATATCGGCCATTTGCTGGCCTGTATGGATCCGCTGAGTGCCTGCCCTACCGAACACCCCCTGCTTGACCTGGATGCTTTCGGCCTGCCTCTTGAAGCACTGAGCAGTCGCTTTATCGCTCCGGAAACGCTTTTTAAGAGCGATGCCGCTCTCAAGGATATTATCCAGGCCTTGAAAGAGACCTATTGTCGCTCAATCGGGGTTGAATACATGCACCTTCAGGATCCGGCGGAGCGGCTCTGGCTGCAGGAGAGGATGGAGCCGACCCGAAACCGGACGGCCTTCAGTTCCACCGAAAAACAAAAAATTCTTGAAAAACTGGTCCAGTCGACCGGTTTTGAAGGGTTTCTCAACAAGAAGTATACCGGCGTTACCCGGTTTTCACTGGAAGGGGGCGATGCCCTGATTCCTTTTTTAGACGCCTTGACGGAAACCGCAGCTGAAAACGGGGTTGCCCAGATCATACTCGG
>JAAELC010000055.1 GCA_024227135.1 Gammaproteobacteria bacterium
GTCCATGGATGGACTAGATTCACGCGAGGCAGGATGCCGGTAGTGATAGCTGAGGTGAGAGACCGGCAGGATGGGATGATTCATTTTTTCCGCGGCCCTTATGCCTGGATGTCGCGCTTGTCACATCAGAACAGACTACCCATAGTTGCAGGAGGATAAGATTTTCAGGATGTATCTCTGAATCGTGGGGTGATCAACAGCCCTTCCAAGTGGGTTTACGACGCTCCAGAAAAGCATCGATACCTTCCACGGCATCCTCGGACATCATGTTACATGCCATTTTTTCTCCGGCAAAGACATAGGCATCGGAGAGATCCATGCCCAGTTGCTCGTAGAACATCGTTTTACCGATCTGCACCGGTACACGGCTTTTGGCACAGATACTGTCAGTTAACTCCTTGACGGCGGCATCTAGCTCTTCGGTTGGTACCGCTCTGTTGATCAATCCCCAGTCCACTGCTGTCTGGCTGTCGATGAACTTACCGGTAAAGAGCATTTCAAAGGCGTGCTTGTGGGAAAGATTACGAGACAAAGCAACCGCCGGTGTAGAGCAGAAAAGTCCCAGGTTGACGCCTGAGACCGCAAAGGATGCCGAGTCGACCGATACCGCCATATCGCAGGAAGCCACCAGTTGGCAGCCTGCGGCGGTGGCGATACCCTGTACTTTGGCGATGACTGGAACAGGTAAGGAAACCACCTGCTGCATCATTTCACCACACTGGGCAAACAGCTTTCTATAGTAAGCCTTTTCAGGATTAGCCCTCATTTGCTTCAGATCATGACCGGCACAGAAGGCTTTGCCGTTCGCTGCCAAAACCACACAGCGAACGTTTTCGTCCCCTGCAATGCGGGTTAACTCGTGCTGTAGTGCATCGAGCATCTCCTCCGACAGGCCGTTATACTTGGCCGGGCGGTTCAGAGTAAGTGTCACGACCCCTTCACTGATATCCTTCAGCAGGATACTCTCCTCATTGGTTGCCATATTCATTCTCTTCTCCTGTTACGCGCAGTTTCTGGTTTATGATATCCGTTTCGTCTCTCACCGAATTCAGGTGGCCCGCACCTCTACGTGACTGGTGATCGAGTTAGCAATAAAGCAGTTTCTGTGGGCACTGGCGTGCATACGTTCGATATTCTCGGCATCAGGTATTTTATCTCCTGAGAATTTGATGATGGGATCAAGATCGATACGGGTAATCTGCGGCCGACCATTTTCCCCTTTTTCCAGAATCCCTGTTGCTTTGCCTTCGTAGCTTTCAACCACGTATCCCTTCACATCCGCTATCGCAATAAAAGTCAGCATATGGCAACTGGCTAAGGCACTGACGAACAATTCCTCAGGGTCGGCGCAGTTGGGGTCACCCTTGTATTCGGGGGCCGCCGAAGCCTGAAGTACCAGTCCGCTGCCCAGTGATACCCGATGATTTCGGTCGTAGGTATTCTCTACCAGTGGATGCGTGGCTCGACGCCATTTTAACGTTGTGATGTGCTCTGACATGCTCTACTCCTGTCTTATTCAGTTTTTGTTCATTCCAAATGATCTTAAATCATAACTACTAACGCCCCATGGGTAGTCTCTTCCGGAAGACGTCGTCAGTATCTCCATTCAGGCTTGGTTTTGGCATCCCTGCCAAAGACACTTTCACCACAGACACCCATGTGGGGAAACCTCTGTTGGGTGAGCAGTTCCCATAAATCAACGACGTCAATCCTCGATAAACTGTTTTCTCAACTCGAACTTCTGTACCTTACCGGTAGATGTTTTGGGGATGGTGGAAAAAATCACCGTACGTGGACACTTGAAGTGGGCCAGGTTATCCCGGCAGTAATCGATAATGTCCTGCTCGGTGACATCAGCGCCAGGCGAGAGTTCGACGAACGCACAGGGGGTCTCTCCCCATTTCTCATCGGGTTTGGCAACGACTGCTACATCCTGTACAGCAGGATGTCCATGAAGCACACCTTCCACTTCGATAGAGGAGATGTTTTCGCCACCAGAGATGATAATGTCTTTAGAACGGTCTTTGAGTTGGATATAGCCATCGGGATGACGGACCCCCAGGTCACCTGTATGGAACCAACCGCCACTGAATGCAGCTTCAGTTGCTTCTGGATTCTTGTAGTAACCCTTCATGGTGATGTTCCCCCGTGAAAATACTTCACCTAGTGTTTCCCCATCCCAGGGCACAGGATCCATGGTGTACGAATCGGCAACCATCAGTGCCTCCTGAGCAGTGTAGACCACCCCCTGACGCGCTTTCATCCTTGCCTGGTCCTCCACGGGGAGATCGTTCCAATCCTGGTGCCAGGCACAGACCACCGAAGGACCGTAAGTCTCTGTCAGACCATAGACGTGGGTTACATCAAAGCCTTGCTCCTGCATGGACTTGAGAACAGCAGCAGGTGGGGGAGCGGCCGCAGTCATTGCCTTGCACTGATGGTCGAATGTTCGCCGTTCAGCCTCTGAGGCGGTGATGACAAGGCTCAATACAATAGGAGCCCCACAGAAGTAATTCACCTTTTGATCGGCGATGGCATTGTAAATATTGGCCGCATCGACTTTGCGAATACAGACATTGACGCCCGCTTTAGCGGCAATCGTCCAGGGAAAACACCATCCATTGCAGTGGAACATGGGAAGTGTCCAGAGATAGGTTGGATGCATGCCCATATCCCAATCCAGTGCATTACTCATGGCGTTCAAGTAAGCGCCACGATAGTGATATAGCACCCCTTTGGGATCGCCTGTGGTGCCTGATGTGTAATTCAGGGCGATGGATTTCCACTCATCGTCGATCATCGGCCACTCAAATTCTGGATCACCCATTCCTAATAGTGCTTCATAATCGCACTCCCCTAGCAATTCTCCCTGTTTTACCGCAGGATCATCGATATCAAAAATCCGGGGAGGTGTATCCAACTGGCTCAGGGCCTCTTTGATGGCTGCTGAAAACTCACGATCGGTTATCAATACCCTGGCTTCGCTGTGCTCAAGGATATAGGCCAGCGCCGGTGCATCCAATCGATAATTCAGGGCAGATATCACCGCAGATGCCATTGGGATACCGAAGTGTGCCTCCACCATCTCGGGTGTGTTGGATGCCATGATCGCCACCCGGTCACCTGGCTTCACGCCCAGTTTCACCAAAGCAGAACCCAGCCGCCTTGCCCGGCTGTAGGTTTCTGACCAGGTATAACGTTTTTCACCATAAATGACTGAAAGGTTATCAGGGAAGGCAGCAGCGGTGCGTTGAATAAAAGAGAGAGGGTTCAACGGCACATAATTTGCGGCTACGGGTAGAGGATCCATGTTTTCTTTCTCTAACATTTTCGACAATCTCCTTCAGTTATTATTGAACCGGCATGCTTCTTCTCCCTTTCGAAAGGAAATTCGCGCAATCAAAGGTCGACGTGTCCCCTGCGGAGTACGCTCGCCGGTGTCTCGGATACACGTCACTATCCCATTGAAGGCTACTGGCAGCAATGCAGCCTGTATTGATGCGCTGCAACCACAGCCTTAGGGTTTCTCTCATCATACTTTTCGAAGCGTTGACCTGGAACTGTCATCCGGGCGTAAGATGATGAGTGTTAGAATGTGGCCAGGTGCGCATTGTCGTACTCTACGCTTGTCA
The DNA here is from genome assembly GCA_024227135.1 of Gammaproteobacteria bacterium. Classification (GTDB taxonomy): domain Bacteria; phylum Pseudomonadota; class Gammaproteobacteria; order Chromatiales; family Chromatiaceae; genus JAHEHQ01. Next base: position 3,633 of record JAAELC010000055.1, read on the forward strand.
CATATTTCTATAAAAATCATTTATATCAGATAGTAATGATCTTAGAGAACGCTCGGATGATTTGACTGTACAGCACAATGCGGGGATGTTGGTCTCATTCGGTGTACCGTTGACGAAATCGGGGAGATAATCCTGGTAACTCATAGAGTTATAGCCCAGCATGCATTGATCCAGACTAAATCATAGGTCTTGTATAATGGTATTTTGGTGTCTGATCGCTGCCTGTTACTATGGCTGACATAAGAATTGAAACCCCACACCCCGAGGTAACTATGAAAGATATTTCTATCAGTCGCTACGATGTACCGGACCTGGACAGCTTGCCAGAGGATGTGCGCGATCGCATTATCGGCGTGCAGGAAAAGGCGGGATTCGTTCCCAACGTATTCGCGACACTGGCTCATCGCCCTGATGAGTTCAGAGCCTTCTTTGCGTATCATGATGCGCTGATGGAACGGGAAGGCAGCACGCTGAGCGCCGCTGAAAAGGAGATGATCGTGGTGGCGACCAGTGCGGCCAACGGGTGCGAATACTGTGTGGTGGCCCATGGTGCTCTACTGCGCATATTTTCCAAAGAGCGGTTGCTGGCTGACCAGATCGCAGTCAATCATCTGCACGCACCGATAACCCCTCGACAAAAATCGATGCTGGATTTTGCCATGAAGGTGTCTCGTACACCGGAACGGGTGGAAACATCAGACTACGAAGCGCTGTATGAACACGGCTATACCGATGAGGATATCTGGGATATCGCCGGAATCACAGCCTTTTTTGGGTTGTCCAATCGAATGGCAATTGTCAGTGGTATGCGTGCCAACGAAGCGTTTTATACCATGGGGCGTATTCTCCGAGAGAAGAAGTAGGGAAGGGGGGCTCCCGGCTGTTGGATGGGTGTTCTCCAGTCGCTGAATAGCTACATGATCTGGTTGAGAATTGATAACTGGTATAGTCGATTGAAGCCTGTGTGTTGGCAATGACTTTGCAGTTGAAACCAGCAAACAGACCAGTCCCTTTCTATTGGCCCAAAGTGTCAGTTTTTTTTACACTTTGGCATTTAGGGTTATCTGAGAGTAGTGGGGTTGATTCTCGTATCTATCATAATCAACATAGACTTAGAGGTTATTAGGGTGTTCCTGGCTCGAAGTATGCATGCTTTGACTAAGAATACCAAAAGTTGGTGGATTGACCAGGCAGGCATATAGAAAGCCAGAACTCCCGCTGGCAGGGCAGGAGAAGGTGGTGAAAGTGAGTATCAAAACATTTTTGTTACTTTTTGGGTCAGTTTTGCTGTTTGGCACTGGGTTATCGGTGCAGGCGGCACAGATAGATCTGTTCGATTGGGCCTTTAATGTAGATGGCGTCGAATACACCCCATCTTCCGGGTTGGGAACTCCCCCGATTAATCCAGGTGCATTCGATTTTTCCACTGGCCTGGGTACGATCCAGATAACCGTCGCAGGTTTGGGACTACATACAGTCGATGCTTTTTTCGACCATGAATTGACAGAACCAGGTAACTCCTTCTTTAACGAGACCGGTGCATCCAATGGCACCCCCGCGGTAAATCAGAGTTGGGAGATCGACGAACCTGGTTCCGTCAATGGGGATATCTTCGAGAATTTGCAGTCGAGCACCCTGGATAACGCCATAGGAATGAGTATCCATGGTGACACTACGTTCCCTGATGACGTCTCCATGGCAATGGGTTGGGATTTTACGATGGAAATTGCCGAGAGGGCACTGATCAGCTTTGTCGTAAGCGAATTTCAACCCTCCGGAGTTTTCTATCTCGCCCATTCGGATCCGTCCAGCGGAGAGCAGATCTACTTAAGCAGCACGCTTTCGATCAGTGCCATCCAGGTTCCAACCCTTTCAACCCTGGTGCTGATGGGTATCGGGCTGGCTGGGTTATTTGGGCGTGGCAGGCGGTTAACGTTTGGGAAACGCTGTTAACCGGAAGCGCCCGCTGGATAAGTGCTTTCGTCGGGCCGGGCCGTTTCCGGCATGACCCGCAACAGCAGGTTGCGGGTGTTTGCAGATCGGCCCGGGATATGAATTATTGAGCATTCAGCGTGGTAATGCACTAAGGTTTTAAGAAGTTACTTTACGAAGAGAGAGGATGAATCCAGGCATGGGATGGCTGGATGTGCTGAATTCTTCGGAGATGAAAGAATACGGAAATTCAATGAGTTCATTTTTATCGAGGCATGGCCATCGGTTGTGTCATCTGGTCTGGATATGAATGCTGCTTTGAGAAACAACAGGTGGCAGGTAATGGGAACAGCAGCCATCGGGCTTGTTCCCGCGGGTATGGCCGGCTCGTCATCTGCATTTCAGAACGAATCCCCATTACAGTTGCGGCCTGTCATCGCCGATCGCATTTCCTTTGCCGAGGTTGACGTTATCAGCGCTCCGGGTATTCCGGTGGGCAATCTTGATCAACCGACTCTGCTGCCCGATCACGCAGAAGATGTTGGTAAATCCCCATTAACATTTTTTGGCAGCCAGTCACCGACATGTAGAGTATTTTTCAAAAAGGTTTCAAACCTTTGTGCTTAGAACTATGTCGAGCATTCTGGTTTTTCCGGAAAGACTGCCATGCAGAACAGGTCACAGATGAGGGCTTAGCCTGATGTCGACGAAATCCGAAAAGCAGCATACTGTCTCCTTTTTCAGGCAGGGTGTCATGCGCCGCTTTGGAAACAAGTGTATTTCTTTCGTGCTGAGTGTCACTTTGGCATTTCCTGCATGGGTTCTGGTACCTGCCGCTCAGGCAGCGTTCACCGACAAAACCCCGGCTCGCCTGCCGGCAGACAGCGATACGTCGTACAGATTTGCGGTGGGTGACCTGGATGGGGTGAACGGCCCGGATTTTCTGGTGGCCAACCGTGGTCAGAGCAGGGTGCTGGTAAACGACGGGAGCGGAAACTTCGTTGATGAAACAGAGGCACGCCTGCCGGTGCTTTTGCAGTCCACGCTCGGTGTAGCGGTGGGCGATATCGACGGTGCCAATGGACCGGATATTGTATTGGTTGGCAGCGGCCAGGATCGTCTGCTGATCAACGACGGCAGCGGAAACTTCAGCGATCAGACCGCGAGCCGTTTACCGGCGGAGACCGACTTTGGTATGGATGTGGTGCTGCGTGATTTGGAAAACGACGGGGATCTGGACGCGGTGGTGGCCAACCGCGACGGTCAGAATCGTCTGCTGATCAACGATGGCCTGGGTGTCTTCAGCGACCAGAGCGCGAGCCGGATGGCATTCGACACTGATACGAGCTATGCGGTGGTGGTGGAAGATGTAAATGGTGACGGTGCGCCGGATCTGTTCTTTGCCAATCAGGACCAACAGAACCGGCTGCACTTGAATAACTTGCTGGGCTCTTTTACCGACGTAACCGCAACTGCGTTACCGGTGTACATCGCTCCCAGCAACGACGCGGAAGTGGTCGACCTGACCGGTGACGGCAGCCCCGATATCATCGTGGCGGACGGCGAGGGAGGGTTGCGGATGCTGGTGAACGACTCTGCTGGTTTGTTTACCGAGGCCGCTGCCGGCAGTCTGCCGGTTTCCAATGATTTTGTGATCAAGGTGGCCGTGGGTGATATTGATTTCGACGGCTCAAATGACCTGGTGCTGGCCAACGCCGGTCAGGATCGCATCTGGCTCAATGACGGCAGCGGTGTTTTCAGTGATGTGACCGGAACCCAGTTTCCGGTGGATAATACCAACAGTTTTGGCGTGCTGCTGTTGGATGCCGATGCAGACCTTGACCTGGACCTGATGGTTGGTACCCCCCAGGGGCAGAACCGGTATTATGACAATTTACTCGCCTACCCTCGTATCCAGATTGAGGTGAATCCTGACTATATCGAGGTCGGCGATACCGCAACCATCAGCGTGCAGGCCTTTGACGAAGATGGGATTGACTCGCTGATCGTTGAAGTGATTCAACCCGATAGCAGTGCTGTTACGCCGAGCGATATCGGGGGCGGTGTCTACAGTTTCGTACCTGCTCAGAACGGTATGCACAGTGTGCGTGTGACAGCGACGGACCTGCTCGCGAATTCGGATACAAGGGGGGTCACTTTCGAGGCTCAGGCCAGCGACGTGACCGATCCGACCGTGATTCTGGATTTTAATCCGTTAAGCCTCACCCACGGCGAGGATGCGGTTTTCAATGTGACTGCAACGGATGACCGGGTGGTGGTGAGCCTGGCACTCATGGTTGATGGCGAGAACGTGCCCCTGGATGTGAACGGTAATGCCACCTATGCACCCCCGACGGCGGGTGTGCTGGCGGTGTTGGCGACGGCTGTGGATGCGGCAGGTAATATCGGCACCGCCAGCGGTTCACTGGAGGTGCTGCCTGATATCGGTTTGCCTGTAGTCAGCCTTGCAGCAACTCCGAATCCGGTGGACATCACCAATCCGATCAGTGTTGTCGCCAACGCAACGGACAATATCGCTGTGGCCTCCCTGGAGGTGACAGTCACCGGTCCGGCAGGCGGCCCGTTGGATGAGCCTGTGGAACTCGATGTCAGTGGACAGGGGAGTTACACGCCTTATATCCCGGGAAATTACCAGTTCACAGCCACGGCCATGGATCCGGCAGGCAATGGTAGTGTGAAAATGGTGGATGTCCAGGCTGTAGGAATTCCGGATACAGAGGCACCGCAGGTCACGGTCTCGGTGGTACCCGGCACGACGGTACCCGGTGGTACGGTGACACTCACGGTGGATGCCACCGACAACGTATTCGTTTTGATGCGCACGCTTGAAATAAACGGTTCATCGGTGACCCTCAACGCCGACAATCAGGCGGAGTTCACCGCGCCGGTGCTTGGCAGTTACTCTGTGTTGGCAACGGCGAGCGACCCGACGGGCAATGAAGGATCGGATACATTGGTGTTCGATGCCGTAGACCCCGCTACCGATACCGATCCTCCGGTAGTGGCGATCTCCGATCCGTTGCAGGGCAGTGATATCAGTGGCCAGGCTGTATTTATCGGCACGGCCACGGATCTGACACTGGTGAGTTACCAGCTGGCTTATGCGCCCGTGGGTACGGGTGCATATACGACCTTTGGGACGGGTTCCGCTCCGGTGATTGATGGTGTGCTCGGAACACTGGATACCACGGTACTGGAAAACGGGCTGTACGACATCCGTCTGAGCGCCACCGACATCAACGGATTGACCAGTTCGCTGGTACAGCCTTACACCGCCACCGGTGAGTTCAAACCGGGCATCTTCACCATCAATTATACGGACATGCAGGTGCCGGTAAGTGGTATCGAGATTACCATAAACCGTACCTACGACAGCCGTCGGCGGGGTACTTTCGGCGACTTCGGCAACGGTTGGAAGCTGGAGGTGGTGCAGGATGGCACCTATACCAATAATCGGGTGCTCGGAGAGGGATGGACCGGACTGAAAGGTGGAACATTCGATTTTTACAGTTGCCAGGGGGGAGTGCGGGAAGATCTCTATCATGTCACTGAAATTCGCTTCTCGGATGCGGAGTTTTACAAATTCGCCTTTGTCGTCGAACTCACCGGTGCAGGCAGCAGCCTTGGCTGCGAAGTGGCAAACCTGAAATTCACGCAGATCGGAGGTGTGCCGGGTGCGACCCTCGATGTGTTGACATCCTACGGTTTCGTAAATCTGCTCCAGGGCAACCTTGTCGATATCGGTACCTTCGAGATCTACAATCCAGTAGATGTGCGGCTCACGACCCTGGATGGCCGTGAGTTCGATATGAATCTGATCACCGGTGTGAAACGCATCGGTGATATAAATGGAAACTCGCTGTTCGTAAACAATAACGGTGTGGTGCACAGTAACGGTCAGTTCGTCACCTTCGTGCGCGGGGCGCAGAACCGTATCGAAAGCATCATGGATCCTCTCGGCAATGCCATCGACTATGGCTACGACGGCAACGGTAATCTGGTGTCGGTCAATGACCGCGAGGGCAATACCACCCGGTATTTCTACGTCGCGGATAACTTCCTCGACCGCATCGAAGATCCACTCGGCATCAGCCCGCTTCGCAACGAGTATGACGCAGCGGGATTTCTGGTTGCGCAGATCGATGCGGATGGTAACCGCACAGAGTATGACAAGGACATCGATTCGGGTACGGAGACGATTACCGAACGCGATGGCACAATCAGTGTTTTACAGTACGATGAACAGGGCAACATAGAATCGGCGATCATCGGTGCAGCGGAGACCAGTTTCACCTACGACGATCGAGGCAACAAGCTTACCGAAACTGATCCTAACGGTCATACCAGGCAGTTCACATACAATGTCGAGGATCAGCTTACCTCCGAAACCGATGCGCTGGGCAACCTGACCATCTACGATTACGATGATGATGGGCGGATCGCAGGTATCCAGGATGCGGCTGGCAATTCGCTGAATTTCGAATACGATGCCAATAGCAACGTCACCCGGCAAACCGACGATTCCGGTGGGCTGATACAGGGATTTGTCTACGATGGTGATGGCAATGCCACCCAGCTTGAAACCGCGGCGGGTATCACCGCCATGGTCTATGATGTTGACAGTAACCTTACGCAAGTCACTTCACCGACCGGAGTAGTGCGGAACTATATATACGATGCGGCAGGACGCAATACCTCGAGTTCTATTACCCGAACCGATGGCGGCTCTCTGGTCGAGGAGGTCACCACCTACGAGTACAATGCGAATGGCAAACCGGTCATAGTCACCGATGCACTCGGTAATGAGACCCGCTATGCCTACGACGGTAACAACCGCAAGACCAGTGAAACTGACGCACTCGGTCGAGTCACGAGCTTTGCCTATGATGATCGGGGCAATCTTGAGCGCATCGATTACGCCGACGGAAAGTTCGATCTTTTCGGTTACGATCTCGAAGACCGAAAAACAGCCCACACGGACCGGGGTGGTCGTAGCACCCTGTTTGAATACGATGACCAGGATCGGCTGACTCGGGTGATTTATCCTGACGGTGCCATCGCCACGAGTATCTATAATCCTGGTGGTAATCGGATTTCCCAGACCGATCCGCGGGGCAATGTGACCACGTACACCTACGATGCCATCGATCGCTTGGTGACGACCACCGATCCGCTGGGTAACGTGACCACGAACGACTACACCGACGACCAGATCCGACCTGCCGAGGTGACCGATGCTAACGGTAACGTGACGGTGTATGACTATGAGTCCGGTATGTTGCTGACCGAGTATCTGGTGGGAACCACACTACCGGACGGCAACACACTGCATCGAACTTGGGGGCCGAACTCAAGCGTCACTTCAAAAACCGACGCCAATGGCAATGTCACCGACTACACTTACGATGCTGTGGGTAACCTTCTGACGGTGACAGACAACACGGCTGCGCCCAATGTCACCTCCTACACCTATGACGAAGCGGGCAATCGCCTCACTCAGACCGACAAGCTTGGGCGTACTACCAGCTTTACCTATGATGCATTGGGTCGACGCCTGAGCAAAACACTACCCCTCGGGCAGGTGAAAACCTGGGTTTATGATGCGGTCGGCAATCTGACCAGTCACACCAGCTTCAACGGCGAAACCACACTTTTCGATTATGACGTGATGAATCGCCTGAGTTCCCGCACGATGCCGGATGGGCTCGTTGAAGAATTCACTTATACCGACGCCGGTCAGATCGAGACGGTCGTAGAAGATCCGCTCGGTGCTGCTCTCACTACGACCTTCACTTACGATGCGCGTGATCGCTTGCTCAGCAGCCAGGCCCAGGATGGCAGCGTCGTCAGCTACACCTACGACGCGGTCGGTAATCGCACTTCGGTAACGAGTCCTGGCGGGCTGATAAGCTACGCCTACGATGCTTTGCGGCATCTGGCCAGTGTGACCGATCCGGGTGGCGGGATAACTACCTACAGCTACGACGGAGTCGGCAACATTACGGGTATCGATTATGCAAACGGTACCTCCGCTGTGCTGGACTACAACTCACGTAACCAGACGGTGCAGGTGACTCACACAGGGCCGGGTGGATCGCCGGTGCTGGCAGATTACCAGTACGAACTCGATTCCAATGGTAACCGTGTCGAACTGATCGAGGCGGGCGGGCGCACGATCGACTACACCTATGACGCGCTGAATCGTCTCACCCGGGTGATCGAGGATCCGGACGGTGCTGCTATCGAGTCCAGCTACAGCTACGACGCGGTGGGCAATATCATCAGTTTTGCACTGCCGGGCGGCACTCAGACAGCCACCTATGATATCAACGACCGGGTGCTGAATGTGGGACTGCGTAGTTTCAGTTTTGACGATAACGGCAATCTGTTGACCATTACCGACAGTACCGGCATGACCAGCTTCATCTACGACTCGCGTAACCGGCTGATTGAACGCACCGAACCAGACGGCACGGTCTCCGCCTTCCTGTACGATTTCGACGGTAACCGCATCGGCCGCACCGTAGACGGTGTCGTTACCGACTTCGTGGTTGATACCGCCGACCTGTCAGGACTGTCGCAGGTGCTGGCAGAGTTCGATGGCGGGGGATCGCTGCAGACGAACTACATCTACGGACATGATCTGCTGAGCATGGATCCTGGCGGTGTGACACCTTACTACTACCATACTGATGCATTGGGCAGTATGCGGGTGTTGACTGATGATACAGGGGTTGAAAGCGATACATACGCTTACGATGCTTTTGGCAATGCTATGATTGTGACCGGTACCACCCCCAACGAGTATGGCTTCGCCGGCGAACGGCTTGACCCGGTGACTGGGTTGCAACATCTGCGGGCCCGCTATTATGACCCGGAAATCGCACGTTTCATCAGCCGCGATCCCCATCCGGGCAACCCATTGATGCCGGAGACGCTGCACCCGTACATGTATGCGGGGAACAACCCGGTGAACATGATCGATCCAACCGGGGAGTTTTCCATGGTCTCGGTGTCGATTTCCATAGCCATTGTCAGCGTCCTGTCGACGATTGCCTACAACACCTTCATTAAACCGGTGATGGATGTGGCGGATGAAATCGAGGAGATCGCAGAGAAGATCCCTAACATGCGGCTCAACGAAAAGGCCAGTAAAGACGAGTTGGGCTTTACAGCGAGCTCAGTGGCGTCGGCACTCCAGGAATCGGATATCACCCAAGTGGTCAACCTTGGTGGTGGCGCTGTCGAAAAAGCCTATGGTGTGGTTTACAAGATGTCGACGACGATGGGCAAGGTGGTGTCGCTGATTCATGCGCGAAACTCCGCCCAATGGATGAAGTATCTGCCGATGCACGCGAATAAACCGGCGCACTATGTAGACTGTGAGTTCAACCATTTCGTGCAGAAGGAGTACACGCTGGGACTGGTTGCCACCTCTGCGGCGGCCAAGCGCCTGTCTCAGGCCTCCAATATCATTGCGGCCTACCTGGCGTATTTCAACTTTCTGATGCTGGTGATGACCACCGTATCGGACAACCGGGCCGAACCACAACCGACGGCTGATCCGTCAATCGGCGGACCGACCGGACCGGCCTGTCCCGGTCTCGGAAATTGAGCGGGGTGGGCGCGATGAACGATATCAGAAAACTGTTCTCCACGACGCCTGGGGCCGCTTGCAGCACCGGGCAGGGTAAAGAGTCCATGAATGCACACACGCGCACCGGTCGGCTGTGGCCGGTCCTGATGCTTGCTCTGGCCATTTCAGCCCCGGCGCCGGCGGCAACCAACCTCATCGGCGGGGCCGACGGTAGTTTCGAGAGCGGTTCGGGCGGGACCACCATCAGTGGCCATGTGGGGCTGGTGCCGGGTATTGGTATCCTGCGGGCCCCCCAGGGCAACCAGGCCATGTTATTGACTACCGAGCCTGACGAGGGCTCCGCTCCGAGCGATGCCGATATCAGCACGCTGGCCATCGAAAATTTTGTGGTCCCGGCCGAATACGCCACACTGCGTCTGAACTACAATTTTCTGACCAAAGAACCATCACCGAGCTATACCAACGATGCTTTCACCGCAAAGCTGATACTGGTGACCGCTGGGGGTGAGAAGGCGTTGCTTACTGCGGATACTTTCGATGACTTCCAGCCTGCGCCTTTGACCGGGTATCAACTGCAAAGTGGTTTTCGGTCCATGTTGGCAGATGTGTCCCTGTTCGCCGGGAGTGGAGATCTGGTCACTCTGGAACTGCGAATCGAAGATGTCGGTGACGGGCGAAGCGACTCAGCGGTGCTGTTGGACGATGTGCGTCTGGTGGAACCAGGCTTCCCGGTCGCGCAGTCGAATATCGATTACATCGAGATCGATCCCGGCGATACGGTACTCTTCGACGGTACCGCCTCCAGCGACGACGTGGGAATTACCCGGTACGATTGGGATTTCAATAATGGCACAGGCGGGTTCGGCGGACTGGTCATTGCCCAATACCCGGATGCCGGGGTCTTTCAAGGCACGTTGATGGTCACCGATGGGGATGGCAACACAGACACAGATTACTTCGTGGTTCTGGTCGGCGATGTGAACAGCGCACCGGCATTCGTTTCGGCACCGGTCACCAGCGCGCGCAGCGGCCTGCGTTATCGCTATCAGGCAGTGGTCGACGATGCCCAGGTGCCTTTTGGTGACGTACTTGCCTATTCGGTCGTCGATGGGCCTGATGGTTTGTCCATCGATCACCGCAGTGGGCTGGTGAGCTGGATACCTGATGCCGGATCGCCTGATGACAACCCGGTAACCATACGGGTCGAAGACAGCCAGGGACTGGCTGACGAGCAGGATTTCTCGATTTCACTCGATACATCCAGTTTTGTCATTGCAACGGATGACTCGGGGTATCATTACTACGTTCGAAGTGCAGGGGATGGCATCTGGTCGGAATTCACGCGCCTGAACCAACTGGGCGGTCTTATCCGTGGTGGCGGTATTATTGCGGATTATGACAACGACGGCGACTGGGACTATGTTGTCGGTAGTCCAAGTGGCCAAACCGCGACTTACTACTATTTCGAAAACGATGGATTGGACGGTTTTTCCAACCGTGGCGCCGTGGGAACCGGGGGCAATACCAATAGCTACAGCATGGACTCGGCCCAGGGGGACTTCAACAATGACGGAAATATGGATTTCATTGGAAATACGAATAGCCGTTACATCCATGTAGCGCTGGGTGATGGCAGGGGCGGTTTTCAAATCACGACGGTGGATGTCGTCCATGGCAACGGCAGAGGTATGGACAGCGCGGATTTCAATCACGACGGTTTCCTCGACATTGCACGCACTACTTACTCATCCGGTCACGTACGGTTGTTCGAGGGGGATGGCACGGGGGCCTTTGTCGATCGTGGAGTCATCGGTGATCCGGGCTCGGATCCCTACGGTTTGGCCGCGGGGGATTTCAATAACGATGGGCACCCGGACATCATCGCCAACGCTGGTGGTAATGGCGATACCTATTTCTATGCGGGTAACGGTGATGGCAGTTTTCAGGACGCCACATACAACTCAACGCTGGACCATGGCAATCACGGTGCCTTCGATGCATACGACTGGAATGGTGACGGAAACCTGGACTTCGTCGCGTCGAGTTACACTACGCGTCAGATCTACGCCTACCTCGGAAATGGTGACGGCAGCTTTGGTTCACGCCTGACCATCAGCACCAGCAATACCTCCAGCAATGTGCTCGGTATCGGTGCACCGCCGGCATTGCCACCGTTGGGAGATCCAATTGCCCGGATCACCCCCGATTTTGTGGTCGATGATCCCGGCGCCATCATCAGTATGAGCGGTGCGGATTCTTCCGACGACGGCAGTATCGTTGCCTATGAATGGGATTTCGGGGACGGTGAAACTGACAGCGGGATGAACGTCCAGCACGGTTATCCAGCTGTAGAGGGGGAGTACAGCGTGAAACTGCGCGTCACGGATGACAGTGACCGCAAGGCGTATGGGTTGGCGCTGGTGCGCCTGGTGGGTGACCCGCCTGTAGCCAATGCGGGTGGTCCCTATGTGTTCGGTGAGTCCTTTGCCACTGGTGGTATCTATACCGTGCCCCTGGACGGGACCGGCTCCTCAGATGACGGCCCGGCGCCGCTGGTATACGAGTGGAATATGGGTAACGGTCTGCAGGGTCCGTTCAGCGGTGATACATTGAGTCCTGGTGTCTGGGCACAGGCAGGTGCTGAACTGAATGGATCCGGATCTGCCGTGGTATCCGGCACAGGAAGCTGGGGAAACAGTTATCTGGTTACCCAGGCCAGCTATCCGAGAGTCACTGGTGATTCTTACCGTGGACGACTCCGGGTGCCGGGAGGTAGTGGAAACCGGTATGTCATGTGGGGCCTTAAGAACACCGGTTCCAATTACTCTTACACACAGTTTTACTACGCAATATATTTCAGCAACAATAGCCTTTTCGTTTATGAAAGCGGCAGTTCCAGAGGTGTACTTGGCAGCTATTCACCGGACACCACCTACGATGTGCGCGTCGACGTCAAAGCGTTGGGTGCACTGTACTATGTGCGGGAAACCGGTACCTCCACCTGGACATTGCTCTATGACTCCAGCCATTCGGGTAGTTCACCTTTCCGGGTCGGAGCCACGGTGCATTCCGGTGACATTGAACTGAGTCATTTTGAGACACCGGACACCCGCTCGAGTGCCGGGCAACCCACAGTGACCTACTATGAGTCAGGGCAGTATGATATCAACCTCAGGGTCACCGACGGAGTCGATCAGCAGGATACGGATACGACCACGGTTTCCCTGATTGCCGGCACACCGCCGGTTGCCGATCCTGGCGGTCCTTACCTGCTGACTGAAGCCAGTGCCAGTTGCGGACAATGGACGGTAGCCCTGGACGGAACAGGTTCCAGTGACAATGCAGGTATCTACAGCTACGCCTGGGACTTCGGGGATGGCAACAGCGCAACAGGTGCCAACCCGACCCACACCTACGCAACCGCAGGCACCTACACGGTGTCGCTGACAGTGACGGATAATGCGTTGCAGACCCATACCGCGACTACCACGGTCAGCACCTCTGCGCAGGCGCTGCCGTCAGCGGTTCCCGGCGGTCCCTACTCGGTGGACGAAAGTGCTGCCAGCTCGGGTGGCTGGGCTGCATCGGTCAACGGTGCCGCCAGTAGCGATGATTCCGGTATCTGTGATTATGTCTGGGACTTTGGCGACGGAAATACCGCTGATGGCTCAGCCCAGACCCACACCTACAATGCAGCCGGCACCTATACCGTCACCCTGACGGTACGTGACAACGCGCTGCAGAGTCACAGTGCCACGACTACTTATACTGTTACCGCAAACGATCTGCCCATCGCCGATCCCGCGGGCCCATACAGTGTGGATGAGAATCAGGCGCAGAATGGTCAGTGGACTGCGGTTTTCGACGGTACCGGTTCGACGGACGACTTTGGTATCTGGTCTTACGGGTGGGATTTCGGTGACGGAAATAGCGGCACCGGCGCCACGCCGACCCATGTCTATTCCGCCCCCGGCACTTACACGGTGGCACTCACCGTCACCGACAATGGCCGCCAGGTGAATACAGCACAGACCCAGATAACCGTCAGCGGCAACGGGGTTCCGGTAGCTGAGGCTGGTCCTGACCAGCTGACCGAGGTTGGTATGCCCGTTACGCTGGATGCCAGTGCATCCACGGATGACTTCGGTATTTTCAGTTATCGATGGGATTTCGATTCAACCTCCATAGCGGATTCCAACCGGGCTGTTGCAATGGTCGAATACGATTCGGCAGGCGTGTATCAGCCCGCCGTGACGGTAACCGACCACGCTCAGCAGAGCGATACCGACGCCACCACGATCACCGTGGTGCTGGGTGACCCGCCCAAGGCTGATACCGGTGGGCCCTACGTGACTCGTACCGATTTCCCCACCCGTTTCAACGGCCGTTCCTCGAGCGACGATTTCGGTATCGAATGGTACACCTGGGACTTCGGTGACGGCGAGAGTATCACCAGCCACAATCCCTGGATAGACCATCGCTATACAGCAACCGGCAGCTACACAGTGACCCTGACCGTCACCGATTTTGCCGGCCAGTCCGCCAGCGATGCTTCCACGGTCAACGTCAGCAAGAAACCGCTGGTGTCGGCCATACCCTGGGCCTTCTCCGGCGGCATCGAAGTGCCCCACGACTCCTGGAGCGGGCGTGAAACCACCCTTAAGGCAGTCGCCTGGTCGGGCACGGCACCAATGACCTACAGCTGGGATTTTGGAGACGGCTCGGCGCCGGTCAGCGGAACCGTGACCGATCCCAATGCGATCGAGGCCAAACACACCTACACGGGTATCGATGGTCAACCCTTCGTTGCGACTATCACCCTGACCGATGCTCTCGGCACGCAGGCCAGCGATGAGTACAAGATCCGACTGCGCGCCAAGTCCCTGGATATCGAAATCAACACGGCCATTGACGAGGGCCTCTGGTGGTTACATAAAAACCAGATTCGTGGAGAATTCACTGCCGGTACCTACGGTTCCGCTCGTATCGATCATAGTCACTGGGATCAGGGGGGGGGTTGGCCTGGAGGGAGCGGGGCGACCCGATATGTCGTTTCACCCACTTCATCGGCGGTGCAGGCGTTCGAAATCAATGCCCATCTGGAACTGGGTGACGTGGTAGAAAACCCCTATGTGGAAACGGTATCGCGAGGGTTGCGCTATCTGCCCCATGCGCTGCGCACGATCGCTATCGGCCCGCAGACCTATGGGGATCCTGACACGAACGACAATGGCCTGGGTGTTGAGACACGGCTCAGCTACGATTTCCGGCACCCCTATGAGGTCGGACAGGCGATGGACGCGCTGGTGTCCAGTGCCAGTAAAGATACCTACTCAATCACCGGGCAGCCGGGCATTGTCGACCGTAGCTACTATGATCTGGTCGTGGATATGGCCGATGTCTACGCCTGGGGACAAAGCGAATCCAGTGCCGGTGGCGGTTGGATCTACTCCTGGAACAGCGGTACATTTACCGATAACTCGGCCGCCCAGTGGGGTGCGATCGGTATGGTTGCGGCGGAAAACGTCTGGGGTATTGAGATCCCGCAATGGGTCAAGGAGCGAAACGACCTGTCCATGACGAACAGCTACAACGGCACGGGATTCGGATACAGAGGACAAGGGAATGGCAGGAATACCACACCATCAGGACTGGTGCTGCTCGCTTTCGATGATGTGGTGGGTTACGACGACCCTGCAACATCCGAAGATGAGCGAGACAAGCGCTGGCAGACCGCGGAAAGTTATATCGATGCAAACTGGAACACCCCCAGTTGGTGGTACAACAGCTCGAATGGCAGTTATTCCTACTACGCCTACTATGCCTTTGCCAAGGCGATGCGCCTGGCGAACCCTCAGCCTGTCGTTAAATTGAAGGATTCGGGTCTCGACTGGTTCAAGGACGACACCAACGGTATCGCCCGTCGCCTGATCAATCGTCAGCAGAGCGATGGCGGCTGGCCACGGGATGGTAACCCCGGTGGGACTTACGTGGGTTACGATCTGACATCCGCCTGGTCGGTCATCATGCTGACCCCGACGCTGTTCGTGCAGCCGCCGGTGGCGGATGCGGGACCCGACCGGGTATGGGGTGTGGACGTCGAACTGACCCTTGACGGTTCGGGTTCATTCCACCTGGATCCATTCCGCGATATCGTGCTGTACGAATGGGATCTCGACGGTGACGGCACCTTCGATGTATCGAGCACCGAACCGACCACCACCGTAACCTATTCACGGATTGACTATCCGGAGACTGCATTACCTCAAAATGTGACTGTGACTCTGCGGGTGACCGACAACAATGCGCCGTCGAGTGCAGACACCGACTCGGCAGTGATTACGATTGCGGTACCACCTCATCCGCCGGTCGCAGAGGCCGGAGGATCTTACAGCTGTACCGCTGGTATAGCCTGCCAGTTGGACGGATCCGAATCCTTCGATATCGATCCCACTGACTTCATTACAGTGTGGCAGTGGGATACCGATAATGACGGGGCGTTTGACGACGTAACAGGTTCGCAGCCATTCGTAACCTTCCCGAGCGTCGGTCTTTTCAATATCGGTTTGCAGGTCTTTGACAATGCCGTGTTGAACGATGCCAATGGCAATGGCGTGCAAGACCCGGAAGAGCGGCTCGATGATTTCGACTTCACTACAGTCAGCGTGGTTTCAAATCTGGCGCCGGCCGCCGATGCTGATGGGCCTTACACGGTTTCGGAAGGTTCCACCATCAATCTCGATGCAAGCGGCTCGAGTGACCCGAATGACAACCCGCTGGCTTATGAGTGGGACTATGATGATGACGGTAACTTCGACGATGCTACCGGGGTGATGCCCGAGTTCACGGGTATCGACGATGCCACGGTGCCGGTTGCTGTGCGCGTGACAGATGGATTGCTGAACAATGTCACCGGCTCGACGGTCCTGGTTGAGAACGTTGCACCAAGTGTCAATGCGGGAAATGACCAGACGTCACTGGAGGGGGCGACGGTGAGCTTTTCCGGCAATTTCGATGATCCCGGTGTGCTGGACACCCATACCATTACCTGGGACTTTGGTGATGGTACGGCGCTGGTCACCGGTACCCTGGATCCGGATCACGTCTACCTTGATAACGGCACCTTCGTTGTGACCCTGACTGTGGTGGATGATGATGGC
The DNA here is from genome assembly GCA_024227135.1 of Gammaproteobacteria bacterium. GTDB lineage: Bacteria > Pseudomonadota > Gammaproteobacteria > Chromatiales > Chromatiaceae > JAHEHQ01. The sequence goes on from JAAELC010000055.1 coordinate 20,343, forward strand.
GGTGTGGGTAGCGATACGGCCGTCGTGATCGCTGACAATGCGCAGCCAGTGGTTGAAGCGGGTGCAGATCAGAGTAACGTCAATTTGGGGACTCCTGTATCCCTTGACCCGGCAACGTTCACCGATGCGGGTGTGACCGATGTACATACGGCGGTGATTGACTGGGGTGACGGAAACGACGAGCCCGGTGCCCTCACACAGGGTGCTGGCAATGGCTCGGTTGATGGCGGGCACAGCTATGCCGTTGCGGGTAACTATATTGTGACGGTGACGGTGACCGACAATGCCGGCGCGAGCGGCTTCGACAGCTTCGCAGTCGAGATCCTCGCAACGCCGAACACCCCACCCACAGTGAATGCGGGGCCTGATGCGGCGATCGATGAAGGAGACACTTTTGTCAGTACGGGGTCTTTTACCGATCCTGACGCCGACAGCTGGGCAGCGACAGTGGATTACGGTGATGGTACAGGTCTGCAAACGCTGTCATTGAATCCAGACGGTACCTTCGCACCCAGTCATCTGTACCCGGATAACGGGATTTACACGGTGATAGTCAGCATTGATGACGGCGCGGGTGGAATCGGCCTGGATAACGCCATTGTCACCGTGAATAACCTGGCGCCGGTGGTGGAAGCAGGTGCAGATCAGTTGAATGTACCTCTTGGAACCCCCATCGTACTCGATCCGGCAAGCTTCACTGACGCCGGTGTGCTCGACACCCATACCGCGGTGATTGACTGGGGTGATGGTAATGTCGAGCCCGGTACACTCACACAGGGTGCAGGCAGCGGTTCGGTGGATGGCGGTCATAGCTTCGGCGCAGCGGGTAGTTACATCGTCACTGTGACGATCACCGACGATGATGGCGCCATTGGCTCCGACAGCTTCACTGTCGAAGTCGACGCAACGCATCAGCCGCCGGAGCAGAGTATTTTCGATCTCTTCGCCCGGGCCAAGAGCGGAAAGATTGATCTGGTATGGACGCCTGTGAGTGGAGTTGGGAGTTATAGCGTGTACCGCAGCACTAGCCAGGGAGGCCCCTACACCGCAATTGCGACAGACCATGAGTGTGATTACTGCGCCTATGCAGACTTCGGTCTGGTCAATGATACGACCTATTATTATGTCGTAACGTCGGTAGAAGGCGGGGTGGAATCGCTGATTTCTAATGAAGCGAGTGCCACTCCACAGGAGAGACGCAGAAGACGTTAGTTCTTCGAGCGGTGGATTACTGCGTGTTGCGCAGTAATCCTGCCACTTAATCATATACTGTAAAACCTAACCCATCTTTGACATCCTGTTTTTGAAATTCCCGTAAAACCAGTAACTAGAGATTTTTTCAGGCCGTTATGGCACTACACGGTTGTGTGCGGGTTGTCAGATGATGGTTTTCTCGGTATTGCCGGGACGGTCGGAAATCCCGAGGGCGTCATAGATGACCTGTTGCCGCGGTTCGGGCCGTGTGGTTTTGCGTACATGTA
>JAAELC010000056.1 GCA_024227135.1 Gammaproteobacteria bacterium
ACCAGAAATTCTTACGGATTTCGCACCTATCGTGGAGCAGAAGTTGCCTTATATCATGCACTTGGAAAACTGCCTACGCCGCCAATGGCCCACAGATTTTGCTGAGGAGGCAGAAATTTTAGCTTCGAAGCCAGATTGATTCCTGCTGTTCATGGCGCCAATAATCTCTCAATTAGTGTAAGAAATTCTAGTACCATTTATAAGCAAGCCGTGTAGGACCGCAATGGGTCGGTAACTGTCTATTGCAGTGCACAAATCGAAGGTCTGTTTCCGGGAAAAGGGATTCTCGGTATCTACAGTTTTGGTTCAAACTGCTGTTTCCTACCAACCGAGGAGGAAACAAACCATGACCGATCTGCTGAGTAACCAACCAGATGCTACTGACCACAGCCCTTGGAATAAGGGAAAGCTGGTCGGCCAGAAGCCCCCGCTCAAACTAAAGGAAATCTGGGCCATCCGGATTCAGCTGCAGATATTGGATCGAACCAGAGATCTGGCGCTCTTCAACCTTGCCATCGACAGTAAGCTACGCGGGTGCGATCTGGCGCTCTTCAACCTTGCCATCGACAGTAAGCTACGCGGGTGCGATCTGGTGCGAATCCGGGTTGCAGATATCGTCCACGGGTCCAAAGTCCTTTCCAGAGCAACGGTGATGCAACAGAAGACCGGTCTGCCGGTGAGGTTTGAGTTGTCCGATCAGACCCGAGAGACGATTCAAGCTTGGATTGGCTCCCAGAAGCTGGGCTCTGTCGATTACCTGTTTCCCAGTCGCATGAGCGTGTCACCGCACATCACCACCCGCCAGCATGCTCGGATAGTCGATTCTTGGGTATCACTTATCGGCTTGGATCGATACGAGTATGGCACCCACTCGCTACGACGAACCAAAGCGACACTGATTTATCATCGAACCAAGAACCTGCGGGCTGTGCAGCTTCTCTTGGGCCATACCAAACTTGAAAGCACAGTACGATACTTGGGTATTGAGGTCGATGATGCTCTGGCGATGGCAGAGCAGACGGAGGTTTGATTCATTTCCCTCGCCGGACAGCGGACATTGATTTCTGGTCGCTGTCCGGCACTATCGGCCAGGAGGGGCAATTAAGCTACCTATTTTCAGTGGCTGATGCTCCCGTAGTTCGGTGGGTTTCGTAGGCAAACAGAATGATCAGCAGCCTTGAGTTAAAACTCATAGCCGATGGTAAATAGCAAACCGGCAACTCCCAGCAAGGCAACGTCGTAGCCCACACGATCCTTCTGATAGCCGATACCCGGGACGAATCCAAGCCCCCAACTGCCACCCCAGTGAATCGGTAGCGTGTCGTAGTGCTCATCCTTATAGCCTTGAATAACTCCTGCGGTGAGCTTAATACGGACCTCCGGGTGCGTGTCCCAGGGGTGGAACTTCTTTCCGAGATATAGGTACTGACTGAACTGTCCAAAGGAGTTGTTAAAGAGGGAGAATCCACCAAACCAGTTATCCGTTCTATGGTACTCGATACCTCCGAACAGCGGTGGCCCCTCGAAGTCGTCGCTGCTTAGTATGTGGACGTATGCACCTGCCTGAGCATACCAGTGCGACTCGATATCGCTTGCATCGCTGACTTGCTCTGCTAGAGCGCCACTTCCACTAAAAAGATTCAGTATGAGGGCGAACTGTATTAATCTGTGAACAAACACTCTCATTCCACACTGCTTGCTTCTAAGGCTGCCTCAGTAGCCCGCAATAATACACTATCTGATAACTCTGTGGACAGCCGGAGTGAGTCGATGCCACCCTGATTTGATGCATTCTGACGGTGTCCGCTTAAAAGTGACGGGCTTCAAAGCTGGAGTTGAGCATCCTGGACCGCAAGGTTTTCTGATAGCCTTTATAAGCAATCCGTGTAGGTCCGCTCTGGGTCGGGAGCCGCCTATTGCAGTGCAGCACGGGAAGTTCCGCTTTCAGGCAAAGCGCAAGACCGGGATCTTGCTGAAAAAGCGGGAGATGGCCAAGGGAGGTAGGCCAGAAAAAAACCAGTAACCCGAAGGCACCGGATTCTGATCAGGAAACCCCATCCGACATCGGCGTCAGCAAGAAGCAATCTTCTTAGTTTCAGAAGCTGGCTGATATTCTATCGATGTTTGCGATAAGACCAGATTGCATATCCAATCATCGCAGTACCAGCGAGGATGAAGAACCCAGATGACAATAAACCGATTGGGCCGTAAATCAGTTCACCAGTTTTGGCAACAAAGTAACCCTGCGTGATGTAACTCCAGACCTCTCCGTTTTCCCCAAAAAACAGTCCTATTTTTTGACACCCTCCTATTTCATGGGGCTCTCGCCGACCTCAACGACCAGTCGTTTGCCCATTGGGATTTGGGCTCTGAAGCTGGTTAGCTTACGGCAAAGATACTCCTGCGCCGAACGTCGCTTGGCTTGTTGAAGTGGTTCTAGCCTAACCCGGACCTCACCGTCAGTACATTGTATCCATCCGTGACAGTCGGTGATGGC
>JAAELC010000057.1 GCA_024227135.1 Gammaproteobacteria bacterium
AGCTCGTGCAAATTGAGCCAGGGGCCGCTCAGCGTGTTGCGGATAAACTCGATAGTCGCTTGCACCCCAAGTTCGCCAAACAGTTTGGCCAAATCTTTGGAAAAGCGGGCCAGGGTGTTGATCAGATGCCCCAGGCGCATGAGGTAGTGATAGCCTTTCATGGCGTTCCAGTTTTTTGCGAACGCATGCTCGTAGGAATAACCTTGGTGCTTCTCAACGAGAAAAGCCCCTTCAATCCCCCAGCGATAACGGGCACCGAGGTTACAGCGGGTATGGACGTTGAGCCGACTGATCGGGCAGTTGGAGATCCAGGCGTGTGTGTTCTCCTTGGGTATGATCCGAGCGGTTTTGGGATTGACCGCTTCCCACTGCTCGGTACAGACCACGACGTTGATGTCGATATGGTTTTTGCCATTGCTGCCGAAAGCGTAGCGGATCGAATTGACCCACTGGAAATGCTGTCTTCGATCACCCCAGTTCTGGCGCAGCTGGTTTTCTTGCTGGTAGTGGCGCAGGCCGGTACTCCTCCCAAGCGGTGGGTAGCGAACCGTCCTTGAGTACGATCATAAAATCCCAGTGATATTGGCGGCAGTGCGCCATGATCGGGCCGTTGGGATAGAGTCCGTCGAGCAACAACATCATGGGGAGTCGGGGGAAGGCCTTCTTGATGTGCGCCGCCAGCCGGTGAAAGGCCTTGGTCTCACAATCCTGCTTGTTTTGCTCGCCCTCGCCTTAATAGTCGAGAAACTCGCTGATCAAGGGGATGACCATCCCATTACGGAAACACAGACTGGCCTCCAAGACGTAGACGTAGTACTGGCACTCTTGCTCCTGCTCGCTATCGGGGTCGACGGTAGCGCCGATTTTGCGTTGTAGCAGGTGTTCATCCCAAAGGGTGTGTTCTTTCGGCAAGGGTGCGTAGCCGCCGCGGATCTCCCGGACCGCGTGGGCAGGAGTCTCTTCCAATATGAAATGAGCCTGAAGGGAGGGCGTGTTTCCAACGTGAAATGAGCCTGAAGTGACCTGATTCTGTCCATGATGGAGGTATGAACACCATCATGAACGACTCTCAAATTGAAACCCTCGAACAGGTTCGTCAATTTCTGGATGGCGCGGCGGTCATGGAGATCACCATTCCATCTAAGACCGAGTGCTATCGCTGGATTCAAGGGACGCTGGTTCGCTTCCGGTATCTGACACTTGGCAAGGCGGACCGAGGGCTGATACGTCGCTATCTACAACAAATCAGCGGCTATTCCAGAGCACAGATCGCAAGATTTATAAAGCAGTACCAGAAGACAGGATGGATTCAGCGCCGACAGCGTACCGTGAAAGGTTTTATCTCCAAATACACACGGGAGGACGTCCACCTGCTGGCACAGCTCGATGAACTACACGGCACACTCAGTGGCCCGGCCACCAAGAAGCT
>JAAELC010000058.1 GCA_024227135.1 Gammaproteobacteria bacterium
ACAAGAAGAAGATCGGCGTCTTCTCCCGCAATCGCCATGGCCGGGTCAACCGCAACGTTGAGCAGGACAAAAGCGGCTACAGAGACAGTCAGGGCCACAAGCAGGGCCATGAAACCGCGTCGTAAAAGATAGCGAAGCATCGTGTTTTACCTTTTTGGCCGGGAAAAACTGGGGAAGCAGGCCTGCTCCCCCAGCGGGGTTACTATTTCCAGCTGGTGCTGTACAAACGTGGTAGACCATCCTTGGGGATCGGGAATATAAGATCTTTGGAGGTCAGGTAGTTTGCGGTGAAAGCGTAGAGTGGAACCCAGTATGCCTGGTCTGCAATCAGTTGTAGACCTTTGCGGTAAAATTCTTCACGCTCTTCTGGTACGTTGGTGTTTTCACCGCCGAGCATAAGTTCAGTTACCTTGGGATCGCCGGAGAGATTCCGGTCACTGTCGATGGACCAGTGCACGTTGGCGATGGCTGCCACGTCTGCGGTACCACCCGAGGCCCAGGTGCCGAAATAGGCGGGGATATCTCTTGCTTTACGGGCCTTGTTGAGGGCCGAAAGCTTGGAGTAACGAAGGTTGACATCTATGCCAACCTTGGTCAGATCTGAGGCGATAGCCTCGGAGACCTGCTGTTCCCTGTAGGCCCAGAAATCAAGGGGGAAACCATTCGGATAACCGGCGTCGGCAATCATCTTTTTTGCTTTTGCAGGATCATACTCATACTTGGCAACATCATCAGTACAACCGAACTGAATAGGATGACAAGCACTATGGATGACCTGAGAAGTACCTCCTACCAGATTTTCGATGATACCTTGTCTGTCTATGGCATGGATGATTGCCCTGCGCACTTCGACCTTGGTTATGGGATTATCTTTACCGCTTACACCGCCTGCGTCGAGGGGAATAAAACCAACACGCAGGGAGGGGCCTTCAAGATGGACGCCACGTCCTGTATTTCCCATATTCCTGGCAATATCCATCGGCACGTTGTACAGCCAGTCGATATTACCGGTCATAAGCTCTGCCTGCTGAGTGCCGAGATCAGGGATGGAACGGATCTTTATACGTTTGATTGCTGGGCGGCCTTTGGGGCTGTCGTAGTAATTTTCTGATCGTTCCAGCACAACCTCTTTACCTGGATCAAAGGAGACAACTTTATAGGGTCCAAGACCGTTGAGACTTGTGGCCTGGGTGTTCTTGTCGTAGTTCCCGGTGGTGCCGTAAATGTTGTTTTGTCGTATGCGGATACGCCGCGCCATATCTCTTAATGCCAGAGGATACTTGGTCTTTAGGGTAAATCGCACGGTAAAATCACCGGTCT
>JAAELC010000059.1 GCA_024227135.1 Gammaproteobacteria bacterium
CAGTGGAAGGGAATAAAGGCCGCTTCGTCATGCAGAATCTGCTCTACGTCCTGCAGGATCTTGGCCCGCTTTTTAAGATCGGTCTCAGACTGGGCGGCCATAACCAGTTTGTCCACCTTGGGATTGCAATAGTTGCCGCTGTTGTACTGACCGTAACCCGTTTCCTTGTCCGGACACATGCCGAGGAACTCGGTGAAGTTGGAGGAGTCTTCGGTATCCGCATGCCAGCCGATCATCATCATATCCGCCGCACGTTCGTCGAACTTGGGCCAGTACTGGGCTTTCGGCATGGTTTTCAGGTCAACCTTGATGTTGATCCTTGAGAGCATGGAGGCAACGGCTTCGGCGATCTTTGCATCGTTAACATAGCGGTTGTTGGGGGCCATCATGGTGACCGAGAAACCTTTTTCGTGTCCGGCTTCCTTCATCAGCTTTTTGGCCATTTTCAGGTCGTAGCGGGGTGTCAGTGAGGCTACATGACCCGCATATCCCACCGGACTCTGCTGGGCAGCAGCGGTGGCGAAGTTCTTCATGATTTTCTTCACGATGCCTTCGTTGTTGATGGCATGCACGATAGCCTGGCGTACCCGGGGATCCTTGAATTCGGCACGACGCTCCTGGTTCAGCTGGAAAGTGATGATACGGGTACCGCCCATGGAGACCAGATTGACGTTGGGGTCCTTGCTGATGCGTGGCAGATCCGCCGGCGGCACCGGGGCGATGAAATCCACATCACCGGAAAGCAGAGCGGCTACCCGGGTGGGGGACTCTTTGATCGGAGTCAATACGATCTGGTCCACATTTCCCGGGGATTTTTTATCCCAGTAGTCACCGAACCGCTTGAAATCCACCCGTACGCCCTGCTGGCGTTTGGCAACGGTGTAAGGGCCGGTGCCGGAAGCATGGGAGGAAGCATAGGTGTCAGCATGTTTCTTCAACAGTGCTTTGGGATTACCCTTTTCATCATTTCCAGCATAGAACTTGCTGTCCATGGGGAAAATGTAGGTAGCCATGTGCAGCACCAGTGGATAGGGTTCGGTGGTGACCAGGTCGATGGTGTGGTCGTCTATCTTCCTGATTTCCTTGAAGGGCGTGAACAAGCCTTTGAAATCAGGACTTGCTTTCAGTCGATCGAAGGTCCAGACCACGTCGTCGGCGGTCAAGGTATTGCCGGAGTGGAATTTTGCGCCCTTGGTCAGGTTGAAGCGCACGGTGAGTGGGTCAAGGCGTTCCCAGGATTCTGCCAGACGTGGCTCGAATCCCATTTTTTTGTCCCAACGGACCAGGGGATCGAAGATCATATGAGACAGCTGCAGCATGCCGCCTGAAAGCTGCTCATGGGGGTCTAGTGATACGGGATCTGCGTCATAGGCCAGTCGCAGGGTCTTGGCGCTGGCAGTTAAGGTGACGGACAGGCCAACCAGCACACAGGCCGCCATGGTCAGAATTTTTTTCATATGCGTCAAACGCTCCTAATATGGTTTCGAATAAATTGAGTACACCCGGTGTCTTTGCTTATCCGGGAATGCCCGATCAGTAAACCCTTATATATCCGAGTGATAGGGCTTTAGTCTGTACCCTTTGGAATGGAACTTTCACAGTGCTGAAGTTTACGCCAGCGTCGGCCAAATGCAATACCGGGTCTCGGCCAGTATCGAACCCTGTCCTGGAAATGGTCTGCCGTTCAGTGGCACCGCGCGGCATGATTTTCCCTGTCCTGGTTTGAAACAATTGCCACAACTGACCGGTTATCCGGTTATCCGGTTATTTCACTGCTCCGGCACATTTGCGTATGATGGCGCGGTTTGTTTTCCAAATGAAATTCGACAGCACTGGGGGATGATATGACTTACAGGCGCCTGGCTACAGCGGGTTTGATCATGGGGCTGGTAACGGGTCCGGCCATAGCGGCGGAACCGGTCAAGATCGGCATGATAACGACTTTGTCCACCAAGGCAGGGTATCTGGGAGAGGATATCCGGGATGGTTTCAGGTTGGCCATCAATCAGGGTGAGGGTAAGCTTGGAGGGATCCCCGTAGAACTTCTGGTGGACGACGACGGGCGAAAACCCGGGAAAGGCAAGCAGATTGCCGAGCGATTTATCAAAAGCAATGGCACGAAGATTCTGACAGGTATCGTGTTCTCCAATGTGGCAATGGCGGTGGTACCAAAGGTGACGCGGGACGGTGTTTTCTACATCAGCCCCAACGCCGGCCCCTCCAGGCTTGCCGGTAAGGGTTGCAGTAAGAACTACTTCAATGTGGCCTGGCAGAACGATAATCTCCATGAAGCTGCGGGCCAGTATGTGAACGACAAACAGTTTAAGAATGTTTATCTGCTGGCCCCCAACTATCCAGCCGGTAAGGATGCCCTGGCCGGGTTCAAGCGGTATTACAAGGGTGATGTGGCCGGCGAAGTCTATACCAAGCTGGGTCAGTCCGATTATGCGGCTGAACTGGCCACCCTGCGCGCCGCCAGGCCGGATGCGGTATTTTTCTTTCTACCGGGTGGTATGGGGATCAATTTCCTGAAACAGTACGCTCAGGCAGGACTCAACAAATCGATTCCCGTGTTCGGGCCTGCATTTTCCTTCGACGAGCGGATTCTCAAGGCCGTCGGTTCGGCGGCCCTGGGGGTACGTAATGGCTCTCAATGGAGTCATGACCTGGATAATCCGGCTAACAAATCTTTTGTTGAGGCCTTCCGTGCAGCCTATGGTCGGACCCCGACCCTTTATGCCAGCCAGGGATATGACGCCGCTCATCTGATCGGGAGCGCCCTGGCGGCAACCGGCGGTAAGCCTGAAGACATGGACGGTTTCCGGTCTGCCCTGGAAAAAGCGGATTTCGACTCGGTGCGGGGGAATTTTCGCTTTGGTCCCAACCATCACCCCATTCAGGATCTTTATATCCGGGAAGTGATACAGACGCCTGAGGGCAGCGTCACCAACCGAATCGAAACAAAGGTCTTTACCGATCATTCCGATGCCTACGCATCGGAATGCCGGATGTAGAGAGGCTTGAAGGCGGGGGAGCGGCGACGGTCTTCCCCGCCTGTTGATCCAGGGGGGCCCCGGTATGCTGTTAATACTCGAACAACTGGTGAACGGGCTTCAGCTCGGGGTCATGCTGTTTCTCATGTCCGCCGGACTGACTCTGGTTTTCGGGATCATGCAGGTGATCAACCTGGCCCATGGTTCCTTTTACATGGTGGGAGCCTATGCGGCCGCCACAGTGGCCCAGTTAACCGGTAGTTTCCTGCTCGGACTGCTGGCTGCACTGCCCGCTGCCGCCATTGTGGGAATGCTGGTGGAAGCCGTGGTCTTGCGCCGGTTGTATGACAGGGATCATCTGGATCAGGTGCTTGCCACTTTCGGGCTGATCCTTTTTTTCAACGAACTGACCCGCATGCTGTGGGGGCGTCAGCCCCTGTTCATGGATGTGCCGGAATGGCTGTCGGGAACGGTGGAGATACTCCCAGGTGCTCCATACCCGAGTTACCGTCTGGCTGTTATCGGCGTGGGGATTCTGGTGGCTGTTTTTCTCTATCTGCTGTTTACCCGGACCCGGCTGGGCATGCAGATACGCGCCGGCGCCAGCAATCGGGAAATGGTGGCAGCACTCGGGGTAAACATCCGGTTTCTCTATACGCTGGTGTTTGGGCTGGGGGCCATGCTGGCAGGCCTGGCCGGAGTTATGGCTGGGCCTATTCTCGCGGTAGAGGCGGGAATGGGGGAGGAGATACTGATATTAACTTTCGTGGTGATCGTGATCGGGGGTGTCGGATCGATTCGTGGCGCTTTGATTGCCGCGCTGCTGGTTGGAATGGTGGATACCCTTGGCCGGGTTTTCCTGCCTGGCTTGTTTAGACTTTTTCTGCCGATGGCGGAAGCAGATGGTATCGGAGCGTCTCTGGCTTCCATGTCGGTCTATATCCTGATGGCGGTTATTCTGGTGTGGCGCCCCAGAGGCCTTTTTCCGGAGCCCGCCTGAATGCTGATTCCGGGTAACAGCCGAAAACACCTGCTCCTGAGCCTCGGACTTGTGGCTTTAGTCATACTTCCTCCCGTGAGCAGTGCCTTTGGCGAGTCCTACCTGATCTCTTTGTTCAGCCGGATACTCATATATGCGCTGGTAGCGGTCAGTCTGGATTTGATTCTGGGATACGGAGGCATGGTGAGCCTGGGCCACGCTGCCTTTTTTGGTGTGGGTGCGTATGTGGTCGGGATTCTGGCTTTTCACAGCTATGAGGGAGACCCCCTGCTGACCTGGCCGTTCCTGGTGGAGGGGACCGAAAGCGGCCTGATGGCCATACCGCTGGCAATGCTGATTTCCGCCTTTTTTGCCCTGGTGATTGGATTTTTCAGTTTGCGCACCAGTGGCATGCATTTCATTATGATTACCCTGGCGTTCGCCCAGATGATCTACTATTTCTGTGTTTCCCTCGAAACTTACGGTGGGGACGACGGTTTGAGCCTTTATGCCCGAAATCAGTTGCCAGGGCTGGATTTGAGCAATGATGGCCATTTTTACTATCTCTGTCTGGGTATTCTGGTGCTCTATCTCTTTGTCTCGAATCGTTTGGTCAACTCCCGGTTCGGTCGGGTCATACAGGGCACCAGAGAGAATGAGCGGCGTATGCAGGCACTGGGGTACGCTACCTTTCGTTACAAGCTGATCTGCTTCACGATCGCCGGGGCGGGGGCCGGACTTGCCGGGGCGCTGATTGCCAACCAGACGGAGTTCGTCAGTCCTGGTCTCATGCATTGGACCCGCTCCGGGGAAATTCTCGTGATGGTGTTGCTGGGTGGCATGGGCACCTTGTTTGGCCCGGTGCTGGGAGCGATGGTGCTCTTGTTGCTGGAAGAGATTCTGGCATCCTACACAGAGCATTGGATGGTACTGCTGGGGCCTTTTCTGGTGATCATGGTCCTTTTTGCCAAACGGGGTCTCTATGGGCTGTTGGCGGGGCAAAGGCATTGATTGAACCCTTGCTGCAGGTCGTGGGCCTGAATCTTTCTTTCGGTGCAATCCAGGCAAGCCGTCATCTCTCCTTCGATGTCCGTCCTGGGGAAATACATGGACTGATAGGACCCAATGGCGCGGGGAAGACCACTGCAATCAATCAGTTGACCGGTGAGCTTCATCCGGATTCCGGTCAGGTGATCTTCGACGGCATCGATATCACCCGTTTCCCTGTTCACAAGCGCGCGCTCATGGGGCTGGCCAGGTCATTCCAGATAACCGCTGTGTTCGATCACCTGACTGTTACCCAGAATATCGCGCTGGCAGTGCAGGCTCACAAAGGACACAGCTATCGCTTCTGGTCGAATGCAGACAAGGATGCCCAATTGATTGAGCCCACCCTCGAAGCCCTTCGGATGGTGGGTCTGGAAGCCAGGGCCCCTGAGTTCGCATCGAGTCTTTCTCACGGTGAGAAGCGGCAGCTCGAAGTGGGCATGGCTCTTGCCGGAAAGCCAAAACTGTTGTTGCTGGACGAACCCATGGCGGGTATGGGTCCCGGCGGTACGGTGGAACTGTCCCACCTGATCCGGGACATGAAGGGACAGATCAGCATATTGCTGGTCGAACATGATATGGATGTGGTTTTCTCCCTGGCCGACCGGGTGACCGTGCTGGTCTACGGTGAAGCCATTGCCACCGGTACACCTGCAGAGATCCGCACCAATCCACTGGTACGGGAGGCTTACCTCGGAGAGTCACTGTGATGTTGAAGTTGCAGGAAGTGGAGGCGTGCTACGGCTCCAGTCAGGCACTGTTCGGTGTGGACTTCACCATGGAAACCGGTGGGGTGGTGACACTGCTGGGACGCAACGGAATGGGTAAGACCACTACCATTCGTGCCATCATGGGCATGACCCCGGTGACCGGCGGCCACATCCTTTTCGAAGGTTCAGAGATTCATCGGCTACCCAGTTATTCCATCGCCAGGCTCGGTTTCGGTCTGGTGCCCGAAGGTCGGCAGATATTTCCTAATCTGACACTCAAAGAGAATCTTCTTGCAACAGCGGCTAACCACTCTAGGTCATCCGATCCCTACACCCTGGAACGGGTCTTGTCGATTTTTCCCCGCCTTGAAGAACGCCTGGGCAACTATGGTAATCAACTTTCCGGTGGTGAGCAGCAGATGCTGGCCATTGCACGGGCACTGATGACCAATCCCAAGGTTCTGATCCTGGACGAAGCCACCGAAGGGCTGGCCCCTCTGATTCGTGAAGAAATCTGGCGTGGTCTGACACTGCTCAAAAACAAGGGGGAAGCGATTCTGATTATCGATAAGAACCTGGAAGCATTGATGCAGATTGCTGATCGACACAACATTATGGAGAAAGGCCGGGTGGTCTGGTCGGGGAGCAGCACCGAACTGGCTGAGCAGCGGCAACTGAAAGAGCGATACCTGGGCATCTGATCCGGGGCTGATACGCTCTCAACCTGATGGTTGCAGCCATGATCGATCCTTTCTAGTATCCACTCACCCCGTATGGGCGATCTGCTCCGGAAGACGTCGCAAATACCTCCCTCTCATAGCTCTTGCAAATAGAAATATTTAATGGATCAGAGAGTGGTAACCGCGCGAAAACATTGAGTCCAGAATGATAAATCGATTTTATCATCCAGGGCTACGAGTTCGCGCTTGCCCGTACATCAGC
>JAAELC010000060.1 GCA_024227135.1 Gammaproteobacteria bacterium
CCCGATGAAGTTCGCCGGATTGGGAGGGCAGCCAGGTATGGCCACCACGGTCTTGTCTGCAAGAAACTGTGGTGCACCGACAGCCCCGGTCGGATTGGGTGCGGCTGACTGCACACCGCCCCAGCTGGCACAGGATCCGTAAGCAACGATTGCCGCTGCATGTTCGGCCGCCTCACGTGTTATATCCACCATGGTCTCGCCACCGATCTTGCAAAAGATCCCGTTACTGGCCAGCGGTATGGCCCCTTCGATGACCAGCAGGTATTTGCCTCTGTTATCCGCCATAACCTGGCGCTTGATATCCTCGACCTGATGACCTGCGCCGGCATCCAGTGTTTGATGATAGTCCACCGAGATCAGATCCAGGATCAGGTGCTCCAAGCTTGGTTGCTCAGAACGTAATAGTGCCTCTGTAGGACCTGTGCATTCCTGTCCGTGCAGCCAGATAACCGGTGGTCTTTTCTTGGGGTCGGCAACTGCTTTTGCCATTGCTACAGCTGAGTGGGTGGATAGACCCAGTGATGCCGCAACTCCGGTGCAGAACTTCAGGAATGTTCTCCGGGATATCCCCAGCCGCTTTTCCACCTCTGTGAAATCGAATTTATTCTCCACCATTACTCGTCCTCCGGTCATCAAGATATCAGTTATATAATTCTCGTAACGGCATTGGCTCGACGCCTGAAATTCCAGACACCCACAGATCCTTCCATGGCCTTGATATTACTAGAGGAAGTGCTTCTCGGGTGAGCCGCAGACCATGTTTTTGAATCGGAGTCCCGACGTTGGAACAGAGTCTGACTTCCCGACCACAGTCTTCCTCTACTGATACGACAATCCACTATCCCACCGGCACGCATTCCGGGGGATGAGGGATTTAGAACAAGCCCGGCAAGCGGACCTCATATGAAACTACAAAAACGGGTATCCGGTGCTCTTTGTGTAGTTGAACTGATTGCGGGGAACCTGAAAGGATTATTCGGTTCTGCACGAAGGATTGAAGATACATGTCGTTCCCAATCCACACCTGAGGGTGACTATGGCTGATGCCTCTGACCCCAGGCTCTGCGGGCCTCGAGTATTCCGGGTGCACATCTTGGCTCATGACTGCAATACGGCCATAACCTGCGCCTCCTTACAGGGTCACATGGTGGATACTGTTTCAACGGTATCATTATTGCGAATATAAAGGCAACAACCCTGCCGATAAAGGGTCATTAAAGAATATCAGTACATTCGGGGTTTCTGGTAGAGCGGTAATGGACCGATCAACAGCTGTAGCCAAATCTGGCATCACTCCATTTATACAAGTAAATTTTCGTCCAACCCACCTTTACAGCCATTCCCAAAAATAGTACGGGACACATCTGGGATAATCCTGTATAACACTGGGCATGACAAGTCCTGCC
>JAAELC010000061.1 GCA_024227135.1 Gammaproteobacteria bacterium
CGAGCTGACCTGTTTGGGTTGGGCTGCGCAGCCTACGCGCGCTTGGATCGCTATTGGGCGACTGAGTGTGCATGGGAGTACGGCGGATGCGAAGAGCGCCCACCGTCCCAGGACCGATCCCCAAAGACCTGTTGGCTTTGTGGGAGAAGGTTATTCCGGCGAAGATTTTGACTCGCTGGATTGCGAACGCCCATTCCCCGGAGAGCGTCTCTGCCGGTGGAGGTGGCGATTCAACTTCGCATATTGCGTCGGTTCCTTCTGGGAGTGATCAGAAGGGATTCGGCATGGGGAGTTCGTCCAGTCAGGTGGACGAGACTCTATCAGGCTCGGCAGATCAGTCGACGGGTCAGCCGGTGCCGCCCCACGATACTGCTCGTGGCTCCGCCTCCCTCTAAGGGGGCGAGGGGCGCTGTTTATCACCACAGCCGCTCTACAAGTTTTGACAACGTGTTCAAGTCCGTGGTCTTTGTTCGTTTTTCATGGAGGCTGCTTCGAGCGCCGGGCCTGATCCTACGTGTTGGAAAAGGGTCTCTTGACTCGCTAAGTACTCACGTCAGCGTATCCGCCCTCTGCGGACTTCTAAGCTCACCTGTCTCAACTTCCTGTTTATTTCATTTATGGCGCGAGCTGACCTGTTTGGGTTGGGCTGCGCAGTCTACGCGCGCTTGGATCGCTATTGGGCGGCTGAGTGTGCATGGGAGTACGCCGCCTGCGGGAGTATGTCATGCTGGGAGTGGTTCTACCGCTGCCTCGTGTAGGCATCTGCGCAGTTCGGGCGACGGCTCTCTTCATCTTTTTTCACTCTTCACTTCATGGGCCATGGATCCGTCCCTCAATTCGGATACCCTGGTGGAGAATCGGTCCGGCAAATCGGATTCTCGGGCTCGCTACCCGACGCCATTTCCTGTTGGACCAGATCCAAGTATGAGTACGTCTTACGACCCAACATCGCCGTTGGTTGAGTCGGTGGTATTCTCGGCGCAACACCGCAATTCGTTGTGCCTGTGGTATCAGCGTGGCGACCGCTACTACGCGCGCTGGAGGAGGCAATGTGCAATTGGTGCGTCGACGATTTCGGCTGGACGCCCGATTTACGTGGTCGACGAACTGGCCGGCTTGGATGGATGGCCGGCGTGATATTGGTGGATCTCGATGACGATTTCGGCTGGACGCCCGATTTACGTGATCGATGAACCGGCTGGGTGCCAAGTACGCTTTTGGCATCAGCAGCGTCGGATGGTGGCCGACGCTAGGTTCGATGGCTGAGGAACGGCTGGACGCTGGTGACGATCGGCTGGATGCTGGACCTCGCTTTCGATCGACTCAAATCGCATGACCTTTGTTTAGTCAGATTATGGTGTCCCTGTGTTTGTACAGACAGCAGGCGAGGGCGCTTCTGGACCTAGTTGGAGGGTTCTGTAGCCGGCGCATTATGCGCGCTACAAACAGACTCTACAAACTGTTTACCAAGAAAACAGAAGACCTTCTCATTGTAATTTAACGGCAATGAGTGTGAAGGACTGGAGTCCTTCAATGGCATGTGACGGTTTTTATTATTCAAGTAAACTACTGAAAGTTTCACGCAGTTACAAAGCCCCAGTGGGGAACATTATCAGTTTCCCCTCACCCTCGGTCTGGAACTGAAGCGCTCGACATCAAGGATATCAACGCCAATCAGTGTATGCCCCTAAAGCACCAGAGAGGAGTGGACGCAGCAACTGTAGTAATAATAATTTGGGTGTTGGTAATTGGGTTTCAATTAATCCAGGCTAGTCAGTGCAGCTGCCCCCCAATTGTTAAGGCGCCAACTGCTTACACACCAGTAGCCGGTCTGACACTAGGACACGTAGTCACACGGCACACAGTTAAGTTAGGCAAGGATTTAATTGTTAAAGAAGTATCAAATCAAACCGGAGAGGAAATTTGTAGAATTACCGCGACATCGACTGAAGCGAAGGAAGCAGAGTATAAAACGAAGCTTTAGCTCGCACAGTGGCTTTGAAGATAAGTTCCTTCCGACTCTCGTAAGGTCGCTGGAGCAACTCCTTCATCATTCGGTCCACGGTGAGAATCTTGGTAGGGGCAATGAAGGCCCACAGCCAATTCCGAATCTCAGGGTGAAGCCGCGGTAGCACCCACTCACTGGGCTCCTCCACCAAGTCAATCCATCCAGCCACTTGTAGGTGCTC
>JAAELC010000062.1 GCA_024227135.1 Gammaproteobacteria bacterium
ATCAGAAAGGGAAGGAAAAAGCGCTCGGGGATCGAAGGAAAAAAATGAGTCATTGGAGGTCCGGTTACACTGTGGTGACAATACGAACAGGTTTCTGAAAGTCTCCATTTTTACCCAAAATCTGCTGGATTGATATCCTTATAACCTCAAAATACTGGAACTCCTCAGGCTTCCTGTATCATAGTCATGCAACTGAAATCATTTCTGGTCTGTGGACTCCGAACTGCCATCTGGTGCCATGGGAGTTTTCTAGAACCAGGGCAGCACAGCAGCTTGAAGCGGGCAGTGTAACTGCTCCCCCCCGGAGACTACCCCCCATGGGGGGTGAGTAGATACCAATGGGATACCAATTCGAAAGGAAAGCAAAATGAGATGGGAAGGTCGTAGACGAAGTCAAAACGTGGAAGATCGCCGCGGCCGCGGCATGCGCGTGGCACGCAAGGCGGGTGGAGGGGGAATTGGTGTCATTGTGCTGGCACTCGTCGCCATGTATTTCGGCGTTGATCCCAACATCATCCTCAACCAGGGAGGAGGCATGCTGAGCCCCGCTCCTTCCGGTCAGAGCACTCAGCGCCGATCCCCGGGTGAAGACAAGTTGGCCAACTTCGTCGCGGTAGTACTGGCAGACACCGAAGATACCTGGCACGAACTTTTTGCTGAACTCAATAGCCGATATCAGGAGCCCAAGCTGGTACTTTTCAGTGGCGCTGTTCAATCTGCCTGCGGTTCTGCAAGCGCCGCTATGGGCCCTTTCTATTGCCCGGCGGATAAAAAAGTCTACATTGATCTGAGCTTTTATGAGGACCTGAGAAAACGACACCAGGCACCAGGGGATTTCGCCCAGGCCTACGTCATCGCCCACGAAGTCGGACATCATGTACAGAATCTGCTGGGTATTTCAGGCAAAGTCCAAAAGGCTAAGCAACGGACGAGTGAAAAGCAGGCCAATGCACTGTCTGTGAGACTGGAACTCCAGGCTGACTGTTTTTCAGGAGTCTGGGCAAACCATGCCAACAGAACCAAACAGATCCTCGAACAGGGTGATGTGGAAGAAGCCCTGAATGCAGCCAGCGCCATCGGGGACGATCGCCTGCAAAAGCAGGGCCGAGGCTACGTCACTCCCGACTCCTTCACCCATGGTTCCTCAGCACAACGGGTCAAGTGGTTCAAAAGGGGACTGCAGAAAGGGAGTATTCAGGCTTGCAACACCTTCGGGGTTGACAAAGTCTGAGCAGACAATTCCCCCCCGGACTGGGAATTCCTTGACAGAACCAGTCTTTCCGCTCCCCTGTCGGTACGAAAACAACGGATCCCGGTACGCTGCAATGGCCACTTGCAGCGCATCCATCCTGTCCGTGCTTAGCAGACGGCAGCAGTCCCGGAAATCGGAGTTATCTCACCCCCTGGTATCACCGTCACACCCAAAGCCCTTGATACTCCCGCAACGCGCTGTTTGCGGCTATATCCGTTACATTGCAGAGAGCATCAGAGCGGTATCCAGCATCATCGATTACCATGAATTAATTGTTGTATATAACTGACTTTTCGTCGTTTTCTGGATTAACGGCCGCAAATTTTCTATGCTTTGGCTCAGCGCAGGCCAAATGCAGTCCCCACCCTGCAGTTTTTCCAATGTGAAGCGGGAGTGAGTTGTCATCAGTTCCTGGCCCTCAATACCTCCTGGATCATCCTGACCGCGAAGGAATAAAAAAATACCATGACCATCAGTTATATGACCTCGAGACCGGATCCGTCCAAATTTCGTAAAGGGACAGGAGCACTGCGTACCCGGCGACCGCTTTATGTTGACCTGCTACCCCCATGCAACAATGCTTGTCCCGCTGGCGAGGATATACAAGCCTGGTTGGGTCTGGCACAGGAAGGGGATTACCAGGGAGCCTGGCAGAAACTCATCGAAGACAATCCACTGCCGTCGGTTCATGGCAGAGTCTGCTATCACCCTTGTGAAAGTTCCTGCAACCGCACCCAGACCGACAGCCCTGTGAGCATTCATGCCGTTGAACGGTTTCTTGGGGACATGGCACTGGAAAACGGATGGAAACCTGAGTTTCCCGCCCGCCCGGGGGGCGGTAAGGTAATGGTGGTGGGTGCCGGACCCAGCGGTCTGTCAGCGGCCTATCACCTTACCCGACTGGGACACCAGGTGGAGATCAGGGAAGCCGGCCCCGTCGCTGGTGGAATGATCCATTTTGGTATCCCGGCCTATCGCATGCCCCGGGATGAACTCGGCAATGAGATCCGCCGTATCGAGGACATGGGGGTGAAAATCACCCTGAACCACAAAGTCGAGGATATCATTCAGGAGAAGGAGAGCGGTGGCTTCGATGCGGTATTTGTGGCGGTAGGCGCACACATCTCCAAAAGGATCGATATTCCCGCGCGGGATGCGGGCAAGATCCTGGATGCTGTCAGTTATCTCAAAGAGAGCCAGTCAGACACCCCGCCCCAGCTGGGGCGCCGTGTCGCGGTATACGGTGGCGGTAACACCGCTATGGACGCAGCCCGAACCGCCAAGCGCCTGGGAGCGGAGGAGGCGATGATCATCTACCGTCGCGATCGCTCCAGCATGCCCGCCCACGATTTCGAGGCAGATGAAGCCCTGGAAGAGGGTGTCAAGATAAAGTGGCTGCGAACCATCAAGGAAATCGACCGAACCACTTTCCAGGTGGAGGTCATGGAACTGGATGAAAACGGCCGGCCACAACCCACAGGAAAAATGGAGACGCTGGAGGCCGATGCCCTGATTCTGGCTGTCGGTCAGGACACAGAGACCGACTTTCTCCGGAAGATCCCCGAAATCGGCTTCCAGCGTGATGGAACCGTGATGGTGGCGGATAACATGATGACCGGCTGCAGCGGTGTCTTCGCCGGTGGAGACATGGTGCCCAGCGAACGCTCCGTCACCATAGCCGTCGGCCATGGAAAAAAGGCGGCCCGCTACATCGACGGCTTCCTGCGGGGTAATGCTTATGTGCCGACACCCAAACACGAAATCGTAGGCCCCGAACGGCTGCACCTGTGGTATCGCACCACCGCACCACAACGGGAGCAGCAGCACCTTCCACTGGCGGAAAGGATCAGCAGTTTCACAGAGATTCTGCAGGGATTGACCACAGAGGAAGCCCTGTTCGAAGCGGGCCGGTGCCTCTCCTGCGGTAACTGTTTCGAGTGTGATGGCTGCTACGCCGCCTGTCCTGAGAATGCCGTGATCAAACTGGGAAAAGGTAAGCGATACCGTTTTCATTACGACCGCTGCACCGGCTGTGCGGTCTGCCGCAATCAATGCCCATGCCACGCCATCGAGATGATCCCGGAGCCTGAGACAGCCTCTGAACAGACCCACAGGATCGGGGAGTAGACTTGACTATGGATACACAACCAAAAATGATTGTTACTGATGGCAATGAAGCAGTGGTCCATGTGGCCTACCGCGTCAGTGAAGTCTGCTCCATCTACCCTATCACCCCCAGTTCACCCATGGCCGAATCCGCGGATGTCTGGTCGGCGGCGGGAACCCCCAACATCTGGGGTCAGATTCCTGATGTCATTGAGATGCAGAGCGAAGGCGGGGCGGCGGGTACCGCCCATGGGGCGCTGCAGACTGGCGCGCTCACCACGACCTTCACCTCTTCCCAGGGTCTGATGCTGATGCTGCCCAACATGTACAAGATCGCTGGAGAGCTCACCTCCACGGTCTTTCATGTCGCCGCCCGCTCCCTGGCTGCCCAGGCGCTGTCGATCTTTGGTGATCACCAGGATGTCATGGCCGCCCGAACCACCGGATTCGCCATGCTCTCTTCGGCATCCGTTCAGGAAGCCCACGACATGGCGCTGATTTCTCATGCTGCCACCCTTGCCAGCCGGGTCCCCTTCATTCACTTTTTCGATGGCTTCCGTACTTCCCACGAGGTCAACAAAATAAAGCTGCTGAGTGACGACCAGATTCGCGAAATGATCGATGAAGACCTGGTCATCGCCCACCGGCAACGCGCCCTGAATCCGGATAACCCGTTCATACGCGGCACTGCCCAGAACCCCGATGTCTATTTTCAGGGCCGGGAGAGCGTCAACCCCTTTTATGCAGAGGTGCCGGACATCGTAGCGCAGCAGATGCAGCGCTTCGGTACCATAACCGGACGCCACTACAGCTGCTACCATTACAGCGGGCATCCTGAGGCGGATCGCATCATTCTGGTGATGGGCTCGGGTGCTGAAACCATCTCCGAGACTATCCGGGTTCTGAATGATGCCGGCGAGAAACTGGGAATGCTGCAAATCAGGCTGTTCCGGCCTATTGCCATGGGCAAGCTGATTGCTGCCATACCCCGGTCGGTAAAATCCCTGGCCGTACTGGATCGTACCAAAGAGATCGGTGCGGGGGGAGAACCACTCTACCAGGACGTATTGACCGCTTATATGGAGCATCTTGCCGCCGGATCCATCGACAGGCTGCCAAGGATAATCGGTGGCCGCTACGGGCTTTCCTCCAAAGAGTTCACTCCGGCGATGGTCAAATCCGTTTACGAGGAACTGAAACGGGAAAAGCCCAAAAACCACTTCACCATCGGTATCAACGACGATGTCAGTCACACCAGCCTGACCTTCGATCCTGCCTGGGACATCGAACCCCAGGATGTCACCCGTGCGCTGTTTTTTGGTCTGGGTGCGGACGGTACCGTGGGGGCAAACAAAAACAGCATCAAGATCATCGGGGAAAACACCGACCTGAATGCCCAGGGTTATTTTGTCTATGATTCACGCAAGTCGGGGGCCATCACGGTTTCACACCTGCGTTTCGGACCTTCCCCCATCCGGGCGCCATATCTGATTCAATCGGCAAATTTTATCGCCTGTCACTCATTCGGTTTCGTCACCAAGATGGATCTGCTGAGCAAGGCTGCCGAGGACGCTGTCTTTCTGCTCAACAGCCCATTGGGACCGGACGAGGTCTGGAATCACCTGCCCGGCCCCGCCCAGGAGATCATCACTGAGCGAAATATGCGTTTCTACGTCATCGACGCGACTCTGGTGGCCCGGGAAGCGGGTATGAACCGCCGCATCAACACCATCATGCAGACCTGTTTCTTTGCCCTGTCCGGGGTACTGCCAAGGGATGAGGCCATCGTTCAAATCAAGAATGCCATCAAAAAGACCTACTTTACGAAGGGCAAGGCCATCATCGAGAAGAACTTTAAAGCACTGGATGCGGCACTGGATCATCTTCACCAGGTAAAGATTCCCACTGGAGCCGTCAGCGATCGACAACTCGACGAGCTGGTGCCCCCGGAAGCTCCCCGGTTCGTCAAGGAAGTGACGCTGCCGATGCTTCTGGGACAAGGAGACGAGCTGCCCGTCAGTATGCTGCCGGTTGACGGCACCTACCCCAGCGGAACGACCCAGTGGGAAAAACGCAATATTTCAGACTTCATCCCAGTATGGCAACCCGAGCTGTGTATCCAGTGCGGGAACTGCAACTTCGTTTGCCCCCACAGCGTCATACGCTCCAAGTTCTACCACCAGGACAAACTTGACAATGCACCTTCCAGCTTCCAGTCGGCACCCATCAGTGCCCGGGGCTTTCCCGAGACCCGTTATTCCCTGCAGGTCTATCTCGAAGACTGCACCGGCTGCGGACTCTGTGTAGAGGACTGCCCCGCCCTGGATCCGGACGATCAGAGCAGAAAAGCCATCAACATGGCCACAAAGGCCCCGGTATTCGAGCAACAGAAGCAGAACATTGATTTTTTTGAAACCATTCCGGTCAATGACCGGGCTCAAATGGACTTCTCATCGGTGCGCGGCGCTCAGTTTTTGGAGCCCCTGTTCGAATTTTCCGGTGCTTGCTCCGGATGCGGAGAAACACCCTACGTGCGGCTGCTCTCCCAGTTATTCGGGCCGCGATTGCTGGTTGCCAACGCCACTGGCTGCTCCTCGATTTATGGGGGAAATCTGCCAACCACACCCTGGACCAGCAACAGTGACGGACAGGGACCAGCCTGGTCCAACTCCCTGTTCGAAGACAATGCGGAATTCGGTCTCGGCATGCGCATCAGTGCCGACCATCATGCCGATAAAGCACGCCACCTGGTACGGGAACTGACACCGGCCATTGGTGAGGAACTCGCCCACCAGATACTGGAAACCAAGCAGACCGTCGGCGCGGAGATTCGGGCCGTTCGTAAGAAAGTCTCGCAGATGAGGAAAATCATCGAAACAATCGATGACAGCCGGGCACGGGAACTGCTCTCCATTGTCGATCATCTGGTTCGCCGCAGCGTATGGCTGGTGGGAGGTGACGGCTGGGCTTATGACATCGGGGCTGGTGGTCTCGACCATGTGCTGGCGAGCGGTCGTAATATCAATGTGCTGGTACTCGACACGGAGGTCTACTCCAACACCGGTGGTCAGATGTCAAAATCCACGCCACTGGCGGTCTCCACCAAGTTTGCCTCGGCAGGAAAGCGTATCGGTAAGAAAGACCTGGCGATGCAGGCCATCTCTTACGGTAACGTGTACGTGGCCCGGGTGGCCATGGGCGCCAACCCCCAGCAGACGCTGCAGGCGATGCGGGAAGCAGAAGAGTACGACGGCCCTTCCCTGATTCTCGCCTACAGCCACTGTATTGCCCATGGATACGACTTGAGAAACGGTCTGGAGCAGCAAAAACTGGCGGTGGCCAGTGCTCATTGGCCGCTGATCCGGTACAATCCTTCCCTGCGCATGACCGGGCATAAACCCTTTGTACTGGACTCACCGCGCCCCCGTATACCGCTCAAAGAGTACGCGTACAACGAAGCACGTTATAAAGTGCTGGTACGAACCAACCCGGAACAGGCCGAGCACCTGATGGGGGTCGCACAGCGGCTGGTGGAACTGCGCTGGGCCACCTACGAACACATGGCCAAGCAGGATCCCCTGGAATTCCAGCCAGTGGCCTGATCGCCAGCAAGCCACGCTCTCGACAATCGGGATGCAGGGTGCACGGACGCACCCTTCAACGTCCGGGAAGCTTTCTGGAACCAGTATTTCGATTTTTAAGAGGCTATATACCGCCGTGACAAAGAGTATCCTCACCCACAAACCCCAGCCCCCCTCTAAAGACGCACCTCCACTGCTGTTCGTGCATGGCGCCTATGTGGGCGGATGGTGCTGGGCCGAGAATTTTCTACCCTACTTTGCTTCCCTCGGATATCACGTGTCCGCCATCGATCTGAGCCGCAACGGCCATGGCCTGGCAACGGCATCCCTGTCTGATTATCTCAACGCGATCGAAGCATCGATCGGTGAACTGGGCGAACAACCGGTACTGATCGGACATTCCATGGGTGGCTACCTGGTGCAACAGTTCCTGGCCCGTCAACCGATCAAAGCGGCTGTTCTGATGGCCTCGGTCCCCCCCCAGGGACTTCTGCCAACCGCGGCCTGGCTGACTTTCACCAACCCACAACTCCTGATACAGATGCATGTCATGCAATGGCTGGGACCCAAGACGGTTTTCAGCCTGTACGGGATCGAGGGGGGGCGACGCCCTCTGTTCTCACCCCATCTCCCGGATGAAAAAGTAGTGGATTATGCGTCTAAAACCCGGACCGAGTCCCCCCTGGCAGTATTCGAAATGTCGTTACCGATATTCTCCTGGCAATCCCATCCCGATCCCGCGGAAGTCCTGGTGATGGGAGCCAAACTCGATACACTGATTCCAGCCTCTGCCATACATGCCACAGCCGGGGCGTTCGACACCGAGTCGGTGTTCGTCCCGGAGACAGGGCATGCGATCATGCTGGACCACTACTGGGTGGAAGCAGCAAACGTCATCCGCGACTGGCTGCATGAGCGGGGAATGTAAGAGACGGAGGATTTTTCTTCCATGCAGCCAGACAACGTGGCTTAATAAGCGTAGTGGCCTGCCCCCCGGGCACTTCTAATTTTTGATCGCCGGGACTGCAACGGACATCCCGGCGGCATGTTACCACCGACAAGGATAAGCTTAAAAACTCATCAACAGGGTCGAAACAGGGATATGACGACAATCGAATCTGGAAAGCGCAAGTCACAGAAATTAGAGACCCTGCACGCTTTCATCTACAGGTACTGTGACCCAGGAGACCGAATACGTGGGTAATTTCATAGACTGGTCAAATGAACTGAGTGTTGGCATCGAGGAAATCGACGAACAGCACAAAGTCTTGGTCAAGCTCGTGAACCGGATGCACGAAGCCATCCAGGAACAGCGTGGGAGCCATGTAGTGGGAGGAATCCTGGAAGAACTCACCGACTATACGCGCATACACTTTGCCGTGGAGGAGAGCTTGATGCGCATCCTCGACTATCCCGGCTACGAGGAACACCGGGACGCCCACGATGAACTGTTGCAGCAAGTTAAAGAACTTAACGCGAAAGTATCTGAAGGTAAGGCGTCGATCAGCTTCGAACTGATGCATTTCCTCAAAAACTGGCTTACCCAGCACATCCAGGAAGAGGATATGAATTACACCGGCTTTTTCCTGGCAGCAGGTGCACGCCCGAAATCAAAGAAGAAATCCTGGATTCAAAAACTCTGGGGGTAAATGACCGGGCCACCCGGTCACTTACAGACTTCACTGGAAACAGCACTGACGTTCAGAACTTCGACCCGCTTGCCGTGGTTTCGGATAATGCCCCGGCTCTGGAGTTTACGCAACGCCCTGCTGAGTGATTCGGGCCTCAATCCCAGGTAACTGGCGATGTCCCCTTTGGTCATGACCAGCTGTACGCTGGATCGGCATTTTTCGTCCTGAAGGACACTTTTCTGGCACAGCATCCGCAGGAACCCCATCAAACGCTGTTCCACACTCTGGCATCGTCCATGAACAATGGACTGATTCGTGTGCCGCATCTTCTGGCCGAAAAGCAGCATAATCTTGTGCTGTAATCTGGGAACAAACTGGCAGAGAGATTCGAACTGCTCGAACGGCAGTTCACAGACCCAGGTTTCTTCCAAAGCCACCGCGTCATGCTCATAGGTGGCTGAGCCGATCGCCTCCATACCGAAAACATCACCCTGGAAAAAAAAGCCATCGACCAGATTGTTACCTTCCTGGGAAACAGACTCGGTCTTTACCGTTCCCGCTCGAATGATGAACAGGGAGTTGAATCGTTCCTCCAGCCGATAAATGGCCTGTCCCGTCCGGTAGGGCCCCCGGATGGTGATAATACGTTCCAGCCCCTTCAGCTGCTGCTGGTTCAGCCCCTCCCCCAGACACAACGAGCGGGTAACACACCCCACACACCCCGAAGCCATATCCTCCAGTGCCACATCTTTTTTACTTGCTGGATCTCTCATTTATGGGTCAGGGATTCAGAAGTATTTAATACTATCATTATTAACGAATTGATCTTGGTCACCGAATGGGCAGAACAGTGCCGGGCTGGATGTAATTTGTCAAACTGTAACAGTTTTTCATTACCATAATCCAGATATTATAACCATCCATAAAACGTGCATTTTTGCCCGGTCCCAGCTCAAGTAATCCTTGATATGCAGTATCTCAATCGATCGGCCGCACAGTCTGGATATTTAGTATCAAGCCGGGAGAAATTTAATGCTTAGAGAGATAGAGGACCTGACTGGCAACGGCCCCCAGGACACCGAAGGAAAACAGGCCAGATACCCTGGAATTGCTACGGTAATCCATGGTAATGGGGCCATCGCCCATGTCATGGGCCAGGTCTGTGGCGGCGTCATCGGTTATCCCATCACTCCCTCCACGGAAATCTCGGAAATTTTTGAGTCCTTTCGAGCTGAAGGCGGCTGTAACGTCTGGGGCAAACACCCCTTTTTCTTCGAACCGGAAGGGGAGCATTCCGCCCAGAGCGGAGCCCTGGGGGCCGCGCTCACCGGTGGCAAGTACATATCTAATGCCTCATCCAGCCAGGGCATCCTCTATGGCCTGGAGTCACACTATGTGACGGTAGGCAAGAAGGTGGGGGGGTTCGTTCTTCAGGTCGCGGCAAGGGTTGTCTCCCGGCACTCTCTGAATGTCATGGCCGGACACGACGACGTCTATGCATTATTACCATCCGGTTATACGATTCTGTTCGGCAGCAATCCCCAGGAAGCCGCAGACCTGGCGGCCATCAGCTACCGGGTGAGCGCCCTGACCCTGATTCCGGTAGCCAATGCCATGGATGGTTTCGCCACCAGTCACATGCAGAGCGAAACCCTGATGCCGGAGCCGGAACTGCTCCGGGAGTTCCTGGGAGACCCCGAGAGCCGGATACCGGCCCCTACCGTAGCCCAGGAATTGTTGTTTGGTGCCAAGGGTCGGGTCCACCAACTCCAGCAATTCATCAACCGGCACCAGCAGGATTTTCGCAAAGAGGATCTGGAGCAATTGCGAGAATGGCTCGACGACAACCCGGAAACGGTGGAAAGCGACAATAATGCCCGGAAAATTCAGGAAACCCTCGGCTGGTTACCCGAAGAACTGGAAGCACAGTGGCAGCGACAATGGTTGAATGCCTACGAAAAAGGCACCCGCCAACTGGTTCCGGCCCTGGTCGACGTCAACAACCCCGGACTCACAGGGGGAGTGCAGAACCAGCCTGATTTCCAGGCCGGCGCGGTGGATCACCACACCCATTTTGCCAATGAAGTACCACGCTTCGTCGCCCAGGCCATGGAGGAATATGGTGAACTCACCGGACGAACCTACCACCCGGTAGAGTCCTTCATGACCGACGATGCCGATCACGTGATGCTCGGCATGGGTTCGGTTACCGACGATGTGGAGGCGGTGGTCGCCTATTTACGAAGACAGGGTAAAAAAGTTGGTGTGGTCTCGATCAAACTGCTCCAGCCATTCCCTGAGGCCGACGTCGTTGCGGCTCTGAAAGGCAAACAGGCAGTAACCGTGCTCGAGCGGTGCGACGTAACGACCCTGACCAGCCTGGTCACCCACGCGCTTTTCAAAGCGCTGGAGAACAATGGCCTCATTCGTCACCTGGGAATCCCGTCCATCGACCGCCTGCCCAAGATCAGCACCGGGGTATTCGGCCTGGGTGCCCATGATCTGCAGTCACGGCACCTGATCGCTGCATTCAAAAACATGGAAAGTGAGACCAATATTCCATTGTTTTACCTGGGCTCACGATTTTTTTCAGATGCTCCGACACCCCAGATTGCCAGCATACAGGACCGGCTCAGGGAAGCTTATCCGGAAACCGAGTTCATGGCGCTGGAGACTGAAGATAATCCCCATCTCCTGCCCCCTGGCGCCTTCCGTATCAGATTCCATTCAGTGGGCGGATACGGAACTATCGCTACGGGAAAGCTGCTCACCGATATTCTCGCGGGCGTGCTGGAAATGCACTCGAAATCCTCGCCAAAATATGGATCGGAAAAAAGCGGCGCCCCCACCAACTTTTTTATCACCCTCAGTCCGGAACCCATCAAAATAACCAATGCCGAGCTGGAAGAGGTGGAAATCGTCGTTTCCCCCGACCATAAGGTGTTCAGCCATACCGACCCGTTGCGGGGTCTTGCCCGGGACGGAACCTTTATCATTCAGTCCCATCACACGCCGCTGGAGGTATGGCGGGAGCTGCCGGCCAGAGCCCGAAAAACGATCCGGGAAAGGAATATCCACCTGTTCGTGATCGATGGGTTCGGTGTCGCCAAGCAACATGCCCCCTCCGCGGATCTGGAAATCCGAATGATGGGTATCGCCTTTATCGGTGCCATCTGCGGCCATGTGGACAAAGTCGTCGCGGACACTTCGGAAGAGGCCACCCTGATCAAGATCCAGCAGCAGATCAGCAAGAAATTCGGGGCCAAAGGCAGCAATGTGGTCGAAAGCAATATGTCCGTCATCCGCGACGGGTTGGAGTCCACACTCCGGTTGAACTATAACGACGAGGTCTTCCTTGAAGCAGAAAGCCTCCCCGTCGCCATCAACGATAGCGGAATAGCCATCTCGGCTTCAATGCAGCGAATTTCCAGCAACGCATTGAGTACCGGCTTATACGATCAGGATTATTTCACCGACATCATTCTTGACCGGTTCAAAGATGGTTCCATCGGCGAGGCACCCGTCATTCCAGGGACCGGCCTGTTCATGCCCGTGGGTAGCGCCGCCTGGAAAGACAAGGGGCTGTTCCGGCTATCGGTACCCCGATTCATTGCCAGCCTCTGTACCGGTTGTATGGAGTGTGCCATGGTCTGCCCGGATGCAGCCATACCCAATACAGTGCACGAAATCCACGATCTCCTGCTGGGGGCGATCCAGAAAGTGGACGTCAGTGAGCGAATGCGGGAGACCATGTCGGGTTACGTCTTTCCATTGACCAAATCGATCCGGGACAGTTACCGCAAACTGCCCGCCAAAGACCCCAAACCGTTCCATGAACTATGTGCCGAAGCCGTCTCCGGACTGGATCTGGAAGGTGCAACCCTGCAGCGGAGTTTCGTGGAAATGATTGCCCGGCTCTCGGGGTTCTCAGTGGCCAGAACGAGACCCTTTTTTGACGTCATGGAAAATGCAGTACCCGGTAACGGCGGACTCTATTCCGTCAATGTCGATCCCTGGAAATGCAGCGGCTGCCTGGAATGTGTCGATGTCTGCGGTCCGGGCGCGCTGGAAGAACAGAAACAGGACAGCCGGACACTCAAATCACTGCAGCAGTCATTCAGCTTCCTGAGCAACCTGCCCAACACCGCAGTCAGATTCTACAACAACGCCACCCGCCCGGACGGCGAAACCAAGCGTCTGATTCTGGATCACGATAATTATTACAGCATGACCGGCGGACATGGAGGTTGCCGAGGCTGCGGGGAGGTTACGGCCATCCGCCTCCTCAGTGCAGCCAACCGGGCCATCCATCGTGAACGACACAAGCATCATATCCACGAACTGGAAGAGCTCATCGAACGCCTGAAGGCCAAACTGAAGCACCTGGGGCACGATGACCACGATCCGTCCCGACTCAGCCGTATGGAAGCAGCGGTGCGAATTCTGGAGCGGCGCCTCTACTACCTGGAAAGTGGACCGACAGGGCGGGGCCCATCCACCGCAGCCATTGCCAATGCCACCGGTTGCAGCAGCGTATATGCCTCCACTTTTCCCTTCAACCCCTACACCGACCCCTGGGTCAACAGCCTGTTCCAGGACACCGCACCGCTGGCCAAGGGACTGTTCGAAGGACTGTGTGCGGATGCCGTGGAAGAGTTCAGGGCGGTACGCATCGCCAAACTCGACCTGGAGGATCATTATAACCCCGATTCTCACGACAAATTCTTCAAGTACTTCCATTGGAGTCAGTTCTCCGCAGAAGAACTGGCACTGATGCCGGCAGTGATCAGCATGGGGGGGGATGGCGCCACCTATGACATCGGTTTCGGTGCCCTGTCCCGATTGCTCATCACCAACACGCCCATCAAGGTGGTCGTGCTCAATACCGGTGCCTATTCGAACACCGGCGGGCAGGCATCCACGTCAAGCTTCACCGCCCAGGACTCGGATTTAACCCGCTTCGGCATTGCCCATATCGGCAAACAGGAAGACCGTAAAGAACTGGGGATGATAGCTGCGTTTCACCCCAACGTACTGGTGGTGCAGACCGCATCGGCTTTCCAGGGTCACTTCATGAAAAATGTCATGGAATTTCTCAACTACAATGCGTCACCGGCCCTGTTCGACACCTACACCAGCTGTATGTCCGAACATGGCATAGCCGACGATGCAGGAAACCGCCGAGCCCGACTGGCCGTGGTCAGCCGTATGTTCCCGCTGTTTGTCCATGATCCCCGCAAAGGGGACACTCTGGCAGAACGTTTCTCTCTGGAGGGCAATCCCGACATCGGCAGCGACTGGACGACGACAACCATCGAGTACCTGGATGAAGACGGTAAGACCCAGTTGAAAGAGATCCCATTCACACCCGCTGATTTTGGCCTGCACGAGGGCCGTTTCAAGAAACATTATCGCCCGATCGAACCCGAGGCAGATGCCTCTCCGGTGCATGACTACATCCAACTGGATGAACAGGAGCGATACGGCAAAGTACCCTTTATCTGGTCTGCGGATGAGCAAAAACGGTTGGTCAGACTGATGGTTTCCCCGGCTATCGTGGATCTCACCGAGGAACGGCTGCGCAACTGGCGTATGCTGGAGTACCTGAGCGGACTGCACATTGATCGGTTGAATGAAGATCATCTGCAGGAGGTCAAAGGATGGCAGGCAAAGTACCAACGTTCGAACGACGACCGTGAAAGCTCGATCGATGCCATTGCCAGGGGGATGTCGGAGCTCGCGTCTGTATCCGGGGGATCAACCTCCAGTATCACCCATGTTCCGATGCCCGCCTCCCGGTCACCAGAAGAAACAGCAACGTCGACGGGTACGCTCAATCAGGGACGGCCACTGGTCAGCATCGCCGAAAGTGATATGGGTAAATGTACCAACTGCAAAACCTGTTATCAGGACCTGAGCGAACTGTTCGAAAAGAAAACCATTGTGGCAGATGGCGAGGCCAAGGAAGTGGGCAGAGTCATTCCGGGCATGCTGGATAAAGTGGAGCTGACACCCGCGATCGTTGAGAAAGCCTCCCGTGTCGCCGATGACTGCGATGCGGAAATCATCCGTTTCAACCGACCCGCTTAGAACGGAGTCTCGTGGAGACTCTTTGCAAAATCAAAACTCACAGGTAGCGCCATGCCAGAGCCAGCTGAAAGCAACATGGGAAACTTAGAAATGGGGAAGGATACCTCCGATCACTGTCCGTATGATCAAAAGGATTTAGCACGATACTACCAGGTCAACCAGGAGATCGCTTCCTCCAGACACCATATCGATGACGTCAATCTGGAACTCCAGGCGCTCGAACACAGCCAGGCTGTGGAACTGTTTCAAAAACAGATAGCACTGCTGCAGAAACGTCTGGTCAGAGATCCTGAGTTTTTTCAGCAGGTTTTTATCGATGAGGGGACGAGAGCCATCGCCTGGGAGTTCCAGCAGGATGATCTGGGAGCCGAGTTCACCAGAACATTCTGGAATCTGCTCCTGCGCGGTGACGACATGAGCACCGTACTGATGCGATTCGTATGGAATATTCCACTCAAATTCAAACGAAAGTTCATCCGCGCGCTGGACCGGTATCTCTCCGACCATTACCCCATGTTCAAAGGGCTGTCCGAGAAATGGCCAGGATCGAACAATATTCCCCCCTATATCCGCCCACCCGCAGAACGTGCCCGGGATTTCGATCTGGTCAACCAGGGATATCTCGGCTACATGGGGCTTGGCTACAGTTTTCGAGAAGTCGAAATGTTTGTCTGGCTGGAAGTTCTGCGGGACAAACAGTGCGATGACCGACCCTGCGAGATCGGCATGCCGGTGATGGACGGCGGGGAAAACCAGGGGGGGTGCCCGGTTAAAATTCATATCCCCGAGTTGCTGCACCTGATGGGGGAAGGCAAGTTCAGACAGGCGTTCCAACTGATCAAGGAATCCAACCCGCTGCCCAATGTTACCGGGCGCGTCTGCCCCCAGGAAATCCAATGCCAGGGAGTCTGCACCCACAACGACAGGCCGATCGAGATCGGGCAACTGGAATGGTACCTGCCCCAGAGTGAGAAAGTGCTGAATCCAGCCGCGCTGTTCGCAATCGATGAGCAGATCGTCAATCCCTGGGCAAAAGCAGACAAACCCCCGATTGCCGTAGTGGGCTCCGGACCGGCCGGGCTGATCAACGCCTATCTATTGACCAAAGCAGGTTTTCCGGTCACGGTCTTCGAAGCATTTCACGCCTTGGGTGGTGTACTGCGATACGGCATTCCGGAGTTTCGGCTGCCCAATGAACTCATCGATGACGTCGTACACAAAATCAGGCTCCTTGGGGGACAGTTTGTCACCAACTTCCTGGTCGGAAAAACCGCGACACTGGAGCAACTCAAACGCGCTGGCTTCTGGAAGATTTTCGTGGGGACGGGTGCTGGTCTTCCCCGTTTCATGAATGTTCCGGGAGAACACCAGCTGGGAATACTTTCCGCCAACGAATTCCTCACCCGGGTCAACCTGATGCAGGCCCACAAGGATGAGTATGAAACTCCCCTGCCCAAGACCAAAGGCAAGGAAGTCATGATTATCGGCGGCGGCAATACAGCGATGGATGCTGCACGCACCGCCAAGCGGCTCGGCGGAAACGTCACTATCGTCTATCGCCGGACGAAAGACGAAATGCCGGTGCGCAAGGAGGAACTTGATCACGCCCTTGAAGAGGGCATTCACCTCAAAGTGCTGAGAGCCCCATGTGAGTTCAAAGGTAACGACAAGAGCCATTTTGTGACCGAAGCACTATTGGATGTCATGGAACTCGGCGAACCCGACCAATCCGGGAGAAGACGTCCCATCGCAACAGGTAAAAAAGAAACCATGGCTGTGGATCTGGTTATCATGGCCCTGGGCAACGCTTCGAACCCCATTGTTAAAGACTCCGAACCCAACCTCAAGACATCCCGGTGGGGAACCATTGAAATCAAGACGGGCACCCAGGAGACTTCGATCGAAGACGTCTACACCGGTGGGGACGCCGCCCGGGGTGGGTCGACTGCCATCAAGGCTGCCGGGGACGGCAAAGAAGCCGCCCGGGAAATCATGGGCGAGGTCCCCTTTTCCCCTGCAGAGATCCGCTCGCTGGTAGCGGATGCCGAACGCTACACCCGCCTGGGGAAAGCACGGCAGACGGTGCTCGAGAAAAACCTGCTTGCTGAGAGTATCGTGGAACTGGTAATCCATTCCCCCCTCATAGCGAAAACCGCGAAAGCCGGGCAATTCGTCAGGGTACTCGCCTGGGAAAAGGGTGAGTTTATTCCCATGACCCTGGCCGACTGGGATGAAGAAAAAGGCACGATCACCATGGTGATCCAGGGGCTTGGAAGCAGTTCCATCCACATGAACAGCATGGAAGTGGGCGACGCCTTTACCGGCATCGCCGGCCCCTTGGGTCTGCCCAGTCAGCTCCACTCCTATGGCCTGGATCAAACCGTGGTATTCACCGCAGGTGGTGTCGGGTTGCCCCCCGTCTACCCCATCATGCGGGAACATCTCAAAATGGGGAATCATGTTACTCTGATTGCTGGTTTCCGTGGTTCCGAGTACGTCTTCTGGACCGGTGAAAATCAACGTATCGGATTGCTCCAGGCCGAGTACCCCGGTTTACTGGACGTGATCTATGCAACCAACGACGGCAGTTTCGGGCTCAAGGGTTTCGTCACTGACCCCTTAAAGGAACTCATGGATAAAGGGGCTGCAGGTATCGGTCGCCGGATCGGTGAAGTGGTCGCTATCGGCCCCCCCATTATGATGAGTGCGGTCAGTAAGCTGACCCAGCCCTATGGCGTCCGCACTATCGCCAGCCTGAACTCCATCATGGTGGATGCCACTGGCATGTGTGGGGCCTGCATGGTTCCAGTGATCCAGGATGGCAAAATGGTTCGAAAACATGCCTGTATCGATGGCCCGGAACTGGATGCGCATATCATCGACTGGGAAAAATTCCTGCCACGATTTCTTCAGTTCAAAGTTCAGGAGGAGCAAAACATGAAAAGACTCGAAGGCCAGTAGCCATTGCTTCCCCCATCCATACCTATCTCTGGGAGGGAGGGTTTTCGGCGTCTTCCCCAACAGTTTGCCCGTACGGGGTGAGTAGTTACCGAAAAGAAAGGAAAACCGGCTGGGCAATAAGCTTCATACCAGCCCCACGCCGGACCCACGCCAGCCCCACCCTTTAACGCATTACCCTGATTTGCGCGGGGTAATGCGATCTGTCCGACCAGCTTTCTCCCTCACTCCTCTACTCGTCCAACTCTCAAAAAACCCGGTGCTGTAAAAACACGCCGCTGAAAGCGACGATCCCCCCAGGCGTTCGGCGCTGGCAGTGAACAGAGCCGCTGTTTTTCCGCCGAATTGCCGGAAACTCAATATCTGCAGCCACCCGCCGATAACCGAGCAAACACCAATGCTTCAGGCCTTTCATGAGCGTAACTATTGCCTGGACTGCTCCATCGGGATGATAACCAGAAATGCGTCAGCCAGGCCTCCCTGAACGTGAATGTGACAACGGGCGGGTACCGTCCGTTTCCTCAAAATCCTGGATGACTTGAGTAGATCTGTAGAGAATTCAATGAAAATCAACAAACCAGTTACTGACCAGGAAGTAGAACTCAGGGCAGATGCCAGTATACTTTCAACCACCGATCTCAAGGGTGCCATTACCTATGTAAACCCGGAGTTTCTCGATATCAGTGGCTTTTCGAGTGAAGAACTCGTCGGGAAAAACCACAATGTTATCCGACACCCGGATATGCCTCCCACCGCTTTCCAGGACCTCTGGGACACCATCGAGGACGGTAAACCCTGGATGGGAATGGTAAAGAACCGCTGTAAAAATGGGGATTACTACTGGGTCAATGCCTATGTCATGCCCATTCAGCAGAATGGTCAGACCGTCGAGTATCAGTCGGTCCGTTTCAAACCCAAACAGAACTGGATAAAACGGGCGGAGTCAATCTATCAAAAGATCCAGGAAGGCCGGAAAATCAAACCCAGCCTTGCCTCTAAACTGGGATTCAGAAATAAGCTGATTCTGGGAAATCTGGCCGCATTGATACCGACAATGCTCGTCACACTTGTTGAGCCCCTCACTCCCTTCGTTGCTGCCGGCCTGATCTCGACCGGCATATTGAGCATTCTGATCAACACCCTGCTGCTCAAGCCTTTTCAAATGATGGTTACCCAGGCAAACGAAATCTTCGACAACCAGCTGATGGCACAGATTTACACCGGCAGAGATGACGAGTTTGGACAAATTCAGCTCGCTTTAAAAATGCAGCACTCCCAGATAAATGCCATCGTTGGGAGACTCGAGGATACTACGCGAATCCTGAGCGGAGTAGCAGAAGTTACCGCAGGCACATCCAATCAAGCGAGAAAAGGGGTGGACACCCAGCACGAGCAAATTATGCAGGTGTCCACGGCGATGACGGAAATGGCGGCTACCGTGCAGGAAATTGCAGAGAATGCTGCCAAGGCATCGGAGTCGACCAAAATCGGGCTGACTGAAACTTCAGCAGGAACCCAGGTGGTTGATTCAACCATCAGCGCGATCAATCTGCTGGCCAGCGAAGTTCAGCAAGCCGCGGACGTAATCCACAGGTTATCCGACTACACAACGAATATCGGTAATGTTCTGGGAGTCATCAAAGGTATTGCAGAGCAGACAAACCTGCTGGCACTCAATGCTGCCATTGAGGCTGCCCGCGCTGGTGAAGAAGGTCGCGGATTCGCTGTCGTAGCTGATGAGGTACGCACCCTGGCAGCACGTACGACCGAATCAGCCAGAGAGATCGAAGAGATGATCAAACTGCTCCAAGGTGGGAGCGATGAAGCCGTCTCTGTAATGAAAAAGAGTAAAGAGAAAGCAGAAGAAAATGTCAAACAAGCTTCGGAAGCCGGTCAGGCACTGCAAACCATCGGTGGTGCCATAAACAACATTACCGATATGAATCATCAAATCGCTACCGCATCGGAAGAGCAAAGTGCCGTGGCCGATGAGATCAATCGGAATATCGTTAATATCAGTGAAGTGGCAGAAATAACTTCCCAGGGCGCCAGACAAAGCGTTGAAGCCACGAGCGACATGATAGCGTCCATTCAACGCCTCAACAGCCTGGTGACCCAGTTCAGAAAATAACCTGATGCTCCGGGCACTGCTTCAACGTGATAGCCATGGATAGCCTGTTCATATTCACGGGGCGCTGATGTGTGTGGCAGGGGGTATCAGGGCTGAGACCCATGCTACAGACCGGTATCCCCCAGGGTACCGGCTAACAATGGATCTTTTGGAAAGATCTGAACAAATCGCTACCTGTTTATCTTCCTGTCTATGCCACTGTAAGCGAGATCCAATCCGGTGGTTTGCTACCGCGAGGCCCGGCACTGTAGGAGGCGCGCCCTCGCGGCGATTTCGCCTATGGGGAATCCCTATCGCGGCGAGGCGCCGCTCCTGCGAAACAAGGAGAAGGCGATCGACAGCCTGTGTGGTGAGCCGCAGGTAAGCTCCAGCCGCCAGGCAGTCCCACCTCGACCCAATGGTGGATAAAAGCCAGGGCTTGTGTGGTAGCTTAGATTCATAGGTAATCAGGAATCGCTATGGGTTATTCCAATGCAGATGGGAGGAATAGTCCAGATATTCTCTTCTGACGAAAGGCGTGAAAGCAATCCGGTTTAATCAGTGTGCGATAAACAATACTGAAATGAGATTGGGACTTAGTCAGGGATTTCTCAAGCATTGAATTTTAGATATTAAATCGTACAGATTTCAGGGGCCAGGATCATCCACTGCCCCGCTGATCTGAACTAAAGTCAAGAATGAGTCTCAACTACCGCTAGATTTATCATGATTCTCAAGTATTTTAACCGATTTTTAGGGTACAGTTCATGAAAGCGCTAAGACGCATCGATATCAAACACAGGCTCTGGCTGGTACTCGCAACGGTGGTACTGGGTGTCACGATCACTACCGCATTCTCCCTGATTCAGCTGAAATCCCAGTTGATGGCCGAGAAGGAAGCCCAGGTCAAAAAGTTGGTAGAGACAACGCACAGTATCCTGGTCGCCCAGCATCAGCGGGAGTCCAGCGGTGAGGTGGATACGGCTACGGCACAAAAAGTGGCCGCGGACAACATCAGGGCCATGCGCTACGACGGAAACAACTATTTCTGGGTCAATGATATGCAGGGCAAGATGGTTATTCACCCCATCAAACCCCAGCTTGAAGGAAAAGACCTCTCCGGCCTTAAAGATTCCACCGGCTTTCTATTCATTCAAGCCATGGTGGGTTCCGTTAAAAAAGACGGGGAAGGAATGGTTCCCTATCTCTGGTCGAAACCGGGTAGCGAAAAACCGGTAGACAAAATCTCCTTCGTCAAAGGCTTTCAACCCTGGGGCTGGGTTCTCGGATCAGGCATCTACATCGATGATGTGGAACAGGCCTTCTGGAAAGATGCCATTTACCTCAGTACAATCAGTGGCGTCATGTTGCTGATCCTGATCATTGTATTGACGCTGATCTCCCGCAGTATCATTCAACCCATCAAATCCACTACGCAGGCGATGCACAATATCGCTGCGGGTGAAGGAGACCTTCGTCAGCGGCTCCCCGAAGAAGGTAAAGATGAGGTCACTCAGCTGGCAGTGGCTTTTAACGCCTACACCGGAAAAACCCAGCAGATTATTACTCAGGTCAACGATGCCGCCGGGCAACTGGCCACGGGATCGGGCCAACTTGCCACCTCCAGTGCTCAAAATTTCGAGAGTATCAGCCGTCAGGAATCTGAAATTCAGCAAATGGCCACCGCCGTGACGGAAATGGTGGCCACCATCAACGAAATATCACGGAGTGCCAACATGGCGGCCACATCTGCACGAGATGCAGACAACGAAGCCATTGCCGGCAAATCGGTGGTCTCTGAAACCGTGGACGCGGTCAACACACTGGCCGAGGAAGTCACCCGTGTTTCAGATGTCATCAACCACCTGGATAGCTCGAGCGAATCCATAGGTTCAGTGCTGGATGTCATCAGGGGTATTGCCGAACAGACCAACCTGCTGGCCCTGAACGCTGCAATCGAAGCGGCACGGGCCGGTGAGCAGGGCCGGGGGTTTGCGGTTGTGGCAGATGAAGTACGAACGCTTGCCGCCAGAACCCAGGAATCCACCCAGGAAATCCAGCAAATGATCGAAACCCTGCAGACCGGCACCCGGGAAGCAGTCCAGTCCATGGAGAAAGGGCGATCATCGACTCAGGCAACCCTCGACAAAGCAATCAAAGCCAACGAATCATTGGAAAACATCGTCAATGCTGTTGCGACTATCACTGACATGAATACACAGATCGCCAGTGCTGCAGAAGAGCAATCCACAGCCGCCGAAGAGATAGACCGGGGTGTCACCCAGATCACTGAGCTATCCCAATCTTCCACCCAGAGTACAAACCAGACCAATCGGGCCACAGAACACCTGACCCAGTTGAGCGGACAACTGAACAGCCTGGTAGCGCAGTTTAAAATTTAACCCCATCGTTGACTTGCACAGATTCAATGGCAGAACGACCTGCAAGGATTGAAGTCATCTGTACGGGGGATACTGTCAGGTCATCCCTGACAGTTTTAACTCACTTCGACCCATGTTCCATTTGATAGTGCTCCGCATACCATGAGGGCTCGGAGAATTCCGCATCATAGACAAAGCCTGCAACCGCTTTTCTATCACTTGCGCTGAGACTGATAGGGGGCATCAGACCAAATCGTCTGACCGCCCCCGGCATCAATGTTCTGGAAGAATCCTGATTTTCCAGCCAGTAAGAGACCTGCTTTACAAACTCATCCCTGCCTGGATACACACGAATATAATGATTTTTCACTCCATATACAGGGGGGGCAATCATGTTCGGACCATGATCGAACTTGTGACATGCAAAGCAAAGGGTATCAAAAATCGCCTG
The DNA here is from genome assembly GCA_024227135.1 of Gammaproteobacteria bacterium. Lineage (GTDB taxonomy): Bacteria > Pseudomonadota > Gammaproteobacteria > Chromatiales > Chromatiaceae > JAHEHQ01. The sequence goes on from JAAELC010000062.1 coordinate 22,561, forward strand.
CCCCCTGCTTTTTTCTTCGGCGGATACAGACAATACAACCAGTGACAACAGGACTATTGAGACCGCTTTCATTATTAACTCCGGTAATGTACTCAGACTTTCTTATAATCAGCCGGTTTACGACGACTGAATATGCTCAACTTATACTTTATCCGACTGGCCACGAAAGAGGGTAAGCGGCCCTTTTCCCATAGGATGCGGGCAAACATTCTGCCCTTGTTTTTAGGTGGAACCCGATGACGTTTGCGGGGTATGAGCGTTATAGCCTGTTTCTCACATACTGATATACAGGCACCGCAGCCCAGACAGATCCCGGGATCGATACTGGCTCGCCGATCTGACTTGATACGGTTCCTTCCCCCTTTGGAGATACCGATACATTTTACGTTGCACGTCTTTAAGCAATCGCCACAATAGTCACAACCGGCATCATCCACTACCGCGACGAAGGGTGTTTTTGCCAAGCCATCCTGGAACCCCATCTGTATGCCCGCCATCAGTTCGCAGCAGCACCGGCAGCAGTTGCATAAAAAAGAGGGCTTGCTACGAATATTGTCGGTAACATGGGTCAAATTGAGACTGCTGGCCTGTTCCAGAATCGCCAGCAATTCTTCTTTGGTTTTCTCCGTGGCAAACCCTCGGCGAACCAGAAACCGGGCTCCACTTCCCAGTACCATACATGTTTCCTCAACCGGAGCCCCTTTCCGGCATTCTTTTCCTAAATGTTCCTTCTTATGCCGGCAGTAACAGTGAGTCACCGCACGAAAATCAGCCTCCTCAATAATCTCCCGGGCATCCTCATAACTGGTGATTTGTGAGTCTGTCGGGATGTGCTCTTTGTAGACCAATGCCCGGGTCAACTGGGTCTCACTGCCGAAAAACTCACCCGCCTGCCCCTTGGGTCCATTCTCCGCCAGATACTCCGACATCAACACAGCCAGTTTCTTCATAGGCAGATCGGTCCGTTTACGCATGAAGGTGAACTCCATGAAACCAATCAAGCCGGGCATGAGCAGGTAGTAAGTCGTTCCAGAATAGGGCAGATCCATTACCAGCCCTTTGTTCGCCATCGCTTCCAGCTGGGGAAGAAGTAGCGAGCTATCAATATTGGTCAGGCTGGAGAGTTCATCCAATGTTACCTCTTCCAGGGGAAACTTTGAGGCAACCAGTGCCTCTTGCTCGGTGAAGAGAATAGAAAGGATCTCCCGCAGTTTCTCGCTGTCGACCAGACCAATGGGATACCGGTTCAAACGGTCGATCAGTGGAATCAGCGATGACTTAGAACTGAGAAGGTGCCCCATTTAGTCAAATACTCCCATCGAGCGACATCAACCCCTTCTCAACGTGGCATTCACAGGAGTAGCGCTCATGCCGTATTTTACACCGAAAAGGAGTGCTGATCTCCTGGATACCGCTGTCACACAACACTCTTAAGGGGCGCCCTTCCTGTAGACCAACCAACGTCCCGGGCGCACCCTTCTATACCGACGGATTCTCTGAATGAGCCCAGAAGTCCCCAGCACGGAAATACGCAGCTAATCATCGTACTCTTCAATGGTTGTGCGCTGAAAAGTCCAGGATGGACTTGCTCAGCGCTGCCTGAATTACGGAAACTAACGACTAACTGCAGACACTATCGATATCCAACCGCCGGCATCGCCCCCCCATCAGGCTATTTCGCTGCTTTGATGGGTGTCACCTTGGGATCTGCCTCGGAGTCCAGTTCCCCCAATAACTCCGGCCGGCCTTTGCAGGCCAATATGACCTTGTCCTTGTTCCTGGCCAGAAACAATCCAAACTCTTCAGCCTGCTTTTCATCGATACCCTTCACTTTGTCTTCGAGGAGCGCCGTGAACTCCTCCGCCAATTCCAGCATTTTGTCGTGAGCATCCGCATCTTTTTTAGAATCGTGCATACTATCGTCTCGATCACACATCCATTTAGGTATGACTGCCATATTCGTCTCCTTCTTAAAGGTCAGCGCAGCGATCCCTTCACTGCATATAGAAATAGAACCAGCATAGAACTATCGAGCACAAAAATCCAGGCCATACTGTCAGCGCCTCATAGGTACCGCATTATCACAGCACTTTCCGAAGATTCAACCATTTGCGAACTTGATTGATAGTACCTCGACGGGTATTCAGTATGGTCTCGGACCAGCCGGGTTTATTCGCCGGGATAGTGTCGCCGGGAATTCAGCTACCCCCTGGTTTTTCACCCGAGAACCCAGGGGCATGCATACCGAACGAATACCACACCCCATTGTCCATTGTAAAGGTGGTGGGTTCCGGGCCACCCGGAGGCCAGCTGATCCCTCTGGCGAATCAGCATAACGACGGCTGACGGTATCGCCAGTGAATAACAATCGACGAGTGCAAATGAAGGAATCCACCATGCTGAAAAAAGCGACTCTACTGCTACTGATCGTTATCCTTTGGTCAGGCAATGCACTGGCAAAGCGCTCAACAGCAGCCGAATGGAACATAGCAGTGTGGATAAACAGCCCTGGTATCACTCTGGCTGATCTACGGGGCAAAGTTGTTATTATCGAGTTTTTTCAGCTCTGGTGTCCGGGTTGCAACAGTTTTTCAATCCCACTGATGAAACACTGGGAACAACGCTTCGCTGAAGAAATCAAAACCGGTAAGCTGGTAATGGTGAGTATTCACACCGTCTTCGAGGGTCATGAATACCAGAACACAGCCAGGCTGAAACAATTCCTTATCGACAGGAGCATCACTCACCCTGTAGGCATCGATCATCATCTCGGCGACAATGAAATTCCGGAAACCATGAAGCTATATCGCATCCGCGGTACCCCCGAGATGGCCATCGTGGACGCCAGGGGAGATATACGCTTCCAGCGGTTCGGAGGATTCAAACCGGCTCCAGTGGAACAACTGATAGATCAACTAATCAAGGAATCCACGCCATCCACACAGTAGCGCTGGCTGCAGCCGGATCGTTTCAATTGGAGTGTCATCCCAGAGACAGCCCAAGCTAATTTCAGTCCGATCGATTTGCGCTGTGCAGACCATGGAAAAGACCTATGTATACCGATGAGGAACTCAACGATGCGGTGAAAAAAGGGATATTCACGGACTCATCCGTTGCAGAGTTTCGAGCCTTGGTGTCATCATCCAGAAGCACAGCAGCCGTCGATGAGGAAAACTTCAGGCTCATTGGCGGCTTTAACGATATTTTTATTGTTATCGCGTGTGCCTTGCTGCTTTTTTCCGCGTTGTGGGTACTCAAAGCCATCGATAACGGACTCGGCCTTTCTGTCTTTACACTGCTATCGTGGGGACTGGCTGAGTACTTCGTCAGAAAGAGAAAAATGGCTCTACCGGCTATCATGCTGTTACTGTCTTTTGTGGGAGGCGTATTTGCATTGTGCATTAACTTACTTCCCCCTTCATCGGAGACATCTTTTGCCATTGCTGCAGCCATCACAGCTGTTGCGGCATACCTTCACTGGCGCCGTTTCAACGTTCCAATTACAGTAGCTGCCGGTACTGCGGCAGCTATCGGTTTTTTAATGTCCGCTACCATCTCCATCTTCCCAAACGCAGAGAACTGGAATCTGCTTATCTTGTTTGTCTATGGCCTTGTCACTTTCCTTGTTGCCATGCACTGGGACTCTTCGGATGTCAACAGAACTACGCGCAGATCCGATGTAGGCTTCTGGCTGCATTTGCTCTCCGCTCCCCTCATTATCCATCCCGTGTTTTCAAGCCTTGGGATCTTGAGTGGAAATGAAGGCTTAACTAATATGGCCGTTGTTATCGTTTTGTATGTGGTGATGACCTCGATTTCTATCGCTGTAGACAGGCGGGCCTTTATGCTTTCATCTCTGGCATACGTGCTGTATGCCTTATCCACCCTGGTGAAGACCTACGGGGGTGTGGGATACAGTTTTGCCATTACCGGAGTGTTTGTGGGCGGTGCACTTTTACTGTTGTCTGCATACTGGCATCGGGTAAGAGCGAACCTGGTCACCAGATTACCAGGGATGGTTCAAAACTATCTACCGAAAGCGCATTCGAGCGGCACACCACATCGCATTATTTCTGGATAGGCAGACGATCCCATGAGCCAGACATTCACCAACCTAAATAAGCGGCTGCCTGTCTCGGTTTTAAATCCCCTGGCGAGCCCCAACCTGAGGTCATCACTGCCTGAGTCTGCCCCGCAGATAGTGGGAGGTACCCGGCCTCGCTCTGTGGGCAAGTGATGGAGCGGGAGCTACTCGGATGAATACTCTATCAGTTCTATCTTGTAACCATCCGGATCAGTCAAAAAGGCCATTTTCTTACGTCCATCCGGGGTCACGCCCGGCCCCCAGGAAAATGCCAACCCGTTCTGCTCAATGGTTTCCTGTAACTCCGTCATGGAATCCACCTTAAGTGCTATATGCCCATAGCCGTCTCCGACCTGATAGGATTCAACACCATAGTTGTAGGTCAGCTCCAGCATTGGACCAAATACATCGTCGGTCTCGCCCTGGGCCTGCAGAAAAACCAACGTGAATTTGTCATCTGGGTAGTCGGCACGACGAATTTCCCTGAAACCCAGAATGTCTTGATAAAAACTTGTCGACCTGTCGAGATTTCCCACCCGAATCATGGTGTGCAAGTAACGCATTGTCTTTACTCCTTGAGTATTTAACCGGTTTCCATTGTTAACCACAGAATTAATCGTGGAGTTGCCCCCGCGCTGTATCCCAACTGGAACGTAACTACTCATGCGCATGGGTAATCTGTTCTGGAAGACGCCGTCAATACCTCCATATAGGCTTGGCTTTGGCATCCCTGCCAAAGACACTTCCTCCACAGACCACCCATGGGGTGAAACCTCTGGGGGATGATCGGTTACACTGGAACTTTGTAAAAAGTATGATTGATGTTTCCGGGGAATTCGGGAGGATATGACTCCCTAATGCAGGATGAAATGACAATCAGAGCCCAGGGAACCCAATCCCTGAACCCTCTATGGCTAGTGACCGGTCAAGACCAGGTAACCGGAACAGTTCCACCTGTCAAAAAGACGAGGGTGTCAATACAGGTACTTGATCTCATCATTTACGAAGGTATAACGAGGCTGTTTATACCAGCCGTACAGTAAGGACCAGCGTGGTTCCTTGTGCACTTTGGACTGATAAATTCTCAGCTCACCTGTTTTGTCATTCATCCAGAAATCAAGATCGTAAAGCTTGCCCTCTTCACCCACCACCTCAAAGTCCGTACAGGCGAAATAGATATCGCTGCCAATCTGTCTCACCGGATCGTGGATACGCACAAACTTTAGTGCGAGCTTTTCATTAGTCTTGTCATCATGCATGTAGAAAATACCCTTATCATCAACGGTAGAGCGAATATGCTCCATCATTGTTGATTTGATATCCTCCACATAGTACTTACGCTGCTCGGACTGAGACTCATCAGCTGAGTAGACGGTACCTGCAGAAATACCCAGCAAGCCGCACAGCCCCACAATGCCGATCACTCGTTGAAATCCAGACATTGGCATCAGATCCTATTTGACAGGAGTACCTGCATGTTCATCCGTCTTCTTTTTCATGGGTTGGCCGCCATGCTCTGCAGCCCCACTTGAATCGACCTTGTCCACTTTCTTCTCCATTGCTGTACCACCATGCTCCGACGCCTTTTTCTCCACAGCTTGACCACCGTGCTCTGATGCTTTCTGGGCGGCCGCTTTATTGTCCATCGCTTTACCACCATGTTCAGCAGCTATGACCGTTAGAGGTATCAGTAAAACAAGGCTTAGTATTTTCCTCACAGGAGTGCTCCTCAGTGTTAAGTGTTCGAACTAAACTATCATCAATTCGTCAGTCAGGTAAACCCATATTTCGACGGCTGAACGGCTCGGTAAACCATGCACGGAATGATAACGACAACTCCCGCGCCTCCGGAAGTCCGATCCCATCTTCCGGGAGTTGACCATTCGATCCACGGGGTATCTGGTTGTAACTTTTAAACAGCGGATCCCAAAAGCTGAATATGGTTGAAAAATTCGCATCCCCATACCGCCGGTCAACCGCATGATGGGAGGTATGGAAACGGGGCGTCACGATAACTCGGGCCAGCGGACGCTCAACCCGATCGGGGAAATCAATATTACTGTGATGGAACTGCGCACATAGGCTGATGAAACCTTCGAAGATGAACCAGGCGATCGGTGTAGGGCCCCATACCAGTACCCACCCGGCCTTGGCGAAAGATGACAGAACCAGTTCACCAGGGTGAAACCGGAGAGCGGTGGTCACATCCATCTCGGTATCGGCGTGGTGCGCCTTGTGAAAACGCCAGAGAAAGGGAATCCGATGATTTGCACGATGCCAGAAGTAATCAAACGCATCGAGCACGACAAGTGACAGTATGATTTCCAACCAGCCATTGAGCCCCAGCCAGCGGGAGATACCCCAACCCTGCTGCTCCACATAGACAACCCATAGCAGAAAGGGCACGTAAATAAATATGCGAACCAGCAAGGTGTTGAAAGTGGCAACAGTCACATGAAAAAAAGTACGCTTGGTCCGCCCACTTTGCCAGGCTCGCGCAGGAAACAGCGATTCGAGAAGGATGAAAAACAACAGGCCGCCTAGAAAAATCGCCAGACGCCCCCCATCCAGATCCAGTTCCATACACTTGCCTCTTAAGAAAAATCCGTCAATTGGGTTTGGAGCAGGTATAATACCTGATCGGTAATTATATGGAGGTGAAGCAGAGATATAGACCCTGGGAGTTTCTCAGAATTCCCCAAAGAAAAAAACTGTCCATTCCGATCCCGCTTTGCTAATACTTTACTATTTAACTATAAATTCAGATTGATACGGTCCATTATTCGTTTTCCTTGTTAATAGCATGTCCGACCAGACATCTCTCACGCCGATGGGTTTTGGAATCACCTTTGACATCAAAGATCGGGA
>JAAELC010000063.1 GCA_024227135.1 Gammaproteobacteria bacterium
AAACATCTCGTGTTTGGGTCGTAATATTCGTAGTCCACGGGTGCATGTCTCACTCTCACTGACAGCTACCTGCCAGCTGTGTTCAATATCACAGAGAGTAGGACGGAGTAACTATATTGAGTCATAACCGGACTATTGCGGTGCAAAATACGAAGGCCGGCTATCAGCACCAAGCGGCACCGCTCTCGCATCGGGGTTCCACCGCCCTGACCACCGAGCTATACTGATTCCACCGCCGGATTTAATCGTTCAAATTGCCGGGCGGGATATAGGTTCAGGCTAAAGCGGCAGCTTTAGGTCTCCAGCCCCAGACCGGCGCCTGCCGGCAACCCTAATGGGGCATCAGGGGACAGTTGTGAACGTGAAGCTCGAGTCCGATCTCTTCCATCCCGTAGAGCATGCGATCCTGGCCAACTACTTCGGCGTAGAGCCGCCGCAATGCGCCAAGGGTATCGATCCCTATGCAGAGGAAGAACTGCAGCGAGAAGGTGATAAATTTGATGTGATGCGGCTACGCCCCCCCTCTTTCGGATAACGTCAACAACTTCACTGTCAAAAATGCTGTTGCACGTCTTGCTCTGAACTCGATCCAGGACCGCCCCCCCAGTGGAACAAAGGCAACGCCCGGCAGGGCCGTGACTATAACGACCGACGGAAGTTGGTCATATCCCTTCTGCCGCAGTACCTAGGGGTCTCACCCCGTCTTTTTTGTACATCGCCTCAGAGAGCAGGGCAGCCGGATCGTCAGGGCGCAACCCCAGGGCCACAGCTAGACGGAACACACCGGAGATGTGCTGTCGTAGCCAGTGAGCGGTCTCCAGTGCTCTGATCTGAATGGGATCAAGCACTTGGGAGACCTGCATCGGGGTGATGCTGGCAACGGGTAGCTTTCCCAGTTTCGGCAGTACATCTCTTTCAAAGGCCCGATGAGACTTCCGATAGCGGACAGCTGACCATTCCTGTTCCTTTTTTCGGAACCACCATATCGCCAGTTCCTGGAAGGGGTATGTGCCTGGGCTTTCTGTGCGGCGGCCCTGGCGAGCTTCTTATCCACAGCCGGGTCGTTATGCTGGTCCAGCTCTCCGCGCAGGCGGGTAGCCTCTTTCCTGGCGTTGGTTATGGTCACCCGGGGAAAGGGGCCGATGGTGTACAGTTTCTCCTTGCCCTTGCGCTTGTATTTAAACCGCCAGGCTTTTTGATCTGAAGTTTCACCGTTTTCTGACATCCCATCATACGACGGGTCAGCAGAATAACCGTCATAAGTTAAATAATACAGTCGGTTAGTATTACTTATGGCCGCGCCAATGGCCCACCTGCAAACCCAGTGTTTTCTATAAATATCTGCGAGTTAAAGGTGAATGGGGGTAAATATTCGTCTAACCCACTCTCAATAAAATCATCGGGTTAGCTGCTTTCTGAA
>JAAELC010000064.1 GCA_024227135.1 Gammaproteobacteria bacterium
ACAAAATTAATTCATTATTAATCAATAAGTTAAAAATCGCGTTTTGCCAAAAACTGAGTTCTCGGACAGCCTCCTAGGGTTGTCAGCTCGGTTGTGCGGCCGCGAGGAGGGGCAGCAGGCAGGAGATATCTCCTGCCTGCTGTCAGTACATCGAGTGGTATAATACCCCGTTGTGTCTTGATGTTTTCCGGCCAGTTCAAGTCTGGTCCTCTTCATGACGCCAATACTTCGTATTGATCCTAATTACTCGTAGCCCAACCAGGAGATTCGGTTTGACTTCCTACTCTATGACACATTTGAAACAGCTGGAACAGGAGAGCATTCACATCATTCGAGAAGTGGTTGCCGAGTTCCAGAATCCGGTCATGCTTTATTCTGTGGGTAAAGACTCGGCCGTGATGATCAGGCTGGCCCAGAAAGCTTTTTACCCGGGAAAGTTCCCTTTTCCGTTGATGCACGTCGACACCGGTTATAAATTTCCGGAGATGTACAAATTTCGAGACAGTCATGTCAGGGATATCGGGGCACGGCTTATCGTTGAGACTAATGCACAAGCCATTGAGAATGGATTGCATCCCTCCCGGATTGGCAACGATAAGTGTTGCCAGCAGCTGAAAACCCGGGCGTTGCTGGAGGCCATCGAAAAGCACGGCTTCGATGCCGCTTTCGGGGGTGCCCGAAGAGATGAGGAGAAGTCTCGGGCCAAAGAGCGCTTTTTCTCGGTGCGGGATGAATTCGGGCAGTGGGATCCAAAGAATCAGCGCCCCGAACTGTGGTCCCTCTACAACGCTGAAGTCAGCGATCGAGAAAGCGTACGGATTTTCCCTCTCAGCAACTGGACAGAGCTCGATGTGTGGCAATACATCAAGCTGGAGAATATCCCTCTGGTACCCTTGTACTTTTCCAGACAGAGGCCAACCATCGACCTGGGTGGTATGACGATACCCTATGAATACGCGCATGTTGTCGATCCTGACGACAAGCTGGGGTTGACCGAGGAACAGACCGAGATGGTCGGTTGTCGTTTTCGCAGCCTCGGCTGCATTCCCTGCACGGGTGCCGTACGGTCCGATGCCCAGAAAATCGATGACATTATCCAGGAGGTGATCGATGCCCGGCGCAGCGAACGGGAGAATCGAATCATCGATCTGACCAGTGACTCTTCCATGGAACAGAAGAAACGGGAGGGATACTTCTGATGAGCGACCCACTGGATTTGACTGACTACGAAAACAAAAGTCTGCTGCGTTTCACTACCAGCGGTAGCGTGGACGATGGCAAGAGCACCCTGATTGGCCGTTTGCTGTATGAAACAAACTGTATCTTTGAGGATCAGTTTGCCGCGGTTGAAAAGACCAGCCAGCAGCGTGGTGACGAGCGCGTGGACCTGGCGCTGCTGTTGGATGGCCTGGCCGCCGAACGCGAGCAGGGCATCACCATTGATGTGGCGTATCGCTATTTCACCACCGCGAAACGCAAGTTCATCATTGCGGATACCCCGGGACATGAGCAATATACCCGCAACATGATCACAGGAGCATCGACCAGTGAACTGGCGATTATCCTGATCGATGCCCGTTACGGTGTGGTCACTCAAAGTAAGCGGCACGGTTTTCTGATATCGCTGCTGCAGATCCCCCACCTGGTCGTTGCGGTCAATAAGATGGACCTGGTGGGCTATAGCGAGGAAGTGTTTCAGAACATTGTCGATGATTACTCGGGGTTTTCCCAGAAACTGGATATTCATGACATCAGTTTTATTCCTATCAGTGCACTGGACGGCGATAACGTAACCAAGCGCAGTGACAATACACCCTGGTATGAGGGGCATACGTTATTGCACATGCTGGAGACCGTGCACGTTTCCGCAGATAAGAATTTCGTGGACTTCCGTTTTCCTGTTCAGAGCGTGCTGCGCCCGAATCTTGATTTTCGCGGTTTCAGTGGGACGGTTACCTCCGGCACTATCAAAGTGGGAGAGGAAATCGCGGCTCTGCCATCGGGTAAGACTTCCCGGATTAAATCCATCGTGACTTACGATGGGGATCTGGAAGAAACCTTTGCCGGTCAGGCGGTCACACTGACCCTCGAGAACGAGATTGACATCAGTCGTGGTGACATGATCGTCCGCAAGCACAATCTGCCTCATGTGGGAAATGAGTTTGACGTTAACCTGTGCTGGTTGGACGAGCGATCCATGGATCCCCGGTCCCATTACATACTCAAGCATACGACTCAAAAGATTAAAGCCTACATCTCCCGCATTCAGTACAAAATCGATGTCAACACCTTGCATCGGGAAGCGACCGACCATTTTGACTTGAATGAGATCGGGCGGGTTACCATCAAAACCGCCAGGCCCATATTTTTTGACAACTATCGAGCCAACCATGGCACCGGGAGTTTTATCCTTATCGATCCGCTGACCAATCACACGGTGGCAGCCGGAATGATTCGTGGCCAAACCCGTGATGTGAATACAGTAACCCAGACTAAACATGCAGAGAGCCGACGTTCCACTAATGTAAAATGGGAGAGTGGAATGATCTCTGCCCAAAACTGGGAGCGGCGTAATGGCCATAAAAGCGCGGTGATCTGGTGTACGGGATTGTCGGGTGCAGGTAAGTCGACAGTGGCCAAGGGCCTGGTCAGTGCCCTTTTTTCCAGAGGTTGTCAGGTCATGATGCTCGATGGGGATAACGTGCGCCATGGTCTGTGTGGTGACCTGGGTTTCAGCGACCAGGACCGTTCGGAAAACATCCGGCGGGTGGGTGAAACGGCGCGTCTGTTCTATGAGCAGGGTAATATCGTTGTCTGTACCTTCATCTCCCCGTTCCATGATGACCGGGGATTCGTGCGCGATATTCTACCGGAGGGAGCCTTTCATGAGGTCTTCATAAAGTGTGACCTGGGCGTCTGCAAGCGACGTGATCCCAAGGGATTGTATAAGAAGGCTGAGGCCGGGGAGATCAAGGATTTTACCGGTATCGATTCCCCTTACGAGGAACCGGAAAACCCCGAGGTGGTAGTGGAGACCGATATCCATAGTGTGGAATCGATCGTTAAACAGCTGGAGAGTCATCTGCTGGAATGTAAGGTACTCTTCTGACCGATCCATAGCTGACAACGCCGGGGAGGTTTCCTGCCGAACCGGCTTGCTTCGGTCCCAACGGGTTTGCAGCCCGTTGTATGCATCCGTTACCCACTGCTGACCCTCATACCGCCGGAAATTACCGGGGTGGGGGGTAACAGAGCAGTTTCCTGAGCGTGTTTTCGAAGTCCTTTCTACCCGATTTCCCCTTTTGATACGGGGATGAAGATGCTGATATTTTGTCGAGTATCTGCAGCGTCTGAGGTATTATATGCGGCGGCTGCAGAGATTTGGGAAAAAGGCTTTCTTCTCGACGTACTCATTGCCCCACCGTTTCCCCGGCAACTACCCTCAGGTCTTTCACCAGGCTGGCTATTCCCATGCAACCCATTATTTCAGTCAAGCACTTATTCAAGACCTATGCGACCGGGCATCACGCGCTTAAGGATGTCAGTCTGGACATAATGGAAGGTGAAATTCTGGCATTGCTGGGTCCCAACGGAGCGGGTAAAACCACGCTGATTTCATCGATTTGCGGTATCGTTACGCCCAGTGCCGGGAGTGTCAGTGTTGCCGGCTACGATATCATCACCGATTACCGGAAAACCAGGGAACTGATTGGTCTGGTGCCCCAGGAACTCACACTCGGTGCTTTCGATACTGTCTGGAACACGGTGAGTTTCAGTCGAGGCCTGTTTGGAAAGAAATCGAATCCGGAGTATCTCGAGCAACTGTTGCACGACTTGTCACTTATTGAAAAACGGGACAGCGTGCTGATGACGCTGTCCGGTGGAATGAAGCGCCGCGTGCTTATTGCCAAAGCACTGGCCCATGAGCCCCAGATTATCTTTCTCGATGAACCCACGGCGGGGGTCGATGTAGAGTTGAGAAAGGATATGTGGCGGATCGTCGAAAAACTTCGGGAGGCCGGAGTTACCATTATTTTGACCACCCACTATATCGAAGAGGCCGAAGAGATCGCCGATCGTGTCGGGGTGATCAACGATGGTATGCTCCTGTTGGTGGATGATAAAAAATCCCTGATGCATGATCTGGGAAAGAAGCAACTAGAGATCGAGCTCAAAGGGACCATCGAGCAACTCCCGGAAAGTCTGTCTGAATGGGACCTGGTGTTGTCTGATGACGGCGGGCAGTTGACCTATACCTACGATACCCAGGCTCGGAGTACGGGTATCACTGCATTACTGCAGGCGATCAGTGATGCCGGGCTTTCCCTCAAGGACCTCAAATCGAAACAAAGTTCCCTCGAGGAAATATTTGTCAATCTGGTTAATCTCGACTCATGAACTATCATGCGGTAAAAGTGATTTACAAATTTGAGATGCTGCGTGCATGGCACACCCTGCTGCAGACGATCGCGAGCCCGGTTATATCCACATCCCTCTATTTCGTGGTGTTTGGCTCTGCCATCGGTTCAAGAATCCAGGAGGTGGAAGGCGTCAGTTATGGTGCCTTTATCGTACCGGGTCTGATCATGCTGTCGCTTCTGACCCAGAGTATTTCAAATGCATCCTTCGGTATCTATTTTCCCCGTTTTACCGGTACGATTTATGAGGTCCTCTCGGCCCCCATATCTTTTTTCGAAATCCTTCTGGGTTATGTAGGTGCTGCTGCCACCAAATCCCTGATCATCGGGTCGATCATTCTATTGACGGCGGGTCTTTTTGTTGACCTGACGATTGCCCATCCATTCTGGATGCTGGCATTCCTTATTCTGACCTGTATCTCCTTCAGTCTCCTTGGATTCATAATCGGCATCTGGGCTGATAGTTTTGAAAAACTGCAACTCATCCCACTGCTGGTGATCACGCCCCTGGTATTTCTGGGAGGAAGTTTTTACTCGGTGAGCATGTTACCCCCAGCCTGGCAAACGGTAACCCTTTTCAATCCTGTCCTTTATCTTATCAGTGGTTTTCGCTGGAGCTTCTTTGAAGTGTCAGATGTCAGCGTGGGGTTGAGCCTTTTTATGATCCTCCTGTTTCTTGGGCTCTGTATGGGCATCGTATGGTGGATGTTCAAAACCGGGTATCGTCTCAAGCAGTGACCGCAAGTACGACTCCATCAGGAAACTGATGGATGGTCTGCTGCTTTTTCTGACCCGAACCATGGGTACTCGTACGGTCTCCCGTTGAAGACGTACCCCCGATGTGATGTTTCCAGAGGTTGGTTTGAATGGGGCTTGCATCTGCCCGGATTCCCCGTGCTTCCTGTGAGCCGGCACTTCCAGGGGAACTTGGGTTCGAAGTGCTTGCACAAGGTACTGTGAATTTTAAAACCCCTCGCTGGATTCTGAAATCACTTGACAGGAAATGTGATGCGCTACCCGCTGATAACCGCAACGGTCACTTTTTTTCTGGGTCTGTCTGTAGGCGTATTTGCCTTTGATCCTGGGGATAAACCCGTTACCGGGAAAGAATCCGGCTACCCTCCCGACAGAGGGGAAACGGTGGCTTCTGTGTCTTCGGTAACCCGGGAAAAAGTTCTAAAGGGCAAAAAGACTCCTCAGGTTGCAGGGGGTTCTGTCAATGATCAGGTGGGCATGAAAACCAAACCGGTCACCGATTCCAAGATGCCTGGCGTGCTCAACACCCGCTGGGCAAAACAGGAACGCCTCATCATTGAGATGCAGGAGCGTTTGCTCAGCCTGGAGCAGCAAATGTCAGCGCTTGTCACGGAGCGTAGACTGGAGGCCGAAGAACAGGCAGAGGCAACCGTTGAAATAATGCCAGTGTCTACCCCCGAGGATCGTCGTAACGCTTTGATTGCTTCTGGAGTCGGCCGCACATCCGCTGGGGAGATCGTCGCCCGCCAGTCCCGGCTGGAACTTGAACGACTGGAGCTTCAGGATGTGGCTTTCAGGGAAGGCTGGTATCAAAGCAGCCGGTACTTTGAGGCGCTTAGAGAGCTCAACGCGGACAGGGTCGATCTGCGCACGGAAATCAGTGAACGGGCCTACGATGAATATCTGTACAGGACCGGTAAAACCAACCGGGTCAAGATTATTTCGGTGATTCCCGGGTCTGCAGCGGAACTGTCGGGTCTTGAAGTGGGGGACGTTATCGAAACCTACGGCGATGATGTCATTTATGAGTATTCCGATCTGCGCAGTGCTACCGGTGAGGGTGTCAGGGGTGAGACCGTACCCGTTCTGATTCGTCGTGGAGACCACTACCTGGAATCAGATATCTCCAGAGGACCGATGGGGGTTCGGCTGGAATCCCTCAGCATCCCACCCGGTGGTTAAGGGCTTTCGCTGGAGTGTTTGTCGTTGCTCACTCCCCAGAGATGACCCCCCATGGGCGGTCTCTGGAGGAAGTGTCTTTGGCAGGGATGCCAAAACCAAGCCTACAGGGAGGTATTTACGGCGTCTTACGCAACAGATTGCCCGTGCGGGGTGAGTAGTTACGAGTGTTTTTGATTGTGGACAGATTGGGGGGGAGGGAAGATCCCATCGGATCGCCGAGGGAGTTTTACGGTTGGCGGTGATCAAGGGACCGGAGACCGAAGTTATTGTATCATCTTTCCGGAATCAGGCTTTTCGATGCCTTGGATCAGAAGAATTCTAAAAGAGGATAAAAACGCTATGACCGCCACAGAACATGTCAATCTTGCTCAATTCATGGAAGGTGTCAAAAGGCGCAATCCCGGACAGGTCGAATTTGTGCAGGCAGTGCAGGAAGTTGCGGAAGATATTTTTGACTATATCCAGGACAAAAAAGCGTACCACGAGTATCAGATTCTACGACGAATCGCTGAACCGGATCGGGTGGTGAGCTTTCGGATCTGCTGGGAAGACGATCGGGGCAATATACGTGTTCAGCGCGGTTGGCGGGTACAGAACAACAACGCCATCGGGCCTTACAAGGGAGGGATTCGCTTTCACCGGGATGTCAATGAAAGCGTTTTGAAGTTTCTGGCATTCGAGCAGACCTTCAAGAACAGCCTGACCGGTCTGCCGATGGGTGGCGGTAAAGGCGGTGCCAATTTCAACCCCAAGGGCAAGTCCGATCACGAAGTGATGCGTTTCTGCCAGTCATTCATGACAGAGCTTTACCGGCATGTGGGTTCGGATACCGATGTCCCGGCCGGTGATATCGGCGTGGGTGCCCGGGAAATCGGTTACATGTTCGGCCAGTACAAGCGGATTACCAATCAGTTTACCGGGGTGTTGACCGGTAAAGGGCTCGAATATGGCGGCAGTCTTATCCGCTCCGAGGCGACAGGCTACGGGGCCGTGTATTTTCTTCAGAACATGCTGGCGCGGGTGGGGGACTCCATCGAAGGAAAAAGCTGTGTCATTTCCGGCTCCGGGAATGTGGCAACTCATGCTGCGGAAAAAGTCAACCAGCTGGGGGGCAGGGTCTTGACCCTGTCCGATTCCGGTGGGTTTATTTATGACCGGGAGGGTATAGGCGAGGAAAAGCTGAACTGGGTGAAGGAGCACAAGACCAGAAGCCGGGGGCGGATTGCCGACTATGTGAAAGAGTTTCGACATGCGGAGTTCCACGAAGGGAAGCGGCAGTGGGGAGTCCCGTGTGAACTGGCTTTACCCTGCGCAACACAGAACGAACTCGAAGGAAACGATGCGAAAACCCTGATCGAAAACGGCTGTGTCGGTATATCAGAGGGTGCCAATATGCCCACCAATCTTGAGGGAGTACACCGTTTCAAGGATGCAGGGATACTCTTTGCACCCGGCAAGGCAGCGAACGCGGGAGGGGTTGCCGTCTCCGGTCTGGAGATGAGCCAGAATTCGGCACGCATCTCCTGGAAGGAGGAGGAAGTACAGCAGTTGCTGGTAGATATCATGAGGGGAATTCATGATCGTTGCGTCGAATATGGAGGCACGCCGGGAAGCGAACACATCGACTATGTGCGTGGTGCCAATATTGCAGGTTTTATCAAGGTGGCGGATGCAATGCTGGCTTACGGGGTGGTTTGAGCTTCATACATGAAGCTGTCGGTTGCTGGGGTTGGGGCTTAGCCACTCTCCTGTTCTGTGTGGCTTCTGCCCATGGCACTCGACGGTTCTCACCGGGGTCATTCCACCTCGATAGAGTAAAGTAGACGCGCACCACTTTTTTTCGAGCTGCTGGTACCTTCCACGCTGAGGTTTCGGATCAATCGGTAGCGCACTACGAATTCACTGCCCTCTTCACCACCCCCCAGATTCACCCCCACGCTGAGATCTTTCGATAATTCCTTGCCGGCATAGATTTTTGCGTTGGCCAGGTTATTGCTCTTCTGGCCGGTCAGCAGCATGGAGACAGCGTCTTTGGAAGTCATGTCCGGATCCGATGAGAAGGCGTCGATTTTGGGCTTTTCTGCAGTACCGGTGATATCCACACCGACTGTGATATCTCCGATCAACCGGCTGGCCCTGATCCGGATGCTGGGGTTGCCGATATAGCCGCCTGCGTAAGAGATACGACCTCGTTCAATCGTCAGATCCTGGCCGTAGGCTCGGAAACTGCCTTCGCTGGTTTTCAGTTCACCGTGTGCGGTGGGCAGTTTTCCCGGAAGGTTGATGACGGTCAACTTGCCCTCCAGATCGGTTTTCAAACCAAAGCCCTGGAAATGCACTTCGCCCAGTTCCACGGTCACTTCCGCGTCTATCGGTACGCCGGGTGATTGTTCCTCCGAGTCACCCTCACCCTGTATTACCACGTCGGAAGAGACGCTTTCCGTATCGGCAGGCAGATCTCTTAGCTCGATAAACGCTTCCGGTATGAACAGCTTACCTCTGATACGCGTAGCCTCTTTGTCGTGAGTCATTTGGATATCGGGAGAAATCAGAACCCTGGCCTCGGGTAAGTTAGTCCCCAGGAAACGCTCTCCCTTGATTGTGACCTCCGCTGGCCACCCCCGGTCTCCATCCAGGGTCACCGCACCGCCAATATTCAGCGTGCCTTCGCTGGAGGCGATATCACCTTTGACATTCAGCTGATCACCACCTGCGCTTTCCAGGCGAAAGTTGGCGGCTTCGAGCATCAGGCCGGCCAGGGGAATGCTGATGTCACTGGAGGTCAATCCGGCGTATCCGCTGATTCTTGGGGCGCCCATATTGCCATCCAGTTTCAGTTTGGCTTCGATGTTGCCTTCTGCCCCTTCGATTTGAGGTATGAAGGCGAGCAACAGGTCGAGTTCCTGGATTGACAGGTTAACCTGGCCTTTGAGAGGGGCGGTGGTGGGGTTGCTCTCCAACCCTTTGCGGGGGATATCCAGGTCGCCGTCTGCTGAATGCTGTCCGACGTTCAGCTTCCAGTTGGCGACCAGCTGCTTCTGGTCCAGTTTGGCATTCAGCTGTCCTCCCTGGTGGTCGAGTTTCGTCTCCTTTCCCACATTGTCCAGGTAGCTGATGAAGCCCGGCGAGATGACGGCCTTGACGTCGGCAAGCAGCGCCTTACCCAGGTCGGCTTCGGCATCCACGTCGATGTCGCCATTGAGCCCGGTGATGGCTTCCGGCAGCCAGGGCTGTAAATCTTCCAGGGAATAGCCCTTGACCGTCAGTGCAGCTTTGCCTGCTGTGGGTGTCCAGTCGACTTGAGTACACACCTCTGAGCGTTGATCTTTGAGGCACAAGGGGGAAAGATTGACCTTTTCTGCCGACAGCAAGGTTTGGACCGGCGTCTTCAGTTGCCAGTTGCCCAATTCCTTCGCGTCGATCAGCAGGCGTTGCAGTGCCCCTTCCCATGCTGACCGGTCCTGGAAGAAACCACCTTGAGCTGTCAGCTGCATTTGTCCTTCGCTATGAGCGGCCGATAGCTCAAGATCGTGTTTTTCCACCGGTCCGCTTCCCAGGATCGAAAGTGTTTCAATCTGCTGGCCGGCCACTGCCAGTCCGGTAACGTCGGCTTTCACTCGGTTCGAGTGACTGGCTGCGAGCCCAAGAGAAAATTCCGCATCTGCCAGGGTGCACCGCAGGTCACCTTGTGCCAGTTCCTGTACCTTGACGGTACCTTCCATCACCGGACTGATAGACGTTCCCAGCATCCGTCCCTGAGCCTGGATCTGTCCGGCGGCATTGGGCACGATGTCTGCCAGACTCGGCATATCGAGGCTCCACTCCAGATCCCATTTTTTTCCCAGTTCTCCATTTGCGAGCAGTTTTGTCTCACCGCTGGACAGGGCGACTTGCCGTAAGCTGGTTGTTTCCGGGGTCACGAGTACCTTGCCATTCCCCGCAACCGGCAGCTCCCGCAGGTTACCCTCGAGCCGGGTCAGTTCCGCTTCCATGGACAAGCCGCTTTGTTTTTGCTCACCCTGGGATGTGGCGGCCAGGTTCAGCACTCCCGGCCACTCCGGATAGAAACTGCCGGGATTCAAACCAGTGGCTGACAGGGTTGTCTGCCAGCGCAGGGCGGGGCTCCAGACCACATCCCCCTCCAGATCGATGGTGCCCTCAATGATGTCGCCATGAAAACGCTCGATCCTGAACTGGTTCAGGTCCCCCTGGCCCTGAAGTGTCCAGTTCCCGGGAGGGATATCAGCACCGGATACCCGGGCTTCGAGGTTGGCTTTGTACTGTTCCTGGGTACCTTTCAGGTCGAACGTTCCCTTACCGGTCTTAACCAGCGCTTCCCCGGTCAGCGGCCATTGCAGGTTCTGCCACTCTCCCTTGGCATCGATCTCCAGGTTGCTGAATCCGACTTGCCCGGTCATGTTCAGGGAAGGCACCCGGGGTGCCTCTCCGGAAGAATCTGTTCCGGTCATGGGGAGGGCTGGCAACCTGGCCTGTATTTCTGCCTGTGCACTCTTCAGGTCACCCTTGCCGGTGATATCGAGGGCCAGTTCGGTGGGGATCTCGGATGGGACCAGTTCAGCCGCCAGCTGTTTGATATTCAGCTTGGTATTCCAGTTCAAGTCGCTGAGAAGCTGGTGTAGCTCAACCTTCAGCTGAGCCTGCAACGCGCCCTGCAACACCTGTCGGATGTCCAGTTGCTGCAGGTCACCTGAAATGGCGCCGTCCGCTATGATTTCCGGAAGGTCTTCCAGGCTGAGTCGCCAGTCTGTTTTCAAGTCGATGGGGTATGCCCCTTCCGGCACCAGGGTTCCGCTGATATCAAATTTCAGTTCGGGGGTCTTCAGTCCGGCTTTGCTCAACGAGATACCGTTTTCATCCCAGCCGGCTGAAAAGAGGAGTTCGTCGACCCGTTGCGGAGTGGCCTCGGGTCCGCTGATGAACTCCAGATCTCTCAGCTCAATTTTGTGGATTTCCACCGCCAGGGGTAGTTTAATGTCAGGTAGTTCGATGCTCCCTCTGGTTGTCTCTGCTTCTGTTTCCGCCTCTGGGAGGGCCGCAGTCTGCTCAAATTTTGCCTGATGGATGCCGAGTTCCGTCAGCTCGAACACCCCTTCAAACAGTCTGGTGGGGGACCAGGCCAGCACCAGTTTCTCCACCTCCAGATTCATCTCAGACGGTATAGTGTAACGGACCCCGCGGAGTTCGAACCCGGGCACCAGGCTCCCTTCCAGTCGTTCGAATCGAAAGGTGCCGGGAATTACCCGGTCGGCGGTCTGCAGGAGCCATTGAAAGCCAGGCTGGGTGCCGAGCAATCCCCCTCCGATACCGGTTATCAGAAACAGGAGCAATAACAGGCTTATGCTGAGGTATTTAAATAGCCGTTTCATAGCATCACCTCAAAACCGAAGTGCACTCTCACAGAGGATAATCCGGTATCATCATCGTCAGGATTCATCGGCCATGCCAGATCGAAACGTACGCTTCCCACCGGGGATAGCCAGCGCACGCCAACGCCGGCACCGTAATAGAGTTTGTCCAACTCATTGTTGTAGGCGTTACCAGCATCCACGAAGGCGGCGGCTGCCCAGCTTTCGAGAACCCGGTGGTCATACTCCAGGCTGGCGGTGAACAGGTTTTTGCCGCCGACCACTTCTCCGGAATCATCCTTTGGACCGAGGGATTTCCACTCGTAGCCTCGTACGCTCTGATCGCCGCCGGCGAAAAAACGCAATGAAGTAGGGTATTTTTCGAAGTCGCTGACCCCGGCGACACCCAGTTCACCCCGCAGTGCAAAGCGGCCTTTCTCCCCGATGGGCAGTAGTGCGCGGCTTTTCAGGTGATATCGCAGATAGCTGATATCGGATATTCCCCCCGGCGATCCGCGCAGTTCACTGTACAGCCCCCAGCCTCGTCGGGGAAAGGCCGCGTCCGGGAACTTGATACGTTCGACTCTCATGCCCAGGCTTAACAGGTTGGTAATCTCTTCGTTTTCCGTGCCTGCAATAAAATTTTCGTGCTTGAACTCGACGAATGCCTTTGAATCCCAATCGGACCAGACATAGAAATAGCCGGCCTCCAGGTCCATGGTCTTACGTTCCGTGCTGTCGGTTTTCTCTTTCTCCAGTTTAGCGGTGAACCCCAGTTCGTGGGTTCGTGGATCCCTTACCGGAATCCAGTAACTTCCCCGCAGTACCTTTTCTTTGTCTGCATATTTGAACATGGCATCGGCCCGGTGCCCGCGCTTGTTGAGGCGTCGGTGCTGCCATCTCACCGTTACATTCGGCCCGATATCGGTATCGTATCCGAGGCCGAAGGAATAGACCTGTCGATTTGCCGGGCTCAGCTTTATGTCCACCGGTACATGATTTTGATCTGCTTCCTTGAACGCGGGAATCACATCCACCAGGGAGAAGTATCCGGCTGAGATCAAGTCTCGCTGAACTTCCAACAACCCATCCTGGGAGTAGGCATCCCCCGGTTTGATGTCGACCAGATAGCGGGCGACGAAATCAGGATTCAGGATATCTTGATGAACGCGGATTTTTCCCAGGTAATACCTGCCACCGGTATCCAGGTGAAGTTTGATTTCCGCACTGTTGTCCCTGAGCTTGACCAGCACCTTCGCCTTGGTGGCAGTCACGTCCACATAACCAAGTTTTCCAGCCTGGTCCATGAGCGCCAGCTTGGCGCTTTCGTAGGTTTTGTGAACAAAGGGGTCGCCCTGTTTCAAGGGGAATTCTGCCAGGGCCTTCTGCAGCGAGGGTTCTTCCGCTCCCTCCCCGGACCATTTTACGTCCATGACTCCGATGGTCGTCTGAGGGCCTGGGGCCACGGCATAGGTGGCGATCCATTTTTCGTTTTCCCCGGTCAACGAGGATTCGACCGATACATTGTAATAACCGAAAGGTTGCAGTGACTCACGAATGTCCTCCGGGGCCAGTTTGTGCAGACGCTTCAGCCAGGACTCGGTGAAGTGGGGGTCATCCATTTTCTGCCGAAGTTCCAGGTGTGCTTCTGCGTTGGTCAGCAGCTCATCCTTGATACCGGTTATGGTTATCTTGAGTTCGACATGCTCAGATTCTTTTTGTGTTGATTGTGGCGGCGTTTCTTTTGACTCACCCCCGGTGACGGGTAACCAGACCAGGAGCAGTAGAATTTGAATACACTGTAAGAAACGCTTCATTCGGAGGTTCTCGAGTTGTAGCCAGTTCCAGTCTGACCCCCCTCACCAGGCGGGGTCACGGCACTATATCTTATAGGAAAAGGGCTTGGACACACCAAGAACAGGTTATGAAATGTAAACAAATGTGTCTTGCAGCCATTCTGGGAATCAAAAGGCAGTTGTCGCACTGAAGTGATTTTTTTTGCATTATTTAGTTTATGTACAATGGGTTAAGTGGTTTTTTGGTGGTGCTGACCGGTATCCGGGTACTGTTTTCCAATAGGGGTTGCCGGTGACCCATGGGGCAGGCGTTTTTCCGCGGCACGCCCGAAACTTTGAAGTGGAAACCGCCTTTTGCCGGAAAAGGCCACAGCAATTAGAAACTTTCAGGTCGATGCTGTACTGGCAGTGGTCAGGGTTTTCGCAGCTCGTCTATGACGCAGATGTTCCAGCAGATAGACCGCGAACCAGGCGTAAATGGTGACCGCAATAAACAGGCCCATACGGACAGCAAAGGCGGCGTAGACGTCTTTGCCGTTGGCGCTATCTTCCACGGCGGGACCCAGCAGTATCAGCATGGTTACCGCCACATTCTGCCAGAATGAGGGAGGATGGCGACTGGGAATGAGTCCATAAAGTTTGCACGAGAAATAGACACCGAACAGGAGCATCCACAGAAAAAACATCCAGAGACTGGTGACAAGACCCAGCATGAACCAGAACAGGATCGCGAAACAGCCGCCCAGGAAAGTGGAACCTAGCAGTTCCCACCCTGCTTGTCGTGCGCTGACTACTGAACCCTGCTGACCCAGCGACACCGACTTCATGATGATCGCAAGGTAGGTTGAGGGATCGGTCAGAGCCAGCAGATAGGCGGGTAAAACGATCATGGTGGCACGCAGGGCGACCCAGTTGGAGCGGGGGTTACCGGTCCCGGGCGGGGGTGCTTTCCTGGCCGGTGCGGTATCTTCCGGAAACAAGGGATACACCACCCATTGACACAGAATAGCCAGGACGATGCCGATAATCAGTGCGTTTATCACGGCCACCGCCAGTTCGTAGCTGGCCATGCCGGCCGCTGAAATCAAAGTAACGCCGACAGTGAGGAATGCGCCGACCAACCCCTTGGCCATATTGATGGTCAGGTAATTGCTGAGATACAGACCCAGTGCCACGATCAGAACGGCTGAAACCGGGTAACTCATGAGCATGGGAATCAACAGCAGGCCGACACTGAGTGTAACCAATACCACCAGGATCAGGCCGGTCAGGCTTTTTACTCCCATCGGAGGTGCCGGTGTAGCTGTCAGCATCAGTGCAAACAGCGGAGCAATGAAGGGCAGGGGCAGTTGCAGGGCGTAGGCGCAGGCCAAGGCCAGCGCTATGGTCAGGCTCAATCGAAAAACACGCCTTGCTTCGACAGGCACCCCGTCACCGCCTCTCAGTAAGCATAGGACAGGTAGCTCATCAGCCGGATGTACGCTTTCCCCAGCAGACCCAACAGGTCGTGCCCGTCACTGTAGGCTATCACTGACGCCTGGCCACCCACACGGAGTTGCCGGCGAAGTGTTTCATAGGGGGCCGTTTCGAAGCCGATTATTACGGGAAACCGTTGGGACTGGCGCAGCCAGTCGCGGCTGTTCTCCACCGTTGGCAGGGTACCGGGAGTTGACTGTGCCTGGCCGGCCCCTACCCCCAGGCCGATGCTGCGTATCTGGCCGTCAAAAACCTGGCCGGGCATCGCATCGAACAGAATCTCCACCGGGCTGCCGGCCTGCAGATGTCCGAGGTTGTTCTCGGTAAACTCTGCGCTTATCCATACATCGTGGATGGCGACCAGGGTCAATACGGGGCTGCCGGTCCCGGCGTATTGGCCCACATCCGCGTTCAGATCGGTGATCACGCCTCTGGAAGACGCTCTAACCACCGTGTTGGCGAGATCCAGCTCGGCTTTTTCCACTGCGCTTTCGGCGGATTTCAGTATGGAGTTGGTCTCGTCATCTTCACCACCTTTCTGTTCGATGGCGCGTTGGATATCCGACTCCGCTGCCGATACCTGAGCCCGTGCCTGATCCAGCGTAGCCTGGGATACTTCCAGCCGGCGAACGGAGATGGTGCCTGGGTCTTCGCGGTACAGCCTTTTAAGACGATTGCTGTCTTTTTCCGCCTTTGTTTCATTGGCGAGGGCTGCACGCAGACTGGCTCGCGCCGATTCCACCACAGCACTGCCGGCATCCACCTGGGTTTGGGCATTGGCCAGATCTGACTGTGCCCGTTTCAAGGCGATCCGGTATTGGGAGGAGTCGATCTCGAACAGGGGTTGCGCGGCCTCCACCTCCTGGTTGTTGTTGACCCACACATGGGTCACCACGCCCGCGACTTTGGGGGCAACACCCACTATATAGCCCTGTACTCTCGCCTGGGAGGTGTAGGGTGTGAAACGGTCCGACACCAGATACCAGGCTAGGCTCAGAATAATCAACAGCAAGATGAATGAAGTACCTCTCTTGACCGAAGCGGCCGCCGCGGGTTCATTGCTATCCAGGTCTTGCTCCTGGGCGGTCGGCTTTTCATCACGCTTTTCATCACTCATGCTGGGAGGCCTCCGGGGCCGTGGGTGGTCTGGCAGGGCCGTCGGGCAGGGGCTCTATGAGCAGATTGCCCCAGTCCGTGCGTTCCTCCATGCTGCTGCCCAGCTTCTCCGGTATCAATTGATCGATGGGCGTGGCCAGCCAGCCTCCGCCCAGTGCTTTGTAGAGCGCGATAATGGAAGCGATATGGCTTCCTTCGTTGACGAGCTGGCGCTCGGCCTGGGAGAACAGGGACTGCTGTGCGTCCAGTACCCGCTGAAAACTCGCATAGCCCTCCCGGTATCGTGCATTGGCAAGATCCAGCGAGCGCCGGGCCGCATCCACCGATTCATCCAGAATCAATTGTTGCTCTGCGGTTTTCACCATACTGATCGCGGCGTCATCGATCTCCCGGGCGGCTTGAATCACCTGGCTTTTATACTGTTCGATCAGTTGCTGCAGGCGGGCATCCTGTACACGAACGTTGTTCGTGATACGGCCGTAGTCGAAAACATTCCAGGTGACACCGGGACCGATAGCCAGGCTTCCCGTGCCGGGAGTGCCGCTCAGGGTGTTTCCGGACCAGCCGATACTGCCCAGCAGGGTGATGCTCGGGTAAAAATCCGCCTCGGCAATGCCAATCTGTGCCGACTGGGTGGCGACCTGCCAGGCGGCCGCTCGAAGGTCCGGGCGACGTAGCAGTAACCCGGCTGGAATGTCTTTGATCAGCAGGGGTTCCACGCTGGGCAGTTTATCGTTTTTCCCGTTCAGCTCCGGGATCTCCCCGGGGGGGTGACCCAGCAGGGCGTTGAGGGCATTGCGGGTTTGTACCAAAGTGATCTGGAGACTGGGGATGGTCGACAGCGTGGCAAGATACTGGGTTCTGGCCTGCTGCAGGTCCAGTTCGGATTTTTCTCCGCTCTTATACACCCGATCGGTGATTTCGTAGCTGCGTTTCTGAATCGCCGCGTTTTCCTCCGCGATGACGATTCTCCACTGAGTGGTGCGGTAGGCATAGTAAAGATCGGCTACCTGGGCGCTGAGCAGTACCTGGGCATCCTGTTGATTGGCAACGGAAGCAAAGAAGGCGGCATCGGCAGATTCGATACCACGCTTGAAACGCCCCCAGAAATCCAGCTCCCAGCCCAGATTGAATCCTGCTTGATAGCCCACGAAACTTTGATTGTCCCTGGGCAGATCGCCACCGTACTGTTTGTTGTATATATAACCGATTCCCCCACCGATCTGCTGCTGTTGAGGGTACAGGGTGCTGGCAGCTATCCCCAGCTGGGCCCGGCTTTCCAGGATCCGCAGACCAGCGATACGCAGAGTGGGACTCTCGCTTCTGGCCCGCTCGATCAACTGATTCAGGGCCGGGTCGTCGAATACCTCCCACCAGAAACGAAGGTCCGCTTCGGATAGCTCTTCGGGTTCCCCGGGGCGTCCGTGTAACACCGTTTTCCAGTCCTCGATCCAGTGGACTTCCGGTTCCTGATAGTCAGGCCCCAGGGTGGTACAGGCGTTCAGGGTGAGCCCTGCGCAAAGCAAGGCTGCGTACCTGAGAGGGCGCCTGGGGGGCGGGGTCATCAAACCGTCCGGCAGCTAGTCGCTGACCGGGGTGTCGGGGGAGGGCGGATCGGGCTGTTCAGGTTCAGCCAGCAGGTCGTCGGATTCGGCTTCGTCGACCCATTCCATGAATATCTGGTATCCCACCGCCAACAGGACAGACCCAATGAACAGGCCGATAATGCCCGCCGACACCATACCCCCCACAGCACCCAGAAGAATGATGGGCATCGGTGCCTCAACCCCTCGACCGAGCAGGAGTGGTTTGAGCAGGTTGTCAGACAGCCCCGCAACTACCAGATAGACGGTGAAAAAAACATTACTGACGGTGGATGCGTCACCATAACCCCAGATGTAGGCGATGGCTGGAATGAACACGATCGCAGCGGGGAGTTGGGCAATCCCCAGCAGCAGTACGAAGACTGCCAGCACACCGGCCGCCGGTATATCGGCCAGGATAAACCCAATTCCCAGCAGCAGGGCCTGGATAAAGGCCACACCGATAACCCCCGTCGCGACCGAGCGCACCGTTGCTGTGGACAGGCTGTGCAGCTTGGGACCTCTGACGGGTCCACTCAGTCGACACAGGATCCGTTTCATTGCCGCGCTGCCCGACTCACCGTAGGCCATCATGATCCCTGCCAGGATCAGGGATCCCAGGAACATGAACAGTCCCCCGGCGGTACTTGCCGCCAGGGAGAGCATATGGCGCGTGAACTGTTCGAGCTGAGGTTTAACCTTCTCCAGGAAGGCGGGCAGATTGGTCGCAGCCGACTGCCAGGCATGGTATACCTTCTTACCCACTAGGGGCCATTCGGCCACTGTCTGGTCGGGTTGAGGAATAGTGATGGTTTTATCCTGGAAGTTGCTGTAAACCTCATGCAGGTGGCCTGCAAAGGAGCTTCCCAGTATCACCGTAGGCAATCCGATCACCAGCAGCCCTGTCATAACCAGCACGGTTGCAGCAGTGCCCTGTCGGCCTCTCAGCCGTTTTACCAGGTGCTTGTGGAGCGGATAGAGCGCCATGGCCAGGATTAATCCCCACAGCATCAAGCCCATAAAAGGTGAAAAGACCCGCACGCACAGGATGACCAATGACCCAATCAGGCCAACCCGTACCAATATATCGACCAAGTCCCTGGAAAAAATCTTTCGGATAGCTGCGCTGTCTATTTGCATCTCTATGTCCGTTGCTTGATTGAGTGTCGCAATATACCAATAATTCCTGTGGACTTGAAAATCCTGTCAAGTCGGGGTGAAGCGGAAAAGTCTTTAGTCGGGTATTAGAAATGCCTTCTGTGCTTGTTGTGGTATGCCAATGACTGGGTCTATGGGCCTGGCTCTTCCCGGAATAAGCTTTCTCTCCTGTCCCTACCATGCAGGGTATTCCGTTGACAGGAGGTCAATGCTGCCGATTTCAGAAGAATCAGCCTGGAAACAGCCCCGGTCCTGGTTGCAGCTGGCCCCGGAGGAAGCCATGTGAAGGGGTCAGGGGAAGAGGCGCCGTTTGGTCCAGTTCCCTTCCATCACTTCGTAGCAGACCCGGTCGTGCAACCGGGAGGGGCGGTTGCTCCAGAATTCGATCCGGTGGGGATCGACCCGGAACCCTGACCAGAATTCAGGACGGGGAACCGGAGCCGTGCCAAAGCGAGCCGTGCGTGAAATCACGCGCCGTAATAAAGCGAAACGATGGGGAAGTGTTTCGGACTGGCGAGATGCCCAGCCGCCAATCTGGCTTTCCCGGGCGCGGCTCGCCCAGTAGGCATCGGCTTCCTCGTCTGTTACCGGAGTGACGTTACCTTCTATCAGGACCTGTTCAGACAGGGGCGGCCAGTAGAAACAGATGGCCGCCTTGGGGTTGTCGCTGAGTTGTCGACCTTTGCGGCTGTTGAGATTGGTGTAAAAGACCACCCCCTGTTCATCCACATCCTTCAGAAGCACGGTCCTTGCCATGGGATTACCCTGACGGTCGCTGGTGGCAAGCGTCATGGCGGTGGGTTCGGGCAGATCACTCTTTTTCGCCCTTTCCAGGAGTTTCTTCAGGCGCTCCAACGCTTCTTCAGGGAATTGCATGCCGGTATTCAGTCCTCGCACTGGTTGGTTTCATCCCGTCTGTGATCAACGGGTCGGTTTTTCGCGACGCTAAAAGTAGCACATCTGGAAAAAGCCGTCTCAGGGAAATAGCAACTGCCGGCTATCGTCTGGTCAGTTCCGGCCTTACCCCGTGCTCAGCATGGCTGCCAGGCCAGTGCTTGTCGGGGCGATTACCCCTGTAGTACAGTTTTCCGGGATTACTCCCCCTTTTCCAAGGGGTCCCCCCGTCCTTCCTGCCGGTAAATCAGCAGGAGAGGTTATTGGTGCCACTGGTGTACCAGGGGGATGCCAGAGGAAAAAAGAAGGTAACTACGCACCCGCCGGGGGGATGAGCAGATACAAAAGGAGGAGCCTCATTTCATTGGTGGGTGGCCCATTGGCAGGTTGGCTAAGCTGACTTGAGCTCTGCGTTTACCTTACCCAGTTCATCGTGGAGCTTTCTGACGAACTCTGCCTTTTCCGCGACGCTGTCGCTACCTAAGCGCATCAGGAAACGACATGAAGAATAGGTCTCCGCTTTTTTCTCGTATCTATCCACCCAGGCCCGGCGTTCCGGCATCCTCTCCTCTTTGACAGGCCATACACCCGGTTGTGGTTTGATCCGTTCAACGCCGATTCTCCAGGGTTTGGGACTTACCCTGGCCCTGAAACAGTTTTGATTCTTACACATCCGGATATAGACGTTGTCTGATTTCAACCTTTTCAACAGGCTGATGGTGTCCTCACTGGTTGGAGAGAAAGTGTCATTCATGAGAAGGGCCCGGAATCCATTGGGTGTTCTGTAGAGTCGCAGGTGCAGTTCCGGGTTCTCTTTTGAGACCGTTCTGATTCTGTCCATGGCTCGCTTTTCCAATCCCCCACTCATAGCGATGAGCACTCTATGCATTAGATTGGCGACGGTGGAGGTGAAAGCCAGTACTGTGATGATGCTGACCAGATACATTGCCCAGAAGTCAAAATACAGGCTCGCCATTCCGGCACAAAGGGACAGAGAAATCAGGGCGATAACATAGGCCCTGAAGGGTATTTCATGCTCCAGGTCGATATCGGCAAAGAGCACATCGGGTGTATTCAGGCAGAGAGCGCCATAGGCGTTTCTTGATATGACCACATCCCGTTCCTTTCTGATCACCTCTTCCCGGATGGGAATCCCTTCTGCACCATTGTATGAACGCTTGTGATCTACCCGGCGGACGTCACCTTCCATATCCAGAGTATTGACTGCTTCCTGCAGTCTTGTGTTGGCATGAGTTTTCGCGTCCTGCTCGCTGAGATCAGACCAGCCAAATCGCTTGATGGTGAATTGCCGGCCATCGACGACCTTTCTCGTCTTGGACTCCGACCAGTATCGAGGAACAATCATCGTTTTCTCTGCAGTGTCCATGAATGGGGGAAAAGCAAAAAAGCCATCAAACTTTAATTGTTGTCTTTCTCCAGGTAACTGTCTACGAATCCATGGAGATCGTTGCCTGCCCGATAAGCTTTCAGGTGGAGTCTGTCAACCTCATCTTTTGATGCGCCGGATTCGATGGCGGCCTCGAGCCTCATGCGGGCACTGTTCTCGATGTCTGACAGTTCCCGGTGCTTCTGAGCCGGAATGCCATGATCGGCTTCCAGATTCCCAGATTTGAAAATCGATTCTGTTCTTTACCCAGGATGGAGGCCTGGCTATGTCGAGTCCCCTTTTTTGATAGTGTACGGTCAACTCAGAATACTCTTGTGCTCCAATGGAGAATGGTTTCCATTGGGAACCTCCACTCATCCCCGAGTCAACCCCTCCACTTTCAAAAATACTGTTTAACACTTCCAACGGTGGGAGACGGTTCCTGGTCAGCAAATAGGGTATGGATTCCAGCAGCGCTGCCAACGAGCCCTGGGTCTTGAGTTTCCCCGGACCTGTGGCGGGCGGGGGTTGGTTGGGCTGGAGGGAGGCCCTGCCTCACTGGCAGCAACCGGACTGCCCTGTTTTAACAGCCAGACTCTTGTGGGTAATTCGAGGTGCAGTACCTGGCGCTCAGTCTTTCAGGTCAGCGAAGATATGTTGATAGCGCTCCGGTGATACGATCCAGTATCTTCCCGGTCGCATGTAATTCGACAGGCCTTGAGCTTTTTCCCCGTCGTCGCTGACGATCAGAAGCGTTCGCTTATTGCCATAGAGCGTCATCGGGGTGATGCCTTCAGGCTGAACCTTGATACGATTCTCTTCGGTGGGTGTGAAACAGTGGATATTCTTAGGCTTGTCATCTTTCTTTCCACCCCAATGCCATAGGATGAACTTAACTTTCTCATCGGCACCGGAGCATTTGAACTTCTTTTTACCATCGACTGATTTACCACTGATTATCAGATAGCTTCTGCCATCTGGCATGCAGGTCATGGAGCGAATGCCGCCTCCTTTCAGTTTCAGTTTGTGAGTATGCTTTTTCTTTTTACTGATTCCAATCGGGGATTGGTTTGGGCCAAAGGCGCTTTCCAGGCCTTTGGTACGCACGATGAGGGCTGCGCCGCCGCAGGTAGGACCACGTAGTCCAATCATCAGTTCTTTACCCGTTTTTGCAGCGGCCAGGCCTTCAATATTGAATTTCTTGCCGGAAAAATCCGACTTTTTCAGCTTTGGGAATTCTCCTCTAAGGGCCTTTCTGATTTTCTTTTTGAGATTCTCTTCACCCGAAGCACTCTCTGGTTCTGAACTGAAACCATCCACGCACATTCGGAACCGGACCAGACGTCTGGCATTCCCCTTCTTCGCATAAGAGGTGATGACGTAAACATATTTTCCCAACAGGACAGCTCCTTCCAGGTCATCCATTTTCGGTTCTTTGCGTGACTCGATATGTCTGGCGGTCAACAACCCCGATTCATAGGTCAGAATATAGAACGCCGTTTCAGGACTGGAATCACATACCACCA
>JAAELC010000065.1 GCA_024227135.1 Gammaproteobacteria bacterium
GTTACGGCAAGGGTTACATAGAACGACTATGCGCCCCTTGCCGTGCCTTGAATCTGGACTAAAATACGGTGCAATTTTTGGATAACCATTAATTTCCGCAGCCCTAAAGCCCACAAGCTTCTACAATGAAGCTGATAAGAAAATCAGCGATGCTGAACGGTTGTTGTATGCACAGCCTTTAACACATGGAACAAGAATACAAAATGACCAACGAGAAACAACCGGTTTCATTTCAGTTTACCGAAGACATGAAGGGCTATGTCACCTTCGGGGCTGTCAGCTTCAAGGATGGCTTCGAAAAAGGCAGAGATAGTCGGACATCATTGATGTTTCGTTTGACCATCGAAATGGATGATATCGATGAGTTCGTCGCCAATAAAATGCATGAAGCCAAAGCCACCGGCTACATCGAATGTGACCGGCTTGGGGGTAAACGCCCTGTGGAACGGGGGATTTTCAATCTTTTCATTGATACCGGTGATCTGTACGGAAAAAAAATGCGATATCGGCTGTTCTTCAGCGACAGCCAGGGAAATCCCATGACTTTAAGTGGGTCCAAGGACGTTCAGGACAGCCCTGGAATCGATATCTGGACTGACACTTCAACCCTCTACACCAATCTTTACAGCGGTCATATTCAGGCGGAACAGGAAGCATCAACCCAGATCCAGGCTGCCGGTATTCTTCGCATCGAAATACAGGATTTCGCGAAACAGCTGACAACTTTCCGCACTAACGGCTCCACGTTCGCAGAACGTATGGTCACCATGGAAAAATTCGGGTCCTTGTTTGTAGGCAGCCTATGGCAGGTCTATGGGCCCTCACCCATGCCGGGAACAAGAGCGTTCGAGCGGGAAATACCCCAGTACACGACGGAAGGGGTCAGTGATGCGGAAATAACAACACATCCTTTTACCACGGCGGATAAACTCGGGCTCAGCCTGCTCCGTTTTCAGCGGGCTTCCAGCGATGACGTGGTCATGATCGTGCATGGACTGACCACATCCAGCGATATGTACATCATGCCGGAGCATTATAACCTGGTTCAATATCTGCTGGATCATGGGTTCGGGGATGTGTGGACGCTGGATTGCAGAATGAGCAATCGACACCCTTACAATCTTTCCAGAAACCGGTTCAACCTGGATGACATTGCTCTGTATGACTATCCGGCAGCACTTGCCGCTATTCGTGAACAGATAGGTCCACACAGAAGAATTCATGTGATTGGTCATTGTCTTGGTTCTGCAACGTTCATGATGAGCCTGTTCGGAAAGGTGGTTACCGATGTCACCAGTGTTATCGCCAACAGTGTGGCATTGACCCCCCGAATTCCCCGCTGGTCGAGATTCAAACTTGCCGTGGGGCCTTTTCTCAGCGACTACCTGTTGGGCATCGAATACATGAACCCCCGCTGGCGCCGACAGCAGGGACTCTCGGTGGGAAAAGCCCTTAGCTGGGCGGTCTCCTGGTTCCACAAGGAGTGTGATGTACCGGAGTGTCACATGCTCAGCTTTATGTGGGGTAGCGGAAAACCAGCGCTGTACAATCATGAAAACCTTATGGAAATCACTCACAGGCGCAGCGGAGATCTTTACGGTGGCGTCAGTGTCAACTACTACCGGCACGTGAACAAGATGGTCAATTCCAGGAATACCGCGGTCAAGTACCTTCAAAACGATGCCAGATATCAGACTCTACCGGACAATTACATGGAGCACGCTCAGGACATTGAAACCCCCATACTGTTCGTTACCGGCCAATCCAACCAGGTTTTCACCGATTCCAATATAGAGTGCCACAGACAGCTGGAAGCGCTGGTACCGGGCCGCCACGAATTACATGTCTTTCCAAACTACGGGCATCAGGATGTTTTCATGGGAAAGAACGTCCATCGGGATGTATTCCCCCGGTTATTGGGGTTCCTGCAGAAACACACCCATTGAGAGCACGCCTGAACCGGTGTTGTTGACCGTAAACAACCACTGCAGGAGGTGGAATCCTGGAGATTCCGCCTCTCTCAACGTCCGCGCAGAAACAATCGATCCAGATCCTTCATCTCCAGCCGGGTCCATGTCGGACGGCCGTGATTACACTGATCGCTGCGCTCTGTTGCTTCCATATCCCTCAGTAGCGCGTTCATCTCTTCGTGGGTCAAATGCCGGTTAGCACGCACAGAACCATGACAGGCCATGGTGGCAAGTACCTGGTCGATTTCCGATTCTATCCGCTCACTGCTGCCGAAAACCACCAGATCGGACAGCAAGTCCCGTATCAGTTTCTCCGAATCTGAACCTTGCAGTAATACGGGCACGGCTCTCACCGCCAGGGTTTCAGCTCCAAGGCGATCAACCTCCATTCCCAGTTCCAGGAAAAGATCCTGCCTTGCTTCAGCCAGGTCCGCTTCCCGCCTGCTCACGGCTACCGTTACCGGAACCAGCAAGGGCTGACTCTGAATCCCGGCGTTACCGTATGCCTGCTTGAAACGCTCGTAGGCAATTCTCTCATGGGCAGCGTGCATATCCACCAGCACCAGACCATCCTGATTCTCCGCCAGTATATAGACACCCTTGAGCTGAGCCAGTGCAAAACCCAGCGGTGGAATCCCGTCCTGATGGCTATCCTGAGCAAGGGGTGCCGCCGGTGGGGGCCGCTGAACCTCAAAGGTAGGCTGATAACCTCCCGCCCGCTCACGAACCCGGAATGGCAGGTGATGCTGAGCCCGGGTGTCACGGGGTTCACCGGGGGAGACGGCTGCTGTTCGAACCGCTGGTGGAGCGGGTGACAATACCTCCCCGGTATCCGGATCCACCTCCATGCCGGGAGAAGTATCCGAGAGGGCCCGGTGCAGGGTCCTGAAAATAAACTCATGCACCCTTCGCCCATCCCGAAACCTGACTTCATGCTTGGTCGGGTGAACATTGACATCCACCAGCACCGGATCGATGGAAAGATAGAGCACATAGGCCGGGTGGCGTCCCTGATAGAGCACATCCCGGTAGGCTTGCCGCACCGCATGGGTGACCAGCTTATCCCGTATGGCACGACCATTGACGTAGAAATACTGCATGTCCCCCTGGCTTCGGGAAAAAGTGGGATGGGCAACCCACCCATCCAGCTGCAATCCATTGTGTTCCTGTCGAAGGGAGACTGCCTGTTCCAGAAAAGCGGGACCCAGCAGCCCGGAAAGTCTGCGCTCCTGTTCCATGCGCTCCGTGGCAACCGGCAACGCCAATACTTCCCTTCGGTTATGCCGGAGGGAAAAAGCCACATCAAAACGGGCAAGTGCCAGTTGCTTAACCAGGGTTTCGATGTGGCTGAATTCGGTTTTTTCGGTCTTTAAGAACTTCCTGCGTGCCGGTGTGTTGTAGAAGAGATCACGCACCTCCAGCGTGGTTCCAGGGGAGCGGGCTGCCGGTACCGGATCCAGCGGCCCGCCAGAGCCATCACCGGAAACGCTCCAACCCGATTCGGTTCCCTGCACCCGCGAGGTGAGCATCAAGCGGGAAACCGAGGCGATACTCGGCAACGCCTCACCACGAAATCCCATGCTCGATATCCGTTCCAGATCTTCGAGCTGAGACACCTTGCTGGTGGCATGACGGGCCAGTGCAAGCGCCAGATCCTCCCGGTCGATACCCATCCCGTCATCCGAAACCCGCATCAGGCGGGTACCACCCTGATCCACCTCTATGCCGATTCGCTGTGCACCGGCATCCAGGCTGTTCTCAACCAATTCCTTGATAACCGAAGCAGGCCTTTCCACTACCTCCCCGGCAGCAATCTGATTGACGAGCTGTGGAGGCAACGCCTGGATACGCATAGGGGGGAACCCGATCTAAGTCATTGGTCTGATGGGGGGGTCGTTCTGAACCGTGAACGATAGCACTCAAGTCTCAGGAATGCGAAGCACCTGACCGATCCTGATCCGGTCGCCGGACAACTGGTTGGCAGTGCGCAGACTGGCCAGGGTGACCTGGTAACGCCTGGCTATCCTGCCCAGGGTGTCTCCCTGCCGGGTGATGTGCCGGCGAGGTGCCCTGTCGGCCAGCAGGGTCCCGGGAGGCGCATTATTCTTGAAGTACTCACGAATCCCCTGCATCAATGCTTTGGCCAGTTTCCGCTGGTGCCGGGGGTTTGTCAGGTTGCGCTCTTCCGCAGGATTGGAAATAAATGCCGTCTCCACCAGAACAGAGGGAATATCAGGAGATTTAAGCACCATAAAACCGGCCTGCTGGACCCTGGACTTATGGGTTTTACCCACCTTCTTGAGCTTGCTCAGTATCTTCTCAGCCGTCTTATGACTCGCCTGCAGGGTACCTGACTGGGAGAGATCCAACAGTACCGAAGCCAGCATGTCGTCCTTGTCTTCAAGGGTCACCCCTCCCACCAGGTCTGCACTGTTCTCCCTTTCAGCAAGCCAGCGTGCTGCCTCACTGGATGCCCCTCTGGGTGAGATGGTATAAACAGAAGAGCCCCTCACCCGGGAGTCACGAAACGCATCCGCGTGTATGGAAATAAAGAGATCGGCCCGATGTTGCCTGGCCAGCTCCATGCGTTTGCGCAACCCCAGGTAGTAGTCCCCCTTTCTGATCATCACCGGCTTCATGCCAGGCTCTTTGGCAACCAGATCAGCCAGTTTTCGGGAGATGGCGAGCACCACCGTCTTCTCGTAGTTCCCTTGCTTACCCCTGGCACCCGGGTCTTCCCCACCGTGCCCCGCATCGATTGCAATCACCACATCACGCAGTCGCCCCTTGTTCACTGCTTTGAGCGTCTTCTGGGGCTTGCGTTGAGCGCTTTTGGTCTCATCGAACAAATCGACGACCAGACGGTGCCCGTACTGGCGATTGGGGTTGAGTACAAAACTTTTCGGTTTAACCGATTGTTTGAGGTCCAGCACCACCCGCAGATCCCCCCCCTTTCTGGAGGCGCTGCGAATCCGTTTGATCATCGGGTTGTTGCGGGAGACGTTTGGAAGACTGCCTTCCAACCTGGCCCTATCGATATCGATGACCAGGCGATGGGGATTCTTCAGGCTGAACAGTCGGTGACTGACCTTTTCGCTGGTGTCGAATACCAGCCTCACGCTGTCCGGGGGTGCCCAGATCCTGAGATTGTCGATACGTATCGACTGGGCCCAAAGCGGAAGGCTGCAGAGCGCTGATATGAGCAGTATTTGAAGTGCGGCAAGCTTTCTCATTATCACAGACCGTTGTTGTCGCCTATTCAACAGTTCCGAGATTAAAAATAGCACGCATTTCCTATAATTTCCAGTATTATCCTTAAGATAGCCCGGCTTTATGTGACAATTTGTTAACTTCATGCTGCAACCGGTTATTCAGCGCCTCTATCAGCCGATCCCCTGCCTGACTGATGGGTTGCAGATCCAGGGACCGTCCCTCGCCCTGATATTCAATGGTGACCACCAGATCCGCAGCGGGGAGTTGCCCTCCCCCCCGGTCAGGCCACTCGATCAATAGCGCCGCATCCTTTTCCAGCAGATCCCGCAGACCGAGATAATCCAGCTCCTCCGGATCTGCCAGGCGATAGAGATCCAGGTGAAAAACCGAACGATGCTCCAGAATATAGGGTTCCAGCAGCGTAAAGGTAGGACTTTTAACATTTCCCTGATAGCCCAATCCCCTTAAAAACCCCCGTACCAGGGTCGTTTTGCCTGCTCCCAGTTCACCTTCGAGGTAGATAATGCAGGTTTTCTCAGCTTCAGCGGCGATGAGTGCACCCAAATGTTCCTGCTGCCTGGCATCGGCAAGTTCAAGACTCAACATGAGGTTGCCTCCGGATTAATGAGTCTACGGACTTCAGGAAGAAGATCGTGAGCCATGAGCCCTCTTTCCCCGGCATGCGCCGCGTGATCTGCCGCCGCCCCATGCAGGCAGACTCCGAGTTCTGCAGATGACCCCAGGTCAAAACCCTGGGCCACCAACCCGCCGATGATACCAGTAAGGGTATCTCCCATGCCGCCACTGGCCATTCCAGGGTTTCCATCACTGCAGACACCTGCAGGCCTGGAAGAATCATCACGGACCAGGGTACCGGCACCCTTGAGTACGACCACGCCTCCATAGCGATGCTGCAATTCGGCAGCCGCTGAAAAACGATCCCCAAGAATATCCGGGGTACCACATCCCAGCATCCGGGCCGCTTCACCCGGGTGTGGTGTCAATATCCAGTTTTTTCGGTGAACCGGTGCGGCCGCCAGCAGGTTGAGAGCATCGGCATCCACTACCAGGGGCTTCTCCTCATCCAGCACTCGCTCCAGCAGGGCTGTCGACCAGCGACTCCGACCCAGACCAGGGCCGATAGCCACCACACTGGCCCGTTCGAGGAACGGTGTCAGCGAATCCGCGGACTCCACCCCTTTGCACATGAGTTCCGGACACACCACATCGAGCAACAGGGCATGGGCGGGGTGCGTGGCGATGCTTACCAGTCCGGCCCCTGCTCTTGCAGCGGCTTCACCCGCAAGCCTTGCAGCACCCGAGTATCCCGTTGCACCCCCCACCACCAGCAGATGACCGAAGTCCCCCTTGTGCGCCTGCCGGGGGCGTGGAGACAATGTACTCGATTGCTGCAACCAATCCAGACGCCGGGAAGCCGGGATTTCCGAAGAGTAGATTACCGGCGGCACATCCAGGGAATCGAAGTAAACACCACCACAACAACCAGGGCCCTCCCCGGTAAAAGCACCCTGTTTCAATCCGACAAAGCTGATGGTGGCTTGCGCCCTGACCGCCTCCCCCATGATCAGACCCGTATCGGAGTTAAGCCCGGAAGGTATATCAAGGGCCAGCACCGGTGCACGATGTCGATTGATGGCTTCCAGGGCATCCCGCCATCGTCCGGCCACCTCCCGTTCCAGACCTGTGCCGAAGATACCATCCACGATGATATCTGTGTGGCGGGGCAACGCCTCGAAACGAAAAAACTCCCCTCCTTGCTTTTGAAATGCCTCAGCACAAGTAAGTGCGTCTCCACGCATTCTCCCGGGATCGCCGACCACCAGCATCCGGGGCTTGAACCCCGCCTCCAGCGCCAGACGGGCAACCACGTAACCGTCACCACCATTGTTCCCAATGCCGCACAGCAGCGTAATATCTTCCGCGGACGGCCAGAGTTCACGCATCAGGTCGAAAGCAGCGGAACCCGCCCTTTCCATCAGTGTCAAACCCGGTATACCCTGACCGTCTATCGCAGCCCGATCGAGATTACGTACCTGCTCGGCACGATATAAAGCGTGAGGTAACGGATTGGAGTAGGAAAATGTACGACTCATGTTATCAGCCCGTTTCTGTCAAAATACCTTGGTTTCGGGGTTAAACTGACAGGTCAGCCCCTTGCTCCCGATATCATCCACGATCCAGGACTTTCAGGCTACAGCCAGTGACCACGCGATTATAGATCAATGAATCTTCAGGATACCCCTATCGACTCGAGACACCTGGCGCTGGAAATCAAAGACTGGGGAAAATCCCTGGGGTTTCAGCAGGTGGGCATCGGCAACACTGACCTTGACCTGGCGGAAACCCGGCTCGACCAGTGGCTGGCACGGGGCTACCACGGGGAAATGGCATTCATGGCGCACCATGGTCGTAAGCGCAGCCGGCCGGAGGAACTGGTGCCAGGCACGAGGTCAATTATCTCAGTCCGCATGGACTACCTCCCGAAGAATGATCAGGCTCGTCAGGTGCTGGACAATCCGGCCCTCGGGTACGTCTCCCGGTATGCCCTGGGAAGGGACTACCACAAGTTGATGCGAAAACGTCTCCAGCAGCTGGCCCGGCGAATCGAACGGGCGGTCGGAGCCTTTGGATACCGGGCTTTCGTGGATTCTGCGCCGGTACTGGAAAAACCGCTGTCCCAGAAGGCCGGCCTGGGCTGGGTGGGCAAACATTCCAACCTGGTCAGTCGGGAAGCCGGCTGCTGGTTTTTTCTGGGGGAGTTGTATACCGATCTCCTGCTTCCGACTGATCGGCCTGAAACCGATCACTGTGGTCGGTGCAGCGCCTGCATCGATATCTGTCCCACACAGGCTATCGTCGCCCCCTACCAGGTGGACGCAAGGCGTTGTATCTCCTATCTCACCATTGAACTCAAAGGCAGTATTCCCGTAGAACTGCGACCTGGAATAGGCAATCGGATCTACGGTTGCGATGACTGCCTCATGGCCTGTCCCTGGAACCGGTTTGCAGAACCGACCCGGGAATCGGACTTTCTGCCACGAAACGGGCTGGATGCTTCCACCCTGGTGGCACTGTCGGGCTGGTCAGAAAACCAGTTCCTGTCAAAACTGGAAGGCTCCCCGATCAGACGCATCGGACATGAACGCTGGCTGCGCAACATTGCAGTGGCATTAGGCAATGCCCCCTCAAGCAGCCTGGTCACCGAAGGGTTGAGGGGACATGAAAACCATCC
The DNA here is from genome assembly GCA_024227135.1 of Gammaproteobacteria bacterium. Classification (GTDB taxonomy): domain Bacteria; phylum Pseudomonadota; class Gammaproteobacteria; order Chromatiales; family Chromatiaceae; genus JAHEHQ01. The sequence goes on from JAAELC010000065.1 coordinate 8,437, forward strand.
TTCCGAACGGATCAGAGAGCACGTGCGCTGGGCTTTGCAACAACACCACTCACCGAACGGGCCCCGAATAACAGCCCATCCGGTATCCGCGCCATGATACGCCCATCAAGGCCGACATCAGATAGACGGAGACGGGTTTCCAGCGTCTGGTTATCGCTCTTTCTGATTGTTACTGCTCATCACGGTGTGATGGCACAGGATAATCAGAGCTGGCTCCAACTGCGCAGACTCAACAGTGAAAACCAGTACAAGCTGGACCAGCAGCAGCGATTCAACCGGGCTGGATCTCCCACCAGCGCTGGAAACCAGAACTTTCAATCGGGACTATCCCGTAAGAAGAATAATCCACTGCTCCCGGATCAGACTCCTGCAAAGCCACCAGCGAGTCCATCCCGTTTAAACAGCAGACAGCAGTTCGATCAGCGTATGCTGCAGGATAACCAGCGCAGAAGACTGTCTCTATCGAGACAGCAACAGCGGACCAGGGCGGCGACAGAATCCAATAGCTACCGACCACGAAATCAAAACCACCGTTTCCGGCTGGAACAGCAACAGCAACTCAATAGAATGGGCACGCAGAGTCGCCTTAACAGCCGCAGACCTTAGCGCCGCAGAATTAAATCCATACCCATACATCACACTGAATGAACCGCACGGCGGTGAATGGCCTGGGCAGGATGCCCAAGACCGGTGCTCGGGGAAGCAGGGGCAGCACCGTGCCGTAATAGTTCAGCCTCAAGGGGTGGAGAAGCGTGCAGCGGTTCCACCGCTGCCTGCTACCTTTTTTATCCCTTCCCTGCTCCTCCGGTGTTACTATTCCGGCCATGAATTCTGAATACCTGCGAAGCCATCACAGAAAGGGCAGTATTGTCGTCATTCTGGGGGTTATCGTGCTCAGTTTCGATGCCTTACTGATCCGACTCGCCGATGCGGAACCCTGGGCTATCGTTTTCTGGCGCGGTGCGCTGATGGGCCTGTCTTTGATACTGGGTGCGGGCCTTACCGGGAAAATAGCACTGTTTCCGAAATTCCACAGGTGCGGACCACCCGCCTACTTCACCGCGGCACTGCAGGGATTCGGCACGGCCATGTTCGTTATTGCCATCAGCAATACCAGCGTCGCCAACACCGTTGTTCTAATTGCCACCTCGCCTGTTTTTGCTGCACTGGCGAGCCATTTTTTTCTGAAAGAACGGGTTGAACCCCACACCTGGATCGCCTGTATCATCGTCGCACTGGGTGTCGCGCTGGTCTTCGGCGATTCCTTTGGGTTCTCGGATACGCTTGGTAATTTCTGTGCATTGATGGCAGCTCTGGGCCTGGGTGGTAATCTCACCATCTTGCGGCGTTATCAGGAGATGCCCCGTATCCCCGTTGTTGCCGTCAGCGGAATCGTTATCGCGTTGTTTGCCCTTGCAATAAGTTCACCTTTCACCCTCTCCCGGGAAAGCTACGCCATACTCGGCATCATGGGTGCAGTTCAGATGCCTCTCGCCCTGGTCCTTATCACCTCGGGTACACGATACCTCACTTCACCGGAGGTCAGCCTTTTTCTTCTCCTGGAAACCCTGTTGGGACCCGTCTGGGTCTGGCTGATTCTGGGCGATTCAGTTTCAACCCTGGCCCTGACCGGCGGTGCGATAATCGTAGCAACATTGCTGGTACACAGCTGGAAGAGTCTGCAATTACTCCATAGCGGATAATCTGAATCTGCTTGATTCGGGAGTATCAAGCCTATTCCCTTCAGCATACGGGGAATGAGACCACATATTGCTAATCTATCAAAATACTGTGATTTGGTCCTAACCCGGAAAACCAGACCGGAACCAACATGACTACGATCTACCCAGGCATCAATAACCCAGTGTTTTCTGAATGGTTTGTCGGATAGTTTTAGTTGGCAGATATTCGCGCTTTGTAGCATAGCTTCTCAGAATTTCACGAATACCGATGCTTGCGTGGCTGGTCGCTCTCTTTGAACTCACTCGCGTGGCGTCGCATCCGTGTATCTCTCTTCGCCTCTCGAATCAAACTAAGGATGAAAGGATGCGGCACACACAACTATCCTGGAACATGGGGGATGCTACCACCTTAAGCGAAAGACACGAACGATATCCATTCGTTTCCATTGGATGTCAATTCAAAATAAGGGGGGTGGTCAACTAACGCCTCCAATCACTACATATTGGGTTGTAGCCAATCACATCAGATATGCCTGGTACTACATGCTGTAGCGAGAGGTGCTAAGTGACTACCCCCTTTTCAAAATTTAGCTAACTACCAGCGAGATATTTGCAAGAGAGTAATAGAAAAGGAAATCTGCAGATCTACCATGGCACAGTACTAAAGCTTGCCCAGGTAACAATTCCGCTACTAGTTTACAGTTTAATTACGTAGACTATTCGCTTTAGTGTACGCAGGGAAAAAGCAACAACAGTAGTCCGGCTTCAATCATCAAACCCAGAAGAAGGATACTCTGTAATGAATAACATTAAGATCTTCATCAGCCATATTGCTGAAGAGAGCGCTCTGGCAAAAGTTTTCAAAGATCGTCTTAAGCTAAATCTGGAGGAAGCTTCTAAAAAATGCAATATGGCAGCAAATTCTCATGAACAGCCTGAGATTTTCGTTTACTCCGATGAATTTGAAGCCGGTCATAAATGGATGGGGCAACTGGGCAAAGCGCTGAAATCTGCTGATATTGAACTCATCTTGTGCAGCCCCACTTCCGTGGCAAGACCATGGATAAACTTCGAAGCGGGTGCCGCATGGGTCCTGGAGATCCCGACCATTCCCGTCTGCCATTCAGGTTTGACGGTTGATGCTCTGCCGATTCCTTTGCTACTCCTGAATGGTATCCAAGCATCACAGCAGGCGGGACTCAGGCAGCTCTATACTGCGATAGCTAAAGTACTCAAATTCGATTCGCAATTTGTGGAAAAAATGGAGTTTTCGGATCTTCAAACCGACATAGCCGAATTTGAGGAAAAATACGTGAACTTGGTAAGAGAATCTGCTCGTATACGGGCCAGAGGACATGCTGCCTCTCTGGCTCATGTGCCCGGCTTTGACAACTATGGTTACTACGACCAGATGGCCGATGGTACCGTTAAACAGACCAATCCTTTTACCAGCACTGTCGTATGGAATGTCCCCGAGCGGGCACTCCAACTGCACAAATTAGCAGCAAGCCCCTCCGGAGAAGAGTTTTCTCCGCACGACCCGGAAGACTACTGTCCTTTCTGTGAGAGAAACTACGAGCAAACACCCCCAGAGAAAGCGCGGATAGTAAAACGAGAAGACGGGTACAAGGATGAGATAGTTAGAACCGTAGAACAATCAATGGCTGAAGTGGCTGAATTCCGACGAATACCTAATTTGCTCGAGGCTGTATCCTGGCATTACTGGCAGACGAATTATCAATTGCAACTGACCAGTGAACAAGAAACCAGAAAAAAAACCTACCTATCCACGGAAGAGGGGTTGAAACACGTCATCAATTCTGTAGATAAGAAGTTAGAGTTGTTAGGAAAAAGTAGAGAAGAAATCGACGACATACCGGAAGATAGTAAAATAACGATGTCAGATGCTTTTTTCGGCGGAAACAACGAACTCATCATTCCTAGGAAGCACTATTCCAATAACGCGGAAACCGAAAAAGATATCGCCTGTTCTGGTGATATGAACCATGAACAGCACTATCAATATTTTCGATTCAGCATAAGCACAATGAATGACATTTTCACCAATAATCGTTACGCCAGATATATCAGTGTTTTTCAAAACTGGCTACCCGAAGGTGGAACATCCGTAGAGCATCTACATAGACAGCTTATTGCAATCGACGACTGGGGTGTTGCTATTAAGAAAGAGTTAGCGAGCCTTCGTGAGAATCGCAACGCATTCAACGATAATGCTGCTAATTTTGCCGGATATCACAATCTGGTATTCGCAGAGAATGATCACGCTATTGGATTCGTCGATATAGGACATCGGTATCCCACCGTTGCAATATTTTCAAAAAGTGAACACAGCATGCTCAATCACCTTTCCGAAAAAGAAATCGGAGGTGTCAGCGACATAGTTCACGCCTGCCATGCTGCTATGGGCCCTCACATCCCCTCAAATGAAGAGTGGTACTACACGCCCATCGATTGTCTAGAGCCAATACCCTGGCATGTTCTTATTAAGTGGCGTACAAATAATCCTGCTGGTTTCGAAGGTGGAACCAGAATCTATCTAAATCCGGTAACTCCGAGGGATTTACGAGACTTTCTGGTACCAAGACTATTCGAGTTGAGATCTCAAGAAAAGATTGCGGCGTTTTTTATTGCAACTGAGTGTGAATGCAAGCCCAACAGTCTCAAGTATGTAGCAAACACCCAGTAACAACCTCACAACTCCAAGGACACTGCACTCGAATCACCTTAATCTAATGCAGCGTCCTACATTTATTCGCCTCTTTAGGGAGCCTCTGAACAAGTCTTCCACTGCAAATGGCGCCCTTTTTTGAATCAGTTACTTACAAACTGCCAGTTGCCCAGATAAGGACTTAATCAGAATTTCCTTAGGTAAATTCATGGATCACTTTAGGCGCAGGTAAGGCTCCAAGCGTAGGGAGGTATTGACGGCGTCTTCCGGAATAGACTACCCATGCGGCGTGAGTAGTTACCTAAATCTAAAATAGTAGCCAACACCACTTCACCACTATGCTGATAATTCCCATTCATAAAAAAGTCACTACAAGGAATTTTCCTGCGATAACGGCTCTTCTCGTTCTGATCAACTGTCTGGTTTTCTTTCTGCTGCAAACAGGTGACGACCAGGTATTTGAGGAGGCTTTGGAGTATTACTTCGAATCCGTACTTCCGGACATTGAACTTCCCCTCTATCGTCAATACCTGATAGATAGTGGTCGCGACGATCCAACGGAAGAATACAGTTTCCCGGAAGGCGATACATCCCGTAACCATTACCTGTTGATCAGCATGGAGTCAGATCCAGAATTCATGAAGGCACTGAATACCGGGCTTGTCGTATCCCCGGCAGAGCCGGACTACGATCGCTGGAAACGCTCCCGGGATACATATGAGCAGCTGCGGGAAAGCAGCTTTACTCAGCATTATCTGCTCCACTATGACGAATTCAACCCTGTCAATTCGTTCACCCATATGTTCATGCATGGGGGTATGGGTCACCTGCTTGGGAATATGCTGTTTCTAATCCTGCTGGGCATTCTGGTGGAAGGAGCACTGGGGGGTGGCCTGTTTCTGGCTGCATACCTGGTTGCGGGCCTGACCGCGGCAGTGGCCTCCCTGTTGATCCACTGGGGTGATGCCGGTGGTATGTTAGGGGCATCTGGTGCCATTGCCGGTTTGATGGGACTTTACACGGTTCTTTACGGTAAACGTA
>JAAELC010000066.1 GCA_024227135.1 Gammaproteobacteria bacterium
ATCCATGCCAAAGACACTTCCTCCACAGATCGCCCATGCAGGGTAATCTCTGGGGGGTGAGTAGATACGTGCAGAACAGCAACGCACCTCTTTCCATGCCTTGAATCTGAACCGGAATCCAGTACCCCGCGCAAGGGGTACTTTCATCCATCACTATCATATTGAAGGGTTATCAGCTGTGATGCCAGTGTTTCCAGTACAGCTTCCAATGTGAATATCCGAACTCATGCCCGGACCCGTCGTTTCGACTGGGATGGTTGCCTCGTACGCGGTCATTGTGTTTCGCTCGTGCTATGCGCCGACTTGCCCGGTCCTGTGCCTTGTTCAGTTTGTGCTGTTCACGGGGGGTCAAATAGCCATCTTGACTGAATCGTCGCACCATGCGTCTGATCTTCTTTTGGTCCTGGCGCAGCCGAATCATCTCTCTCCGTGTCAGACTTCCACTCTCGCGACCCTCCAGGATTCGGGCTCTTTGATTGATCTGCCGACGAATAAACTTTCTTTCAGCTCGTCGGGATGAACCCCGGGAGGTTTGGTCGGTATACCTATGGTGGGATTGATCGATACGTTGATCGGGGTTGCCTTTTCTACTGGTGCTATTCTCACTATAGTGTTTCGGGTGATCGTGATCGGGACGTTCTCCACCTTTTGCTGAAGCGAGACCGGATTGGCCCAGGGTAAGCGCTAGAACGACGAGGGAAATCATGGGGGTCTGAATGATCATCTTTAATTCTCCTGTTGCAGGTTTTCAGGATCGAAATGCCGATCCATGGCTTGATCTTATTCAGAGCCGGCTGAACTCAAGATGAATGGAAATGATTTCAGGGAAAACAGGGGATTTGGAGTAGAATGGCGTGAGTAGTTACATAGAAAGTTTCTTTCCGGTACACCGGGCGGTCACTACCGTCAATATTGTATGAAGCAGGTGCCGGGCACATGATTTTTGTTTTTAGCATTGGTCCTGTTTATGGCTGGCAGATACCGGATTGAGGTTAAGCACTCCACAACTGTTTTGAATGGGAATTCTGCACCCGCAGGATTTGTACCTGTCCCGTGCCCGGATTCTCCCAGAGGATGGCCGGGTCTGTCATCCCTGGTGGCAGCGATTTTGCTTTTGTTTGCGGTTCCCGGGTTGTGTCAGGAACCAGCCACAGCCGGATTTCTCTCCAACTCTGTTACCACGGAGGTGCTCGAGCTCAAGCTGGCGGGGATCTAGGAGAATACGGGTATCGAGGAGCGGGACAAAACCCGGTTGATGGAACTGTACCGCAAGGTACTTGGAAATCTGGAATCGGCCCGAGCGGATACACAATCAGCGGAAACCTTACGTCAGGTAGCAGAAACAGCGCCCGCCCAGATCAAAATGCTTCGCGAGGCGATGGAGCAGGCAGAGAAAGTTTCCCCCGGAGATACCCTGGACGTCAGTCCTTCGGCTCCACTACAGGATTTGGAACTATTTCTGCAAAAGGAAAAAGCAGACCTTACGGCAGTGGATGCCAAGCGTGCGGATTTTGATAAACGCCTGGCTGAGAAAGGGAGACGTTCGACACTGGTGAGGCGCCTGCTTATCGAGGCCCGGAATCAACAGGAACAAGCGGTCCTGGATGAGCCGGAAAATGAACCAGCCATTGAAGAGGAACCTTATACGGAAGCACTACCGGATGAGGAACCACCCGGTGAAACCCCCGCAGTGGATTTCGATTTCATCGCTATGGCAGGCGAGCTTCAGTCCATGAATGACGCGGACGTCCTGGATCGTGATGTGAATCCGGAGCGGAATACAGGAAGCATGGAACCGATGACAGCGATCGGAGGATCGATACCACTGAAATGGATTGACCTGAAGAATCTCGATATCCAGGTATATGGAGTAGAGGAACCTGAACAGGTTGAATCACGTTCGATGATGGGTAATAGCCATTTTATGCGGGAACTGGAGGTGCTGGAGCAGGACATGGAGGAGGCAGAGAGGAAGGCAAAGGCACAGTACAAGCTGGGAACGGAAGCCGCAGCCGGTGTTATTTTCAGCCTGTCCGCGGGATTTGTAAGCTGGGTGCTCAGGAGTGGTTCGTTACTGGCGAGCTTTATGTCGATGGTTCCCGTCTGGAAGCAACTGGACCCGTTGCCGATACTGGGTGCGGCGACTGCCAGGGCGAAGAAGAAAAAGGTTGATGAGCAGGATGAAAAGAAGAGTCAGAACAGGCAAGTTGAAGATATGTTCGATTAAGAAGATCCACGCTGACGGGTATAAATAACGTAACTGCTCACCCCCCAGAGATTACCCCCCATGGGTGGTCTGTGGAGGAAGTGTCTTTGGCAGGGATGCCA
>JAAELC010000067.1 GCA_024227135.1 Gammaproteobacteria bacterium
CGTGGATGAGCTGACCAAACGGGCCAGGGCGGAGTATAAGACGCGCGATGAGCGAGTTGAGAAGATGACCGACGAGGATGTGGAAACCTATTATTCCTGCACCCTGTGTCAGTCGTTTGCTCCTAATCATGTCTGCTCGGTCAGCCCCGAACGAACCGGACTTTGCGGCGCTTACAACTGGATGGACTGCAAAGCCTCTTTCGAGATCAATCCCACCGGACCGAATCAGCCCATCGAAAAGGGCGAATGCCTGGATCCGGTACTGGGGCAGTGGAAAGGGGTCAACGAGTTTGTCTACAAGGCCTCCCGCGGGGCTGTCACCCATTATAACTTCTACTCCATGGTGACCGATCCCATGACCACCTGCGGCTGCTGCGAGTGTATTGCCGCCATGCTGCCGTCCTGCAACGGGGTCATGACGGTCAACCGCGATTACATGGGCGAAACCCCCTGCGGGATGAAATTCACCACTCTGGCCGGTGTCATGGGTGGTGGCGCATCTTCGCCGGGTTTCGTGGGCCATTCCAAGTTCAACATCACCCAGGGCAAGTTCATTGTCGGTGACGGCGGGCTTGCTCGGATGGTCTGGATGCCCAAAATTCTCAAAGAAGAGATCAAGGAGCGGATCCTCAAACGGGGTGAGGAGATCGGAATTCCCGATTTGTTTGACCGGATTGCCGACGAAACCGTGGGTGTCACCGAGGAGGAGATCCTGCCCTTCCTCCAGGAAAAGGGCCATCCGGCATTGACCATGGATTCCATTATCAGACTAGGGGGTATTTTCATCTGCTTGTTTTTTTGTTTGATATGTTCAATAACCATGAGAATAAAAAGTTTGCCGACATCGTGAAACAGGCTACCAAAAAATGCTTCACTTGGGTTTACATCGAAATCGTGCCGTTTGCAGATCCATACTGCCCCATAAGCACAGCCGACGGAGTGCTGCCACAGTCTTTTTACAACTAGGTTAATGAGTTTGTCTTTGCA
>JAAELC010000068.1 GCA_024227135.1 Gammaproteobacteria bacterium
CGCCAGGGACTCTCCCTCACCAAAGGAGTGTTGGCCGCCTTTGGGGATGCCGGCGATTCCTGCACCTTTTATGTCACACTGACGATTCCCTCGGACCAGGCCACAGGTACCTATACAAACATCACACAGAATATAACCGCCATTGTGGGCGGCGAAATTTCCATTGTCGGCCACAAGGCCAGCGATACATTGGAAGTAGCCGCCGCCCCGAGCCTGGTTAAGGTGTTCACCAATGATCCGGTTGCACCGGGAGATCCGGTGACCCTGGAATTCACCCTTGTCCATGCAGCAGAGTCACCGGGAGAAGCCACCGGCATCACCTTTACAGATGATCTGGCAGCCGCCCTTACCGGGCTTACGGCCACGGGCCTGCCCATGAATGATGTCTGCGGTCCTGGAAACGGAACCCTTGCCGGCTCGACAGAAGATACCTTCCTGACTTTCAGCAACGGGAGCCTCTTACCCGGGGAGACCTGTAACTTCAGTGTTGTCCTCCAGACCCCGGATTCAGCCGCCTTTGGTGATTATACCAATACAACCGGCACCGTTGACGCAGTTGTATCAGAAATGAAAGTGAACAGCAATCCGGTCTCAGATGTTCTAACCATTGCAGGGATGGCCTTTTCCAAGGAATTCATCGACGATCCGGTGATCCCCGGCGGAACAGCCACCTTAAGGTTCACCATCGAAAACCTCAGTCCTACCCTGGATGCCACATCCATTGCCTTTACCGATAATCTGGATGCGGCCCTTTCAGGCCTTTCAGCCACTGGACTGCCAGCCTCCAGCTGCGGAGGGACGATCTTGGGTACCAACTCCTTAAGTTTTACCGGCGGCAGCCTGGCAGCAGGTCAAACCTGCAGTTTTGACGTCACTGTCACCTTGCCTGTCAGTGCTGATCCGGGCATGCACAACAATGTTACCTCCAACCTTTCAGCCCAGATGGGCGGTAATCCCGTTGTTATCGGCCCGGCATCAAACTCGTTGGAAGTAAAGAGCGAATGGCTGGAGTTGACCAAATCCTTTACCGATGATCCTGTTGCACCTGGTGCTCCTGTCCCGCTTCAGTTTATCCTTACAAATCTCCATCCCACTGAGACCGCTTCAGCCATTGCCTTTACCGATGATCTGGAAGCGGCCCTTTCAGGCCTTGAAGCCATAGGGTCTTCCGTATCCGGCTGCGGAGGAGGGACCCTTTCCGGAACCGGTTTCCTAAGCTTTAACGATGGCAGCCTGGCAGCGAACAGCTTCTGCACTATCAATGTGACGCTTAAGACACCTGTAGCCGGCGTCTCTTCCTCAATCAACACCACAAGCCAAGTGACTGGGACCATTGGCGGTCTTGCGGTTACCGGGAGCCCGGCCAGCGACACCCTTGAACTTGAAATCTTGAATCTAACCAAAACATTTGACGGAGTGTCGGTCCCCGGCGGAACGTCGACCCTGACCTTTACCATAACAAACCTGGACACAGCTAAGGCAGCATCTGATATCGTTTTTACAGATGACCTGGATGCCGTTCTTCCAGGACTTGCGGCCACCGGCCTTCCCTTAACCAACGTATGCGGGGCCGGCTCTATAATCACAGGAACCGGTTTTCTTACCTTTTCAGGCGGAAACCTAGCCCCAAACAGCAGCTGCTCCTTTAATGTTCCGCTCCAGATTCCTGCTTCTGCGGCTGTCGGCAGTTATATCAACACCACCAGCGGCATATTGTCAGGTCCGGCCACCGGCCAGGCTGCAGGACGTCCGGCCAGTGATACGGTTGCAAGCCGTCTTCCCCAGGGCAATCCGGCCACAGCAACATTGACGGTGTCTGCTCCGCCTGTAGACCCGCCTGTAGACCCGCCTGTAGATCCGCCTGTAGATCCGCCTGTAGATCCGCCTGTAGATCCGCCTGTAGATCCACC
>JAAELC010000069.1 GCA_024227135.1 Gammaproteobacteria bacterium
TCAGATCGCTTTGGTGCCAGTATACGCGACTTCTTTAAATCACACCGGCTTAAGAAAGCGCTTTAATTTGCTGCGCGGTATACCGAAGAACCTGTAGGCTATCTGACCAGTAGTCCGCTCCAAGCCCGGCTTTTTGCTTGAGACGGCGCAAAAACTCTATGGGTTCCGGCAGAGACTCCCACACCGAGGGTAAAAATGTCCCCCGAAACGCCCCTTCTTTCAGAATTAGGCCATCGATACCCGGCCTTATTTTGCCCAAAAGATCCGCTTCTGAATCAAACAACAGCGGTTCAGGAGCGCTGAGAACTGACAGGCTTATCTCAATATTCTTGAACTCCCCGGGCGTAAGTGGCGAAAAACGGGGATCACTGAAGGCCGCCAGACTGGCATTCTCCACTACATCCTGCACCAGGGGTTGCGTCGCTTCCAGGTGACCAATACAGCCTCGCAACTGGCCCTGCAGGCTTAACGTCACGAACGAGGCACCCGGCCTTAACAGACTATCAGGTACGGTTTTCAGATCAACATCCAGATAACCACCTTCCAGCAAACGGTGTTCGA
>JAAELC010000070.1 GCA_024227135.1 Gammaproteobacteria bacterium
AAGACCACATTGACGGCGGCGATCACCAAGGTGATGGCGGAGCTGCGCGGCGGTGAGTTCAAAGATTACTCGGATATCGATAACGCACCGGAAGAGCGGGAGCGCGGTATCACGATCGCAACGGCGCATGTGGAGTACGAGTCGGAGAACCGGCACTACGCCCACGTGGACTGCCCAGGGCACGCGGACTACATCAAGAACATGATCACCGGTGCGGCGCAGATGGACGGTGCGGTGCTGGTGGTGTCTGCGGCCGATGGTCCCATGCCCCAGACCCGGGAGCACATCCTGCTGTCGCGTCAGGTCGGTGTGCCTTACATTCTGGTATATATGAATAAGGCGGACATGGTCGACGATGAGGAACTGCTGGAGCTGGTGGAGATGGAAGTGCGTGAGCTTCTGGATCAGTACGAGTTCCCCGGAGATGACACCCCGATCGTAATCGGTTCTGCGCTGAAAGCCCTGGAAGGTGACAAATCCGACATCGGTGAGCCCTCCATTCTCAAGCTGGTCACGGAGATGGATGCCTATATTCCAGAGCCCGAGCGTGACACCGAGAAGCCGTTCCTGATGCCCATCGAGGATGTATTCTCGATTTCGGGTCGCGGTACGGTGGTGACTGGTCGAGTTGAGCGTGGCGTGGTTCACGTGGGCGACGAGATCGAGATTGTCGGTATCAAGGACACCACCAAGACCATCTGTACTGGCGTGGAGATGTTCCGCAAGTTGCTGGACGAAGGTGTGGCGGGTGACAACGTGGGCGTGTTGTTGCGCGGCACCAAGCGAGAAGAAGTGGAGCGTGGTCAGGTTCTGGCCAAGCCCAAGAGTATCACTCCCCATACTCATTTTGAGGCGGAAGTGTATGTGCTGAGCAAGGACGAGGGTGGGCGTCATACCCCATTTTTCAGCAACTATCGTCCACAGTTTTACTTTCGAACCACCGATGTAACCGGGGCGGTAGATCTCCCCGAGGGTGTGGAGATGGTGATGCCTGGTGACAACATCAAGATTACGGTGAAGCTGATAGCACCGATCGCGATGGAAGAAGGTTTGCGCTTTGCAATCCGCGAAGGAGGCCGGACCGTCGGCGCCGGCGTGGTTGCCAAGGTAATCGAGTAAAACGGCTGCTGGGCTGGCATTATTTGTCCAGCCCATCCGTTGACTGGAAGTTTTCGGTAAACCCGATCAACAGGTACCGTCAGTCAGCTGATAACCGGCAGCACACTTATAGGCCAGTAGCTCAATTGGCAGAGCAGCGGTCTCCAAAACCGCAGGTTGGGGGTTCGATTCCCTCCTGGCCTGCCACTTGATGGCACCCTTGTTGGTGCGTGTTGGCAGGAATGAACGCAAAAGCTGAAGCTCAAAGTTCCGGAATGGATACCATCAAGTTGCTGGCAGCCGTTGGGTTGCTCGTGGCAGGTATCGGAGTTTTTTACCTCTTCGAGGAGTATTCCACGCTCCTGAGAGTGTTGGGGTTGCTGGTCATTACCGGCATGTCCGTAGCGGTTGCCTTACAGACGGCGGCAGGACGCAGTGTTTGGGATTTTGCTGTGGCATCCCGAACAGAGGTGCGCAAGGTCGTATGGCCCACCCGTCAGGAAACCATCCAGACAACGCTGATCGTGTTCGCCATGGTGCTGGTGATCGGCATCGTTTTGTGGTTGTTTGACATGATGTTGATGGCGATCGTCAGATCAGTGACAGGCTAAGGATTGAATATGTCGATGCGCTGGTATGTTGTCCATGCTTATTCAGGTTTCGAAGCTCAGGTTAAGCGATCCCTCGAAGAGCGGGTGGTGCGTTACGGCATGACAGACCGGTTTGGGCAGATTCTCGTTCCAACCGAAGAAGTAGTGGAAATGAGAGCCGGTCAGCAACGCAGGAGCGAACGAAAGTTTTTTCCGGGTTACGTACTGGTCCAGATGGAGTTGACTGACGAAACTTGGCACCTGGTGAAAGATGTTCCAAAGGTTATGGGATTTATCGGAGGCACCGGCGACAGGCCTGCCCCCATCAGCGATAAGGAAGCCGACGCCATATTGCAACGAGTGCAGGAGGGTGTGGAGAAGCCGCGTCCAAAAGTGCTGTTCGAACCAGGCGAGGTGGTCCGGGTCATCGATGGGCCATTCAATGATTTCAATGGCGTCGTGGAAGATGTGGACTACGAAAAGAGTCGTCTGAAAGTATCGGTGTTGATATTCGGGCGATCCACTCCGGTAGATCTGGAATTTGGTCAAGTCGAAAAAGGCTAGCGGTACCCGTTACGTGCAGTGACCCACCAGACGTCTGGGTGGATTATCGTGAGTTTAACCATAGCTTTGCCGGCAGCCTTCACCGAAGTTACCGAGATTTGAGCTGAGTCAAAATGACATCGGCCTGGTCTAAGAATTCTGAACATGAGTTTTGAGCCAGCGACTGCAAGTTGACAGCAACTTGGGGTGAGATGCTTGAAACTCGAAATTGCAACAAGGGGAGCCCGGGTAACCAGTCCCTGGCGTCAGCACCCACAGCGAGGAAAACATGGCAAAGAAGATCGATGCATACGTCAAGCTTCAGGTGAAAGCCGGTGAAGCTAATCCGAGCCCACCAGTCGGTCCGGCGCTGGGCCAGCATGGCGTCAATATCATGGAGTTCTGCAAGGCATTCAATGCGCAGACTCAGAGTGTGGAAAAAGGACTGCCGATACCTGTAGTCATCACTGTCTACTCCGATCGAAGCTTTACCTTCATCACCAAGACCCCGCCAGCAGCCGTGCTGCTTAAGAAGGCAGCAGGTATTGCAAAGGGTTCTGGTGTGCCCAACTCCCAGAAAGTCGGTACGGTGAACCGCGAGCAATTGGAAGAGATTGCCCGCACCAAGGATCCGGACCTGACTGCGGCTGATATGGATGCCGCAGTACGAACGATCGCTGGCAGTGCCCGTTCCATGGGCCTCAACGTGGAGGGAGTTTGAAGCCATGTCAAAAGTTACCAAGCGCAGCCGTGCCATCAGTGAAAAGGTTGAACTGGGAAAACAGTACCCGGTGACCGAGGCATTTGAACTGTTAAAAGAGCTTTCCACCGTTAAGTTCAGGGAAGCAGTGGACGTCAGTATCAACCTGGGAGTGGATCCCCGAAAGTCGGATCAGGTGGTACGAGGATCAACGGTACTGCCCAATGGGACCGGCAAGACGGTGCGTGTCGCTGTGTTCGCACAGGGCGCCAATGCGGATGCAGCCACCCAGGCAGGTGCGGATATCGTGGGTTTCGAGGATCTCGCCGACGATATCAAGGGTGGCAAAATGGATTTTGATGTGGTGATCGCCACACCGGATGCCATGCGGGTAGTGGGGCGTCTCGGTCAGATACTGGGTCCGAGAGGCCTGATGCCGAATCCCAAAGTGGGAACGGTAACACCGAACGTGGCAGATGCGGTGACCAATGCCAAGGCAGGCCAGGTGCGATACCGCAATGATAAGGCAGGTATTGTTCACTGCACGATTGGTAAAGTGGATTTTTCACCCAGTGACCTGCAGGAAAATCTCGAAGCACTCATCAAAGATCTTAAAAAGATGAAGCCGAGTGCGGCCAAAGGTATCTACCTGGAAAAAATAACCATCTCCTCCACCATGGGACCGGGTTTAACCATAGAGCAGGGTACGCTGGACGTTTGATTTCTGCCAGCGGTGCTGTCGGGGCGGGCTTTGTCGCTCGCCACAAAGCAACGCTGGCCATAAAGACTTTGGGGCGTCGACCACAGGTCGGATGCCGTCAAAGACCGCAGGTGCCTGGCTTTGAATCTAAATACCGGATCTACGCTGAAACGGTCAATATGTATTCAGGCAGGGCTTAATCATCGGCCTGCGTAGGCGGTGTTCCCGAATCGGTCATTGTCACTGATGACGGTACACATCATAAAGCATGGATACCTATAAAACGGTATCTGAAATGTAAACCGGGGCGACATATGTCGTTCCACCGTAGTTTGGAGGTGACAGGTGCCACTCAATTTTGAGCAGAAAAAAGCTGTCGTCGCCGAAGTCGCTGAAGTGGCAGGTAATGCCTTGTCCGCAGTTGCTGCCGAGTATCAGGGTATGACAGTGGAGGAGATGACTGAGTTGCGGGTTAAAGCCCGTGAATCAGGTGTTTACCTCCGGGTGGTCAAGAATACCCTGGCCCGGCGTGCTGTGGAAGGTACGGATTTCGCCTGTATGCAGGAGGGCTTGACCGGACCGCTGGTCCTGGCTTTCTCACAGGAAGATCCTGGTTCCGCCGCTCGAGTGATCAAGGATTTTGCCAAAGAGCATCAGAATTTGGTCGTGAGACTGGTATCCATCGGAGGCCAGATGCTGGATCCGTCGGATATCGACGCGCTCGCCAAGATGCCGACCTACGATCAGGCGATCAGCATGCTGATGGCATTGATGAAGGCTCCTGCAGAAAAGCTCACCCGTACACTCAACGAAGTGCCCGGGAAGCTGGTCCGCACGGTGGCAGCAATCCGCGATGCAAAAGAGGCAGCGTAATAGGCGTTCACCATTATTTATCATTTTGTGTTTAGTTAAGTAACCAGTTATCAGGAGTTTGACAATGGCCGTTTCAAAAGAAGAGATTCTCGACGCGATTGCCGGCATGACCGTCATGGAAGTCGTCGAGTTGATCAGCGCCATGGAAGAGAAGTTCGGTGTATCTGCTGCTGCAGCTGTCGCTGCGGCTCCAGCTGGCGGGGGTGGCGAGGCCGCCGCTGTCGAAGAGCAGACCGAATTCGACGTGGTACTGACGAGTTTTGGCGAAAAGAAGGTTGGCGTGATCAAGGTTGTGCGCGCTATGACGGGTCTTGGTCTGAAGGAAGCCAAGGAAGCAGTGGAGGGTGTTCCCACCGTGCTGAAAGAGGGTGTGACCAAGGAAGAGGCTGAAGAGGCCAAGAAAACGCTGGAAGAGGCTGGTGGCGCTGCCGAGATCAAATAATTTTTGGTCAGACTATTCCGCAAGTCGTAAGCGGGTCAGGGCTGGTGTCGTTTTCGGCACCGGCCTTTTCCCGCTTCTGAAGGTTTCCAAAACGGATTCGAAGCAGTGCGTTTTGGAAACCTGGCCGGTTGGTTCGCTCAGGTCTCGGTCAGCAGCCGAAACTGTGAACTAACCGATCTTGAAATCCAGTATTGAGATCCTGTCGGATCTTTTTGAGCCTTAGAAACCGAGGGACGGCAACATGGCCTATTCTTTCACTGAGAAAAAGCGCATTCGCAAGGACTTTGGCAAACGTCCAAGCATTTTGAGTGTGCCTTTCCTCCTGGCGACTCAGATCAATTCCTATCGTGATTTCCTCCAAGCGGGGAAACCGGCTGACGAGCGTGAGGCGCTGGGTCTGCATGCCGCATTCAAATCGGTGTTTCCCATCTCCAGTTACTCTGGTAACGCGATGCTGGAGTATGTCCGTTACCGGCTGGGGGAGCCCACGTTTGATGTGAGGGAGTGTCAGCTTCGGGGTACAACCTACGCGGCGCCCCTCCGGGTGCTGGTGCGGTTGATTATCTACGACAAGGAAGCGCCTGCCGGTTCCAAGGTGGTCAAGGATATCCGAGAGCAGGAAGTCTACATGGGTGAGCTTCCGCTGATGACCGATACGGGTACCTTCGTGATAAACGGTACCGAACGGGTTATTGTCTCCCAGTTGCATCGATCACCCGGCGTATTCTTTGACCACGACAAGGGCAAGACCCATTCGTCCGGCAAGCTGTTGTTCTCAGCGCGTGTAATCCCTTACCGTGGATCCTGGCTGGATTTCGAGTTCGATCCCAAAGATAACGTGTTCGTACGTATCGATAGACGTCGAAAGCTCCCGGCAACGGTGCTTTTGCGGGCGCTCGGATTCGGGACGGAAGAGATTCTGGGGATGTTTTTCGACACCGACGTCATCGCACTGAGTAAAACCAAGGCCAAGTTGACCCTGGTACCAGAGCGCCTGCGTGGTGAGACAGCTATCTTTGACATCAAGGCTGGAAAGACCGTCATCGCTGAAGCAGGTCGCCGGATCACTCAGCGACACATCAGGGAACTGGAGAAGGCGGGTATCAAGTCTCTGGAAGTCCCACCGGAATTCCTCCACGGTAAGATTCTGGCCCACAACATCGCCAACCCCGACACGGGAGAGCTGCTGGCCGGCGCCAACGATGAGATCACGGAGGAGCTGCTCGAAGCCCTGATGTCCGGTGGCATCAAGAAGGTAGAGACCCTGTTCACCAATGATCTGGATCATGGGCCATTTATTTCCACGACATTGCGTATAGATGCCACAACCAGCGAGCTTGAGGCTCAGGTGGAAATCTATCGGATGATGCGTCCCGGGGAGCCGCCGACCAAAGAGGCCGCTCAGAATCTGTTCAATAGCCTGTTCTTCAGCCCGGATCGTTACGATCTTTCCGCAGTAGGGCGGATGAAGTTCAACAAGCGCCTGAATCGGGAAGAGGTGACGGGAGAAGGGGTTCTGTCGAAAACCGATATCGTCGATGTATTGATAGAATTGATCAATATACGCAACGGGCGCCAGGGGACAGTGGATGATATCGATCATCTGGGCAATCGTCGTATCCGGTGTGTGGGTGAAATGGCTGAGAATCAGTTTCGGGTGGGACTGGTGAGGGTCGAGCGTGCAGTGAAGGAGCGTTTGACTCTGGCAGAGTCCGAAGGGCTGATGCCCCAGGATATGATCAATGCTAAGCCGGTGTCTGCGGCCATCAAGGAGTTCTTTGGTTCCAGTCAGCTTTCCCAGTTCATGGACCAGAATAATCCGCTATCCGAAGTGACTCATAAGCGGCGTGTATCCGCTTTGGGTCCTGGTGGTCTGGCCAGGGAAAGAGCAGGTTTTGAGGTTCGTGATGTGCATCCCACCCACTACGGCCGGGTGTGTCCGATTGAAACCCCGGAAGGTCCGAATATCGGCCTGATTAACTCTCTTGCCGTCTACGCCAGGACCAATGAGTACGGCTTTCTTGAGACGCCCTATCGAAAAGTGGAAGGTGGCAAGGTCACCGACGACATACACTATCTATCGGCGATCGAAGAGGGGCGTTTCGTTATTGCCCAGGCCAACACTGCACTGGACGATAGCGGTTCACCTGTTGATGACCTGGTTTCCTGCCGTCACCAGAATGAATTCACGCTGTCATCACCGGAGAAGATCGAGTACATGGACGTGTCTCCAAAACAGATCGTATCGGTGGCGGCGTCGCTGATTCCGTTTCTGGAGCATGACGATGCCAACCGGGCCCTGATGGGTTCCAACATGCAACGTCAGGCTGTGCCCACATTGCGTGCTGAGAAGCCTCTGGTGGGAACCGGTATGGAGCGGGCTGTCGCCGTAGACTCGGGTGTTACTGTGGTTGCGCGAAGGGGTGGAAGGGTCGAATCCGTGGATTCCGGTCGAATCGTCGTTCGAGTTAACGATGACGAAACCGAGGCCGGTGAAGCGGGTGTGGATATCTACAATCTCACCAAATACACCCGTTCCAATCAGAATACCTGTATCAATCAGCGGCCACTGGTCAGGCCCGACGATGTAGTGGCCCGTGGCGACGTGATGGCTGACGGCCCCTCGACTGACATGGGCGAGCTGGCCCTGGGTCAGAATATGCGGGTGGCTTTCATGCCATGGAACGGTTACAACTTCGAGGACTCCATACTTATTTCGGAGCGGGTGGTTCAGGAGGATCGTTTTACCACCATCCACATCGAAGAACTGACCTGCATGGCGCGGGATACCAAGCTGGGCCCTGAAGAGATCACCGGAGACATCCCGAATGTCGGCGAAGCCGCTCTAGCCAAACTGGATGAGTCAGGCATCGTGTACGTGGGCGCAGAAGTAAAGGAAGGGGATATCCTGGTTGGTAAGGTAACCCCTAAAGGTGAAACTCAGCTCACTCCTGAGGAGAAGCTGTTGCGGGCCATATTTGGCGAAAAAGCGGCGGATGTCAAAGATACTTCGCTGCGCATCTCTTCCGGTATGTCCGGAACCGTTATCGATGTTCAGGTGTTTACCCGGGATGGTGTGGAAAAGGATGCTCGGGCCATCGACATCGAGAATACCGAACTGCTCAGGGTCAAAAAGGATCTCGATGATCAGCTGCGCATCATGGAGAACGACACCTTTCAGCGTGTAGAGAAAATGCTGATGGGCAAAGTGGCGGATGGAGGCCCGGGAGGCCTGAAGGCGGGAGCCAAGATTGCCAAAGCTTATCTGGGTGAACTCGAGCGGGACAAGTGGCTGGAAATTCGGCTGCGGAATGAAGAAGCGGCTGCTCAGCTGGAAGCCATTGCCGAGCAGATAAAGCAGCAACGTGAATCCTTCCGCGAGAAGTTCGAGGTCAAGAAACGCAAACTCACCACCGGTGACGATCTGGCGCCTGGCGTCTTGAAAATGGTTAAAGTCTATGTTGCGGTCAAGCGGCGTATTCAACCTGGTGACAAGATGGCGGGGCGCCATGGTAACAAGGGTGTAATCTCCATTATCCAGCCTGTGGAGGACATGCCTTTCGATACCAATGGTGATCCGGTGGATATTGTACTCAATCCCCTGGGTGTTCCTTCCCGGATGAATGTCGGGCAGGTTCTTGAAACCCATCTGGGGTGGGCGGCAAAAGGCGTCGGTCGCAGGATCGATGAAATGTTGCAGGCCACCGTGAAGATGGCGGAACTGAGGGACTACCTCTCCAAAGTTTACAACACCAGTGGAAAACCCGAGAAGATCGATTCTCTCAGCGACCAGGATGTCCTGGAACTGGCGAGAAATCTGACCGGAGGTGTTCCGACGGCAACCCCGGTATTCGATGGGGCGTCTGAGGAGGAGATCAAAGCCATGCTTAAACTGGCAGGATTGCCGGACACCGGGCAGACCACGCTTTATGACGGGCGTACCGGGGATTCTTTTGAGCGACCGGTTACCGTGGGCTACATGTACATGCTCAAGCTTAATCACCTGGTCGATGACAAGATGCATGCTCGTTCCACCGGTCCTTACAGTCTGGTTACCCAGCAACCGCTGGGGGGTAAGGCTCAATTCGGAGGCCAGCGTTTTGGTGAAATGGAGGTGTGGGCCCTGGAGGCTTATGGCGCCTCCTACACTCTGCAGGAGATGTTGACGGTGAAATCCGATGATGTCACCGGGCGTACGAGAATGTACAAAAACATCGTGGACGGTGACCACCGTATGGAAGCCGGCATGCCGGAGTCCTTTAACGTTCTGGTCAAAGAGATACGCTCGCTCGCGATAAATATTGAACTGGACCGGGAGTAGGTTAGCGGATAGTTTTCTGAGAGATATTCGGAATATATTCGGTACCCGACAGCAGGAGATACGATCTTGAAAGATCTACTTAAAATTCTGAAACAGCAAGGACAGACAGAGGATTTCGATTCCATTCGCATCGGTCTGGCCTCACCCGACATGATCCGATCCTGGTCTTATGGAGAAGTCAAAAAGCCCGAGACCATCAACTATCGGACTTTTAAACCGGAACGGGACGGTCTGTTTTGCGCCAAGATATTTGGCCCGATCAGTGACTATGAATGCCTCTGTGGCAAATATAAGCGTCTGAAGCATCGCGGGGTGGTTTGCGAAAAGTGCGGAGTTGAGGTGACCTTGGCCAAGGTTCGCCGGGAGCGCATGGGCCATATCGAACTGGCCAGCCCGGTTGCGCACATCTGGTTTCTGAAGTCCCTCCCTTCCCGTATTGGCCTGCTGCTCGATATGACGCTTCGGGATATAGAGCGGGTGCTCTATTTCGAATCCTTTGTGGTAGTCGATCCTGGCATGACCCCTCTTGAGCGGGGGCAGCTGATGACCGATGAGCAGTACCTGGAAGCCATCGAAGAGAATGGCGATGAATTCGATGCTCGTATGGGTGCCGAAGCGGTTTACGAGTTACTTCGAACCATCGATCTGAAGCGGGAGATTCAAACGCTCCGGGAAGAGATCCAGAGTACCAATTCAGAGACTAAGCTCAAGAAGCTGACCAAGCGCCTGAAGTTAGTGGAGTCTTTGGATGAGTCCGGGAACAGGCCTGAGTGGATGGTGATGAAGGTGTTGCCGGTTTTGCCACCTGAACTGCGTCCTCTGGTACCGCTGGACGGTGGGCGTTTTGCCACTTCAGATCTCAATGATCTGTATCGCCGGGTGATCAATCGAAACAATCGTCTGAAGCGACTTCTCGATCTCAATGCCCCCGACATCATCGTACGGAATGAGAAACGCATGTTGCAGGAGTCAGTGGATGCACTCCTCGACAATGGACGCCGTGGTCGGGCCATTACCGGAACCAACAAGCGGCCCTTGAAGTCCCTGGCAGATATGATCAAGGGAAAGCAGGGGCGTTTCCGTCAGAATCTTCTCGGAAAACGTGTCGACTATTCCGGACGCTCTGTCATCGTGGTTGGACCGACCCTCAAGCTGCACCAGTGCGGTTTACCGAAAAAGATGGCTTTGGAGCTGTTCAAGCCTTTCATTTTTTCCAAACTGCAACTGCGCGGGCTGGCAACCACCATCAAAGCGGCGAAGAAGCTGGTGGAGCGCGGAACCGGTGAGGTATGGGATATTCTCGAGGAGGTCATTCGGGAACACCCCGTGATGCTCAATCGCGCCCCTACCTTGCATCGGCTGGGAATCCAGGCGTTCGAACCGGTACTCGTGGAAGGAAAGGCTATCCAGCTGCATCCGCTGGTCTGTACAGCGTTCAATGCCGACTTCGATGGTGATCAGATGGCAGTGCACGTGCCACTTTCCATTGAAGCGCAGCTGGAAGCCCGCAGTTTGATGATGTCCACCAATAACATTCTGTCTCCGGCAAATGGGGAACCTATCATCGTCCCCTCCCAGGACGTGGTGCTGGGTCTCTACTACATGACCAGGGAAAGGGTTAACGCCAAGGGCGAGAACATGGCTTTCGCCAATGTGGCTGAAGTCCACCGGGCCTATGAAACGGGCAATGTTCAGCTTCAGGCCAAGATCAAGGTACGGCTGCGGGCGGGTGAGTCGGTAGAGGGCGAGCCATCCACGATGGTGGTGGAGACGACGGTTGGCCGTGCTTTACTCTCGGACATACTGCCTCGGGGGCTCCCCTTCGAGCTCATCAACAAGGCAATGGACAAGCGCGCCATCTCTACGCTGGTCAATGTCTGTTATCGGAGGGTAGGTCTGAAAGAGACCGTGATTTTTGCTGATCAGGTCATGTATCTCGGTTTTCGTCTTGCCACCAGGGTCGGAATATCCATCGGCATGAACGACATGATCATTCCTGAAGAGAAGGAGGGCATTCTTGCCGCCGCGGAGCACGAGGTAAAAGAGATCCAGAATCAATATGCCTCGGGTCTGGTCACCAATGGCGAGCGTTACAACAAGGTGGTGGATATCTGGTCCCATACCAATGACCAGGTGGCCCGGGCGATGATGGCCAAGTTAGGCAAGGAGTCAGTGCAGGACTCAGAAGGCAAAACTGTTCAGCAGGATTCCTTCAATTCGATCTACATGATGGCCGATTCCGGCGCCCGGGGCTCGGCTGCCCAGATACGCCAGTTGGCGGGTATGCGCGGCTTGATGGCTAAACCTGATGGATCCATTATCGAGACGCCGATTACCGCAAACTTCCGGGAGGGGCTGGACGTACTCCAGTACTTCATCTCCACCCATGGTGCTCGAAAAGGTCTTGCTGATACCGCACTGAAGACAGCAAACTCCGGGTACTTGACCCGCCGGCTGGTCGATGTGGCTCAGGATATGGTGGTACTCGAGAAGGACTGCGGGACCGAAGACGGTCTCATGATGCAGCCTATCATCGAAGGCGGCGATGTGGTGGAACCTTTGCGGGAGCGTATTCTCGGGCGGGTTACGGTAGCGGACCTCTATCGTCCCGGTACAGAAGAGATGATCTGCGAGGCAGGAACCTTACTCAACGAAGACTGGGTTGACCAGCTGGAAGAAGCCGGTATCGACCACGTCAAAGTGCGATCGGCCATCAATTGCCGGGCTAGCGTGGGCGTTTGCGCCATGTGTTACGGCAGGGACCTGGCTCGGGGCCACAAAGTCAACATGGGAGAGGCTGTCGGCGTCATCGCAGCCCAGTCGATCGGTGAGCCCGGAACCCAGCTGACCATGCGTACCTTCCATATTGGTGGTGCCGCATCCCGGGCTGCTGCGGTCAACAGCATCGAAGTGAAGAGCAGCGGTCAGATTCGACTCTATAATATCAAGACCGTACAACATCACAGTGGCAACCTGGTGGCAGTCTCCCGTTCGGGTGAGCTCACCGTGCTGGATGACGTAGGTCGTGAGCGTGAACGATACAAAGTGCCTTACGGTGCCAGTATCGGGGTCTCCGATGGGGATTCGGTTGCGGGAGGCCAGATGGTGGCCGACTGGGACCCTCATACCCATCCGGTCATTACCGAGGTGGCGGGTAAGCTCGAGTTCGTCGAGTTTGTCGATGGGGTCAGTGTTCAGAGTAAAGTGGATGAAGTAACCGGATTGGCATCTCTGGAAATCATGGATCCCAAGCAGCGCCCGTCTGCCGGCAAGGACATGCGGCCCATGGTCAAGCTGGTGGGCGAAGATGGTAAGGATCTGAATATTGCTGGAACGGAAATCCCCGCCCATTATTACCTGCCGGCAGGTGCTATCGTCGGAGTGACCGATGCGGCCGCCGTCAGGGTGGGTGACACGCTGGCACGTATTCCCCAGGAGTCTTCGAAAACCCGTGATATCACGGGTGGTCTGCCGCGCGTCGCGGATCTGTTCGAAGCGAGGAAGCCCAAGGATTCCGCCATTCTGGCAGAAGCGACAGGTACCGTCAGTTTCGGCAAGGATACCAAGGGTAAGCAACGCCTTGTCATCACCGACTCGGATGGAGATGAACACGAAGAGCTCATTCCCAAGTGGCGACATGTAAACGTCTTCGAGGGTGAGCATGTGGAGCGAGGGGAGATTATCTCCGATGGGGAGCTGGTTCCCCACGACATTCTGCGTCTTAAGGGCGTCATTGAGTTGGCTGATTATCTTGTCAAGGAGATCCAGGACGTCTATCGCTTACAGGGCGTGAAGATCAACGACAAGCACATCGAGGTGATCATTCGTCAGATGTTGCGCAAAGTGGAAATCACTGCGCCGGGTGATACCCGGTTTCTGCGTGGTGAGCAGGTGGAGCGCACACGGCTTATGGAAGTCAACGAGCAGATGCTGGCGGAAGACAAGCATCCAGCGCTTTGGGTACCGGTACTTCTGGGTATTACAAAAGCATCCCTGGCCACCGAGTCTTTCATCTCAGCGGCGTCATTCCAGGAAACAACGCGGGTGTTGACGGAAGCAGCGGTGCGTGGATCCAACGATACACTGATTGGATTGAAGGAGAACGTCATCGTGGGTCGGTTGATACCTGCGGGAACGGGACTTTCTCATCATAATGAGCGCAGAGACCGCCGTCTGGAAGAGTTGCACGGTGAGGACGAGGGCAAGGTCGAGATGGGTGCCGATGAAGTGGCCGAAGCGATCAAGCAGGCGCTGAACACCGCGGATAATTGATCGTACCCAATGATCTGGTCGCCTGAATCAGATTGTCTAAAAAACACCCTGTAACCCGCTACCCCACTCCCACAGGAGTGGGGTAGCGGCCCCCCCCCGTTTTCGGTGTCTGCAACCCCGAGCAATGGTGAAGATTACCCTGAGATTTCGCAATACCGGACCGGAAATATGTCGGTACTGACTGCTGCCTGTCAGCGAACACTGGCTGCAGAGGTATGTTTTGAGGGGCCAGGGCTTCATTCAGGAGGATGTCACAGTATTAGCATCCACCCGGCCGAAGAAGGTGCAGGGATTCAATTCAGGAAACTGGCCGGTCAAGGTGCCGGTAGCAGCATTCCGGCAAAATGGGAGAACGCTGTGGATCTTCCGTTGTGCACGACGCTTTCCAGCGTGAGTGGTGCGCGCATACGCACCATCGAACATCTTATGGCGGCCTTCTACGCCTGTGATATCGATAATGCGTTGGTTGAAATCAATGGGTCGGAAGTTCCTGTTCTGGATGGCAGTGCTCGGCCCTTCGTTGAAGGGATGGACAAAGTGGGTACTGTCCTCCAGAACTCCCACAGAAACCTTATCCGGATACGCAGGCGGGTAGAAGTACGTGAGGGCGCGCGCTGGGTGGCCATCGAGCCAGGTGACGCTTTTCACGTTCGTCTGGGTATTTCCCTGGCAAAAATCGGGTCCCTGGAGTGGCAGGGAGATTTGGACCCGGCGGTCTTCAAGCGCGAGATCGTCGCCGCCCGTACATTTGGGCGATTGCGTAATGGACTCATTGCAAAAGCGGTCAGTCGATTCAGCCAGACCCCCATTTGTCTCGGGGCGGGCTTCAACAGTTCACTGGTGATTATGGGTGACCGCCCCCTTAACAGTGGCGGGTTGAGGATGCCTGATGAGTACGTCAAGCACCGAATTCTCGATGTCGTTGGCGACATGATGTTGGCTGGTGGACGTTTGCAGGGCAAAGTCACCGGGTATAGCACGGCTCACCGGTTGAATCGACTATTGCTGCAG
>JAAELC010000071.1 GCA_024227135.1 Gammaproteobacteria bacterium
TCACTATCCGAAGAAGCTGATACGATGCCGCCATGCGGACATCCCATGCGAGAGGTTGGATCTACCCCATGAGGTGAAAACTCCGGAAAACTAAAGCGGGCTGATGTACGGGCAAGCGCGAACTCGTAGCCCCGGATGATAAAATCGATTTATCATTCTGGACTCAATGTTTTCGCACGGTTACCACTCTCTGATCTATTAAATATTTCTATTTGTAAGGGCTACGTGAGGGAGGTATTGACAACGACTTCCGTAACGGATTACCCATGGGGTGTGAGTAGATACCAGGGATGAATGGATTCAGACACCCGTCGATCAGTACAGAAACCCCATCAGTACCATCATCACCACCAGAAACAACAGGGTCATGATACCGCCGGCACGCATGAAATCGGTCACCCGATAGCCCGCAGGACCCATGATCAGTGCATTGACCTGATGGGTTGGAATAAGAAAGGAATTGGATGTTGCGATGGCCACGGTCAACGCAAAAACAGCCGGATCGGCCCCCACCCCCACGGCGATGTTCACCGCCAGTGGTACCAGCAGTACCGTGGCACCGACATTGGACATGACCAGGGTGAAAAAAGTGGCCAGAATCGCCACCGCACTCTGAATGACCCAGATCGGCATCTCCCCGACCACGGCAAGGGTCTGTTCGGCAATCCATTTGGCTGTGCCGCTTTGCTCTACCGCCAGACCCAGCGGAATCAGACTGGCGAGCAGGAAAACTGTTTTCCAGGAGACCGCCCTGTAGGCTTCATCGATTTTCAACACGCCCGACAGAATCATCCCCACAGCCCCGGTCAACAAGGCCACGGAAAGACGGATATCGGTGAATAACACCATCGACAGCGCCACCAGAAAAAACAGCACCGCCCAGCCCACTTTGTGGGTACGCAGTTCTTCGTGGGGAAATTCTGTGGTGACCACGACGAAGTTGCGATCAGTTTTCTCGATATGGGCAAGGTTCTCCCAGGTGGTGTGCACAACCAGCGTATCACCCACCTCGAAGGGCTTACTTCTTATGTGGTCACCACTTCGGTAGGTTTTTCCTCCCCGATGCAGACCGATCATGCTCAACCCGTATGTCTTACGCAACCAGACTTCCCGGGCGCTTTTTCCGATCAGTGCAGAACCGGGAGGTAACACCACTTCCGCAATACCTGCCTTGGTCGGTGCCAGGGTTTGAGCGAAACTGCGCAGTTCCCTTCTTTTTTTCAGCTGGTATTTATTGACCAGGGTCTCGATATGAATATTCGACGCCACAACCCCCAGCACCATACCGGCTTCGATCAGGGTATCGTAGGCCAGTGAGCCAGGCCCTACCAGACTGGCCTGACCGCTGCGCTTTACCCCGATTGCCCGGATACTGTAAGTACTTTCGATCTCTCCCAGCATCCTGCCTACCAGTTCGCTGCCGTCACGCACGACGATTTCACACAGTGACGGCTTCAAGCCATACAGCTTATGGAAGTACTCCAGGGTATCGGAACCGCTGGCGCTGGTTTCTTTTGTCGTACTGGGCAGAACGAAGCGACCCGCCACCATAAAGTACAGGATGCCTGCAACCAGCAACCCCAGACCGATAGGGGTAACGGAAAAAAGCCCCCAGGTATTCATCTGACTGTCGGCGGGCAATGCGGTGTTCGAGGTGATGATCAGATCGTTGAGTAGTATCAATGGTGAGGAACCCACCATGGTGACGGTTCCCCCGAGAATCGCACAGAAACCCATGGGCATGAGAAGGCGTGACATGGGTAAACCGGAACGGGCCGATATGCGGGACACAACAGGAAGAAAGAGCGCGGCAGCACCCACGTTCTGCATAAAAGAAGAGATGATGGCCACAGTGCCGGAAATCGTCGGAATGAGGCGTTCTTCGGATGTGCCTCCAAACTTCAGAATGAGTGCGGCGACATCGTTCATGATCCCGGTCTTATCCAGACCGGCGCCGATGATCATCACCGCAATAATCGACATCACAGCATTACTGGAAAACCCGTCGAAAAGGTGCTGGTTATCCACCAACCCCTTATCCAGCCCCATTAAAGGAGCCAGCAGACTCGATAATCCCAACAACACCATGATGCTGATTGCCGCCACATCAACATCCACCACTTCAAAGGCAAACAGATATATGGTCAGCACCAGAAACGCAGTCATCCAGGCGATCTCTATCGTGGGACCTTGAAAAGCCAGGACAATAGCCAGCATAACGAAACCAGCAGCGTATACCAGCTGCTGCAGGAGTGCTTTGTTCATTTTGAAGTTGGGTTTCTGCTCTGCCATTCCGAACCTGTCTGGTTTCGTCTTCATCAACGATTGACATGAAACCCTGTCGGCGGGGTTACATCTCGACGAACCGGCGCAAATAATACTTGTCGGTATCCTAATCACCCCCCATGGGCGCTCTGCTCCGGAAGACGTCGTCAATACCTCCCTATAAACTTGGCTTTGGCATCCCTGCCAAAGACACTTCCTCCGCAGACCACCCATGGGGGGCAATCTCCGGGGGTGAGCAGTTACACTTATCGAAAGATAGCGTCACTGCCTGATAGTTAACGTCACTGCGCTCAAAAGTTTAACAGGATGGCCCGATAACCCGCCGCTTGATCCGTGGGCACCAACGAAGCCTGATCTTTCATGACCGCGGAAAAACAAGATAGACGCGCTGACATTCTGGAGTGTGACAGGTCTGATATCCGACTCAGGGCAGGTGCTCCAGCAAAATACTGCTGTGGAGTGCCGGGGATTAAAAAAACCCGGGGTAATGATGGAGCCATCACATACTCCATACCCACTCTCCCAGCAATGACATACCCGGCATCCAACGACTATCCGGAAGGCTACTGCTAAGTTGAAAAGCAATGGAGTAAACAGACCGAATTTCGGAAAAGGATTGTATACTAAATCACCAGGTATTTAAAGACCGAGTGATATGCGAGGAATACAGGTGGAATCCTCCGGACGGGCCTGTCAGTACTCACGGAACAGGTCGCAGCACCTGACCGGGATCGTTGTCATAAGGGCCGCGGAAATTAATAAGTATCTAGAAATTGCGCTGTATTTTGGTTCGGGTTCAAGGCGTGGAAAGGGGCGCATAGCTTTCCCATGCAACCCTTTTCACAACGCTGAACACGGGCCAAAAGACGAGCAA
>JAAELC010000072.1 GCA_024227135.1 Gammaproteobacteria bacterium
GATGTCACGGGAACTTCACCCTGATATGTGGAACGATCCGCCTGACGCCAGCTCTGGCTTCTTTTACGTCAATCTTATCGTACTGGCTGTGGCAGTAGGTACTCTCAGTCTTTGGGCCTTCTCGCCCATCCGCTATTTCGCGCTGGTCCAAGAGGACTCTGCACTGGAGTGGGCGACGGTCTGGGCCTTTGTTGGTGCCGCCTGTTGCTTTCTGCGGGTTGCTATACAACCACGCCCCATACGACTCAGGGCGTCGTGGTTTGCGTTTGGCCTGGCGTTATTCTGTATGTTCATCGCCCTCGAAGAGGTATCGTGGGGTCAGCGGCAGTTCCACTTCCGTTCCTCGGAATTGTTTCTGACGCATAACTACCAAAGCGAAGCAAATCTCCACAATTTGGTAACCCCTTCGTTACTGTTTCTCGCCTTTGTTAGCCTTGTGGTGGTTTACGGGGTCTTGCTGCCACTGGTTGTGAGGGCTCAGGCGATTGGGCGCCTGCTCTCAGGAATGGGCGTCACACCGCCACCGAGTGCATTGGTTCCATCCTATCTCCTCACCGTTCTTATCAGCGTGGTGACACCGGATGGTGTAATCGGATTGAGTCTTGTGCCCTTTGGCAACGAGGTGCCAGAATTGATGTTTGGCACAGCATTGCTCGCCTCGGCGTGGGCACTGAGTATCGATGTCAACGGCGATCGATTGCCGAGGGCCGCGGGCCCCATCTTGGCTGTAATTCTCAGTTTCTCTGGATTCGCAGCGGTATGGGTGCTGGATGTCGTTTCGCAATCTCATGAAACCGATATCTGTCTGGCGATCAATGAAATGGAGGCGATGGGGCGAGACTTCCATTATGGGCACGAGAGTTTGCCTCGTTCGCCTGGACTGGAGCTTCGCGTCAGTACTTTCGTCGGATACGGGAACGCGCCCCGGTTGCAGCGTGGTGACTTCGTGGCGCGGGTGGAGGCGGGGTTTCTCCCAACTGCCCGAGCGTCTCATTTTCTCGATCCTTGGAACCAACCCTATTGGGTGGCAGACAGATACTATGCAGGCAGTCGATTGATGTTTCTCTACTCGCACGGCCCAAACGCCAGGGCGGACAAGGTTGCCGGATATCGGACGGGAGACGATGTGGGTCTCATCATTGCAGGCGATGTGAGTGTGGTCCAACAGGGAGGATACATGTCTCACGATTTTTTCACCGAGCCAAGCAATTCCTGCCGCAAGCCATCTGGTCTGGATTAGTCAAACTGTATGAGGTCGTCAGAGCCTTCTCCCTTGGCAAGATACTAAATTTTCAACAGCCATGATTTTATGGTTGATTCTCCTGATGAGTAGGCTATGCTTTTTCGACCCCGGCTAAATGAAGAGATGTGCGGATTGTTGCCGACAGCTGCACAGGCGCCCATATCACACCTGGCGGCATTTCGCGGTCACCGGGTTATGGAGGAGGACTTTGATGCGAACGACACTACGTCGGGGAGACGGTTTCAGCCGTGATGGTACTCCTCATCTGATGCCCGAAATAAAGCGATTGCAGCGTGCGTTGAAAAAAGCAGGATACCCGGTATCCACCGATGGTCTCTTCGGTGCAGGTACGGAAAAAGTGGTGAGAGCCTTTCAACGGGATCATGAGTTGACAGCTGATGGTATCGTCGGGCCTGCCACCTGGCGAGCACTTGATGGCAGGCTGCATCGGGTTTACCGAACACCTGACTATTCCGATGTGCCTGGACTGGAAACTTTTCATGGGGATCTGGACTGGGTGCACCAGCGGGAGGGCCACCTTGGGAAGCCTTATTGGCCGGGTGGGCGCTCTGGAGTGACGCTGGATCCGGGATTTGATCTGGCCCATCAGACCCTGGAGGGATTAGAACTCCACTATGGTGACGTTCTGTCAGACGAACAAGTCAGTGCACTTGAGTCTGTGATCGGGTTAAAGGGGAGTCAGGCCCGAGAGGCGCTGGGTGCGGATCCCGTACTCAGAACTGTGCGTATATCCCGCAGCAAGGCGCTGAAAGTCATGCCCCACATCGCGGTCGACTACTGGAGACCCCTGGTACGTCGTTTCAGCGGCGTCGACAATTCCGAGGCACCGGAATCGGTGCAGACGGTTCTGCTGTCATTGGCTTACAATCGGGGAGCCGGGAATCGTGACCTCAATCAGTTGAAAGAACCCCTTGTCGAAGGGCGTTGGCTCGAAGTGGCGGAACGTGTGGGTAACATGCAGCAGGATCATCAATTACGGGGCATTCGAATACGCCGAAGAATGGAGGCGGATCTTATCCGGCAGGAGATGGATTTTGCATGAAACGAGAACTTACGGGCATCGGTTTGTTTTGGCTGAACAGGTAATCCGATGTGGCGTTTTCGGATCCTGCAATGCCGAATAGGTTGTCAAGCCTGCCCGGAATCTGTTTTTGACCATCCCGGGTTGATGAATACTCATTCCTGTCATCCTGTCACGGGAGAAGTCGGGGTTTGCCTGTCAGGGAGCGATATACCTTGAATTCAACCGCAATCGGCGAACTGGATGTGCTGGAACTGCCGGTCCCGCCGGAGGGCTCGCTGAACGTGGTTCGTGCCTGCACGCAGGCCGATATCGATGCACCGTCCCTTGGCAAGCTCGTGGTCCGGAGCCCGGTTTTATCTGCGGAGATTCTGCGGGTTTCCAACTCAGCTTATTTTGGGTTTCCCAGTAAAATCACCTCTATTGCCCATGCCGTCACGCTGGTTGGCCATCGGACATTGCGCAATATGGCGCTCTGCAGCGCGATGAAGGAAACCCTGAAACCTGATCAGGTTCCCGCTTTTCCCGTGGAGGAGTACTGGGAGAGTGCGCTACGCCGGGCTGTGTGTGCACAGCATCTGGCTGTCGAAGTCGGGTCGGATACCGAGAGTGCTTTTACCGCAGGTCTGTTGCAGGACTTTGGCCTGCTGGTGCTGTTTTTCCTGCATCACAACCGGGTTTGTGAGTGGCCCGGGCTGGCTGAATTGAGCCCGGATGCCAGATACGAGCTGGAGTTGCAGTTGTTTGGGACCACCCATGACAAAGTGGGATTGCAACTGGCGGAAACCTGGAATCTGCCCCCGGTGTTGAAACTGGCATTGGGTCATCACCACGATGGTCCGCCTGAAGGTGCAGATGAGCAAGCGGTTGCTATCTGCAGGCTGACCCAGTGCGCGGACTGGATGGCTTCCGTGTTTACCGCTGAGAATCGACGGCATTCCATAAAACTCTGCCGCTCATTGCTGCTGGACTATTTCGGTGTCGATACGGCAAAGTGTGATGGGTTGCTGGAGCAGATTCCCGGGCTTATGAATGAATCGGCCTCTTCTCTGGGGTTCGGGCTGGGTGAGCAGGTGACTTACGACGAATTGATTCAGGAAGCCAACCTGAACCTCGCGGAAGAAAACCTCAACTTTCAGCAGATGAACTGGCATTTGCAGCATACCTTGGAAGAGCGGGACCGAATCGCCGGGGAGTTGAACAGAGAACTGGCGTCAGCAAGGGAGGTCCAGCGCGGCCTTCTACCGTCCGATTCGGGAGGCTGTCCCGGTTTTATGGGGCTCAATCTGTCGGCAAAGGCGGTTTCAGGAGATTTTTACGATTATTTCAGACTCCGTAATGGTGAGATTGCCTTTTGCATTGCCGATGTATCAGGCAAAGGCATGAATGCGGCGTTGTTAATGGCCAAGGTGAGCAGTCTTTTTCATTGTCTTGGAAAAAGTATCCTGGACCCTTCGAAGCTGCTTGGTATGCTCAATCGTGAAATTCTCGAGACGACGATCCAGGGCATGTTCGTTACCATGGTTGCCGGGGTATTCAATCCCGATACTCGTCGAGTGCGGTTGGCCAACGCGGGTCACCTGCCGGTAGCGATGATGCGGGATTCCCGGTTGGTCAGTGAGTACCCGGCGGCGGCTCCCCCTTTGGGTATAATTGCTGATGTGGTATTCCCGTTAGAAGAATTTCAGTTGAGTGGTGACAGTAGCTTGTATCTCTATACCGACGGACTTGTGGATGGAAAGTGGACGATCGATCAGGAAACGGGTGTTGCAGGATTGTACAAGGTATTCGCCAGGCATTGGCAGGCCCCACTTTGCGAACGTCTGCAATATGTCGCTGCGGATATCCGAGCGCTGGCCGGCAGGCTTGAAGATGATGTTACCATTCTGGCGCTAGAGATTTGAGCCCATGCCGGAAATTTTGACAACACTGATCGATGTACGCCTGGCCTGCCGGCGGGGATGCTTGAGTCGACTGCGCCAATTGGTCGGGGAGGCGGCAGAGCAGAGTGGTTTTTCCGGTAAAGAGAAGGACAGTATCGTGCTGGCTGTCAATGAGGCTTGTGCAAACATTATTAAACATGCCTATCATTATGCCGAAGACGAAGAGATACGCCTCCTGATCTATCGTACCGATTGTGCGATGGTCACTCAGTTGCACGATGATGCTGACTGTGTGGATCAGTCAAAGGTGAAATCGCGGAACCTTGGTAATATCGCCCCGGGTGGCCTGGGAGTACATTTTATTCATGAAATCATGGATGAAACGACATTTCTGGACAGCAAGGGAAAGGGTAATATCTTGCAGATGGTAAAATTTCTGAAAAGTGACCGAAGGGGTGTGAATTGTACGAAGTAGAAGAAACTGGCGGTTTTTCAATTGTTTATCTCAAGGGGGAGGTGGATCTCGATCGTTCGCCAGAAGCCAGGTCCGTGATACTGGGCTGTTTGCGAAAGCGCAATCCGTTGCTGATTGATCTTTCCGGGGTGACCTATATCGACAGTTCGGGGATTGCCAGTCTGGTAGAGGGCTTTCAGATGGCCCGTAAAATGAAGCTGGAGTTTGGGCTGACCAGTGTCAATGAACGCACCTTGAGTGTCTTGCGTCTGGCCCGTCTCGATCGGGTTTTTCCCATTCATGATTCTTTGGAAGCCCGCCTGAGCCGTAAATCCAACGGTAAGAAATGAGTCCTCGCCGGTTGGTCGATAAAGTCGGGGCAGGTACTCTCGAAATAATCGAAGAGGTTGGCTATCAGTTCTCACTGTTTGTGGAGACACTTTACTGGCTGCTGATTGGCCCCTTCATGCACCAGCCCGTGAGGGTGAAGGCCATATTTGCGGAGATGATGAAAATCGGGGTACTGGCTGCCCCGGTGGTTATCCTGCTCTCTTTTTCCAACGGCGTGATGATGGCAATCCAGGGTATCGTCACGTTGAAAGAGTTCGATGCAGAGTCTCAGGTGATTCCAGGCATAGCCTACTCGGTTACCCGTGAATTTGGCGTATTGATTGCGGCTATTGTGGTGGCCGGCCGGTCCGGGTCGGCAATCGCGGCCCGCATCGGGTCCATGCAGATGTCTCAGGAAGTGGATGCGCTGCGTGTGATGGGGGTGGAGCCGGTACGCTTTCTGGTAGCACCCATCATCGTGTCCATGTTGATTATGATGCCGGTGCTCACGATTTTTGCGGATACAGCGGCGCTGATTGGTGGTGGGATTTATACCGGTATCGTTCTGAAACTCAGTCTGTCGACTTTCCTGGATCGATGCTTCGAGGTGCTGGTGTTTTATGACATCGCCCAGGGGATCTATAAGAGCCTGGTATTTGGTCTGCTCATTTCACTGGTCGCCTGCAGCAATGGGTTTTCAGTCACCGGGGGTGCCGAGGGTCTGGGTCGTGCGACTACCCGTTCTGTTGTCTCATCTATTGCCCTGATCGTGGTTGCTGACATGATCTTCACTTACTTTCTGAGCCGTTGATCCCAAAAAAGGTCACCCATTGACTACCGAGAAGAAAAAGGACTCTGGGGAACCGGTGATCGAGGTGGAGGACCTGGTCACTTACTATGGCAGCCGGAGAATTCTGGACCAGGTGAACCTGAGCATTCGTGCGGGCGAGGTCATGGTCATCATGGGTGGCAGTGGATCGGGTAAGTCCACCCTGTTGCGGCACCTTCTGGCACTCCATAAAGCAGCTTCCGGCAGTATTCGCCTGTTCGGGCAGGATTTGGACAGCCTTTCCCCCACAGAACTCTATCGTATGCGACTGCGTACCGGTGTGTCGTTCCAGAATGGCGCACTTTTCAATTCCCTTAACGTGGAAGAGAACGTGGCTTTTCCACTGCGGGAGCACACCCGGCTCGATGACAATACGGTGCGGATCATGGCCCGTATGAAACTGGAAGTCGTGAATCTGGCCGGTTTTGAAAAGCTCATGCCGGCACAGTTGTCAGGCGGCATGGTCAAGCGGACAGCGTTGGCGAGGGCTATTGTCATGGATCCGAGCCTGCTGTTCTTTGATGAACCGTCAGCTGGTCTGGATCCAGTGGTTTCAGCGGACCTGGATGAACTGATTCTTCGTCTCCGGGATGCCATGCGGGTTACTATTGTGGTCGTAACCCATGAACTTGACAGCGCCTTCCGTATAGCCGACCGCATTCTGGTTCTGGATAAAGGGAAGGTTCTGGTCATTGGATCGGTGGATGATGTCAAAAATAGTGACAGCGAAAGAGTGCAGAACCTGTTGAATCGCCGCTCGGAGGACATCATTGTTGATGCGGATGAATACATGCAACGTCTGACGGATAACCTGGCAGGGCTATGAAACGGGACAATATAAATTACCTGGTGGTGGGTAGTGTGGTGATAGGGGCTTTCGTCCTGATGCTATACACCCTGTACAGGCTGACCGGCGGTGTTGGTGAGAACGATCAGTATTTTGCCCATTACGTCAATGCGGGCGGGCTGACCGAGGGTACTCCGGTCACTTATCAGGGCTACAAGGTCGGCTCGGTATCTGTGATTACTCCCATGAGAATCGAAGGCAGGACCTCCTACAGAGTCGAGTTTCTGATTCGGGACGGCTGGAAGATCCCCACTGACAGTGTGGCGCAGATCTACTCGGAAGGACTGCTTGCAGAAACAGTGATTAATATCAGCGAAGGTGACAGCAGGTCGTATCTGTCCCCGGGTTCCGAACTGACCGGCCGGCAGGGAGTGGACATCTTCCAGGCTGTCAACAAGGTGGCTGATGAGGCCAGTATGCTGATAACTGACAACGTTCGACCTCTGCTGCAGAACCTTAACGGCCGTGTGACACGGCTGGGTGACCAGATCGATGCCGAGATTCCGACGATACTGGAGGATATCAAGGCTCTGGTTGCCAGTTTAAGGATGGGGGCGGATCGAGTGCCCCAGATACTCGACGAATCGGTGGAGCATAAGTTGAAACGAGTACTGGATAACGCCGACCAGACCACCGGTAATCTACTGCTACTGTCAGAGGGTTTACTGGATACCAGGAAGAAGCTCGATCTGCTGCTTGTTCGATCCAGTGGGACTGTTGCCGATAACCGTAAGGATATCAGGCGATCGATTTCCACATTGCGCCGCTCTTTGGACACGGTTGCCTCTTACCTGGAGGGTATCATGCATAATCTGGAAGGCACATCGCGGAACATGAATGAGTTCAGTCGGGAAATTCGGGACAATCCCGGACTGTTGCTCGGAGGGAAACCTCCCCGGGAAGTGGGGGTAGGCCATGAATAACCACCGAATCACCACCGCGTTGATTCTCATTTCGGTGGTTTCAGTCTTGTATGCCTGCGCCTCTTCGGCACCGGTTCCACAGGACCATTTTTACCGACTGACGGCGCCAGATTCTCCCCGCTCACTCGATGTACCGCCGATTTCGGGAAAATTGACGGTGGATCGGGTAAGGGCTTCGGGATTACTCCGCGAACGAGCGCTGCTATACAGCCTGGAGTCCACTCCTGAAGAGCTCAAGCAACACCGTTATCACCATTGGGTCGACGTACCGTCGACCATGATTCGTGCCCAGTTGATTGCGTACCTGCGGAGCTTGAAACCTGCCGGTCATGAGACAGGTCCCTTGAGCTCGGATGTGAGTTTGAGAATTGAACTGAAGCGTTTGGAGCGGGTACTGCGGGACAATGGCAAGGGTGTCAGTGTCAGTTTGGAACTTGAGCTGGAAGCCTCTACCAGAAAAGATGCAAAACCCATTCTCGTCAAAGTCTATACTGTCGAACAGCCCGCACAGGACAGCACCGTGCTCGCATCCGTCAGGGCAATGGATTTGGGGATTCAGATGCTGTTTGATCAGATGCTCACCGATTTGCACCAGGCTGTTTCGTCTTCCTGAGCCGGTGTTTGCTGTTCAGTAACTACTCACACCCCAGGGGTGGTCTGTTCCGGAAGACGCTGTCAATACCTCCCTGCAGGCTTGGCTTTTGCATCCCTGCCCCTGTCAGGCAGGGGGGTGAAAAACCGCAGTGCTGAGCGAGATATATTCCCTTCAGAACCACACCACCCCCCCAACCTTCCTCGCGAAACGGGGAAGGCAGCCGATTGTTCCGGCTGCTAATCCCATCATTAAAGTAAGTTCATAAACGGCCGTTGAAAAGAGAATAGGGTTCCCGGATTCCAGCCTACGGAAACGGTCTGAACGGTGATATACTGCACTGCAGCAATTAGTTGTCTTTCAGGTGTATTTTCAGCATGTCAAGTATTAAATCGATTAATTGGAAGAAACTGCTCAAGTCGGGTGATCGTATTTTTATTGGTTCCAGCGCGGCAGTGCCGGATGCTTTGGTTAACCACCTGATAGAAAACGCTCATGACCTTCACGACATCGAGGTAGTACATGCCCTGACCATGGGAGAGAACGCCTGGGCAAAAAGAGAACATAGTGATTTATTCAAAATCAATGCGCTCTTCATCGGTCCGGGTATCCGGGAGGCGATCGCTGCTGGCTATGCAGACTATACCCCCTGTTTCATCTCCGAAATACCGGGTCTTTTTCAAGATCAGATCCTTCCCCTGGATGCCGCGCTGATCATGGTCAGTCCGCCGGACAAGTACGGCTTTTGTTCCCTGGGAATCTCCGTGGACGTGGTGTCCGCGGCCTGGCGGTCTGCACGCAAAGTGGTGGCGCAGATAAACCCGTCGATGCCTTCGACCTCCGGGCACAGCTATATTCACATGAGCGAGATCGATGCCTGGATCGAAGAGGAGCAACCCCTGTTTGAACTTCCTGTCAGAAAGATGGATCAGGTAACCGAGCGTATCGCTCAATACGTATCGATGCTGGTGGAAGACGGCAGTACCCTGCATCTCGGGGTTGGCAAGATACCCTCTACAGTGCTCCGTTACCTGGGTAGCCACAAGGATCTGGGCATACACAGTGAGATGGTCAGTGACGGTATTGTCGACCTGATGATGAAAGGGGTTATCAACAACCGGAAAAAGACCTTTCATAAAGGTAAGGCGATCACCACCTTCTGTATGGGGAGTCGGCGGCTCTATGACTTCGTGGACCGCAATCCCCACGTGGAGTTTTTTCCTTCGGAGCACGTCAACGCACCCTCGAACATCGCACGAAACGATAATATGGTCTCGATCAATGGGGCTATCGAGGTGGATCTCACCGGTCAGGTGGTTGCCGATTCCGTAGGGTATCGCTTCTACAGCGGTATTGGTGGTCAGGTCGATTTCATTCGCGGCGCTGCTATGAGTAAGGGGGGCAGACCGATTATTGCCTTACCCTCAACCGCCTTGGATGGGACTGTATCCAGGATTGTTCCCTACGTCACGGAAGGGGGAGGGGTAGTCACTTCCCGTGGAGATGTTCACTATGTAGTCACGGAGTTCGGTATTGCGACCCTGCGGGGCAAGAGCATTCGGGAGCGGGCATTGGAACTGATACAGGTTGCCCATCCTGATTTCAGGGAGCAACTGCTGGCTGAAGTACGAAAGCACTACTGGGTGCCGGAATACCAGGTTCAGAAACCTGTATCAGTACCGGAGCTTGGCAAGCTGGAAGTCAAAAAGCTTAAGCTGGGTGATGAGCGATACTATATGAGGCCCCTGCATCCTTCAGATGAAAGGTTACTGCAGGAGTTTTTTTACTCTCATCATAAAGAGACGCTGTTGATGCGTTACAGCCATCATCCCAAACAAATGACCCGGGAGAAGGCCTGTTCTCTGGTCGCCGTGGATCAGACCCGCGATCTCGCACTCTGTATCGTTCAGCGCAAAGGACACAAAGAGGAGATAGAGGCAGTAGGGCGCTATTATCTGATCGAAAAGCAAAAGTCTGCAGAAGCCGCTTTTGTGGTGCGGGAAGCTCATCATGGCAAAGGAATGGCCAAGGCGCTGCTCAAACAACTGATTGAGATAGCCGCGCAGCGTGGACTGGAGTCCATGAATGCCTATGTGCGCGCGGAAAACAAACCAATGCTCAGGGTGTTCGAGCACCACCATTTCGTTCGCAAACCCACCGATACACCCCGGGAAGTGTATCTTGAGCTGGATATGGAGGCCTACCAGATTGCCATGGGGAATCCCCAACTGGCTGCCGGATGATACGGTATTACCCCTGTTTGTCTCCTTGTAGCATGTTTATGGTGACCGGGGTTGTCAAACAAGCTCTAGAGTAAGACGCTCCCCTATTTATTGCCCTTCCAGCTCACGGGGGACCATGCTGCCGCGAAACCGGGGTCAGAGCAGAATGGCACTTACTGAAGCCAAATAGTCGTCATGGCGAGCCCCTCACCCCGCTGCGCGGTCACACATCGATGA
>JAAELC010000073.1 GCA_024227135.1 Gammaproteobacteria bacterium
CACCATGGCACTTCCGGGAACAAGAGGAGGAACTTTTGACAAAGATGTTGTACCACAAGATCATCCAACCATCCACCTCTAGTTGGGCCGCCGCCCCTGTACTCGTCAAGAAGGCGGACGGAAAGCTGCGGTGGTGTTTAGACTTCCGAGGACTCAATGCCGTGTCCAAGAAAGATGTCTACCCCTTGCCCTTGATTTCAGAGTGCACAGACGCTTTGGAGGGAAACGTCTGGTTTTCCAAATTGGATGCCAACTCAGCCTACTGGCAAATCCCAGTCCATCCAGATTCAAAGGAAAAGACAGCCTTCCGGACACGCCATGGCCTGTTTGAGTTTAACCGCCTCCCGTTCGGTCTTTGCAATGCCCCCAGTACATTCTGCCGAGCGATGGATCTCGTCCTCAGGGGCCTCAACTGGCGCATCGTTTTGGCATTTCTCGACGATATCTGTGTCCTGGGGAAAACAGTGGACGACCATTTTCGAAATCTGAGGGAAGTCTTCCAGCGATTTCGGGAACATCAGTTAAAGCTCAAACCGTCCAAATCAGAGTTGTTCAGACATGAGATGGTGTTTCTGGGAAGGAAAATTAACCAGACAGGCATCACCCTCACAGAAGAATCCATCAATATCCTGAAGAAATGGAAGCCCCCTAGCAACATAAAGGAACTGCAAAGCTTTCTGGGACTTGCCAATTATCATCGCAACTTCATTCGGAAATTCGCAGACCTGACCCATCCTCTGAATCAACTACTCGGCAAGAAGAAGGCAGATTTCACATGGTCTGAAACCCACCAAGCGGCGTTCGAGGCTCTAAAGAATGCCCTCATTGCCACAGAAGTACTGACGGTACCTACCCGAGATGGAGAGTTCCTTCTTGATACAGACGCCTCGGACGCAGCCATTGGATGTGAATTGTGGCAATTCCAACAAGGTCAAATGCGAGCCATAGCATTCGGCAGTTTTGCTCTCACGCCGGCTTAGAGAAGATATTGTACCACCAGGAAAGAACTCCTCGCCATTGTACGGTTCACCCACCATTTCCGACATTACCTGCTGGGAAGACCTTTCCGGGTACGAACCGACCACCACAGTCTACAATGGTTGCTGAACTTCCGTCACATTGAGGGTCAGTTGGCTAGGTGGCTGGAAGTGCTCGGTCGATACAACATGACGATTGAACATCGGCCAGGGAAAGAGCACGAGAATGCTGATGCCTTGTCCAGATACCCATCATCAACCCCCTGCCTGGGATATCGTGCACATGTCGACCTCGCCTCATTGCCCTGCGGAGGTTGTTCGTCCTGCCAAAAACAGCAACGCAACTGGGGACAGTTCGAAGAAGAGGTAGACAACGTACAGGAACTGTCTAACGCCGAAACCCTTCGCTGTCAGCGGGTCGACTGTACAAGTGATCTCCAAATGACAGGAATGGACATCCAAGTTCCCGCCATCTGCCCCGCGCAACCGGCAGCAGCACCTGTGCCTAACCTCATTGTTGCCCCAAGCGACGAGTCCATGCAACAAGAACAGGCAAAAGACCCAGATCTGAAAATGCTCCTCAGATGGTTGGAAACAAGCCAGGAACCCACTCAAGGAGAAATGATGCTGGCCTCAGCTGCTTCCAAACACTATGTGAACGATAGAACAAACTTTTACTTGCACCAGGGGACTCTTTACAAG
>JAAELC010000074.1 GCA_024227135.1 Gammaproteobacteria bacterium
CCGGTCTCCCTCGGGACACTACTCCATCCCGGAGTTTTCAGGCCCACTAGCATGTACCATGCCATGTGGCCTTGTACCTCTAAAGTAATTCAGAAGAGTGGGCTCATCCAAGCCACTAGTGAAAGGAAAAGTAGGATACACGACACTAGCTGCGGGCATACTTACAATGCGGGACATAACAGTGTCAATGGTCTGGTACTGGTTACCTCCAGCACCCATATCGGGCACATTTGGCCTTACATAACAGGGCAGCTTCTCTGGCAAAACAGGGGGTGAACTTGCATTACCTATAGCGGCGGGAATCTGCAGTCTTAGTTGTGGGGAGGGGTGAAATACAACAGGGGGTATGGTCGGTGAAGGCGAACTTTGATCCATTGCCATGGCCAAATTGTCGAAACCCTGTACAACTGGCGTTATATGTGTTGCCTTGTTATCCTGCAACAGCGGAGGTTCAGGTAATACCTCTTCCTCGGGTGCCCTTTCGATCTCGTTATCTTCAGAGGCAACCAATTCCAAGTCCTTCTGGTCCGAGGCTCCTTCCCCCTCGAAGGACCAGAGAGCCCGGCTTTCCATAGGCATACGTCTCAATGCTCCCAAGTAGCCTGGAGTATTTACCAGAAGAACGCCATTC
>JAAELC010000075.1 GCA_024227135.1 Gammaproteobacteria bacterium
CAGATGAAAAATGGTGAATACAAAGCGTTGGAAAAGCAGCGGATGGTCATCAAAAGACGATTGCAGGCTCGCTTGCTACAAGCGCATTGCGCAAAAAGTAACAACAAGACCAGAGAGGAGGCTATCGATCAGTTGACAAAACGCCTCGCCGAAGTGGAGGCAGAGATGGCGAATACCAACAAAGAGGTATCGCGCCTTGAGACATTAATCGAACAGGACTTCCATAAACTCGATAGTGCCAAGAAAGCACTGATGGATGGCATCAAGATTACGGCCAGAAACCTATTCTACATCCTCCTGCAGCCTTTTAAGGAAGCGTATAACAATTACCGGGACGACCATGTTCTGTTTCGTCACCTGACACGGTCACATGGACTTCTGCGTGATCGGGGGGCGGTGATGGAGGTCCTGTTATTCCCGGAAGCACGCTTTCCACCCAAGGTGGTGGGTATCATCAACGAGATGCTGGCGCAACTCAATGCCAGCCAATTGACCATGCCCAATGGTTCGGGGAAAACGCTCCACTTTCGACTGATTCAACAAGAGAGTATTCTATTCTGTCTTGAGGAAGATCAGTAAATTACCGGCAGACCGGTGCTGAAAAATGAGCATCGGGCCTGCGATTGTTTGGGGGCGGAATGGGGCTATTTACTGAGTTCTGAGCCTTGGGGCGCCGGCCCCTGCGGGTACTGCTGTTCACCGCCCTGCCCGACGACCTGGACCCGGAGCACGGCCGCCTGGACGTGGAAGAGGAGCAGGCCCAGGTCCAGGAGGCCCTGACCACCCCCTG
>JAAELC010000076.1 GCA_024227135.1 Gammaproteobacteria bacterium
CAAGCGAGGACCCCAGGGGCCATCCCAGGAACTGATTCTGGTTGTCGTTGAAATGAAGCGTCGAAATCCAAGGTACGGTTGCCCAAAGATCGCAGAGCAAATCTCAAAGATATTCGGTATCGATATTAACAAGGATATTGTCCGACGGATTCTGGCCAAATACTACTATCCGGCCCCCGACACCGGTGGCGGTCCTTCATGGCTGACTTTCATCGGCCATATGAAAGATAGTCTCTGGAGCGTCGACCTATTTCGATGCGAGTCTATTCTGCTCCAGACACACAGGGTGCTCGTGGTTATGGATCAATTCACGCGGCGCATCATTGGCTTCGGCGTGCATGCTGGTGATGTGGACGGTATTGCTTTGTGTCGAATGTTCAACAGCGCTATCTCTTCTATGGGTACTCCGAAGTACCTCAGCTCTGACCATGATCCTTTGTTCACCTACCATCAATGGGCAGCTAACCTTCGCATTCTGGATGTCGACGAAATCAAAAGTATTCCCTATACGCCCTGTTCGCATCCTTTTATAGAGCGACTCATCGGTACCATTCGGCGTGATTATCTTGATCAAACGTTATTCTGGAACGTCGTTGATTTGGAGAGAAAACTCGCCGATGTCAAGCCTATTTTAATCATCATCGCATCCATAGATCACTTGGTGGTGAGACGCCGGCAGAAATCGCTGGCATTGTGACCAAATTTCCAATCAAGTTGAATAATTTCCGTTGGCACGCTCACTGCCGAGGGATTCATCAGCTCCCTATAGCAGCTTGAATAGCAATTAGCCACGCACAGGATCTCGCCAGAAGACTTGATCTCGAACCAGGGAGTATTCAGGTCATGCAGGTCGATGAGGATATGACCTGGTCTAATGGCAGCCTCGGTTGCCCCAAGACAGGAATGATGTATATGCACATGCAGGTCAAAGGTGTTTTTATCCAACTCAAAGCCGGAGAGATTCTTTACAACCACCACGGCAATGGGATAACCGCCCCTTTCCTGTGCGAGTCTGACAACGGGCATCGGCCTGCAGCAGCCTCCGGGAAATAGCCTGTCCTTTTAGCACTGGCCTGGATTTCGTGCTCACTTTTCCCTTATCAGACGAAACCCGACGTCACTCAACCGCTCGTCGCGATAAATCCAGTTACGCATCATCCCCTCGATGGTGCTCTCCGCAGATCCCCCCCGAATCACCCGTTTTTCTTCATCATCTGCCGCAACACAGTCTCCTGCCGGGCCCTCGAATCGGGAGCACATCATCTCCCAGACATTGCCATATCGGTCGTAAATTCCCTTGGAATCAGCTTCAAGGAGAGCGACTGGGGAAACACCGGCCAGAGTATCATCACAATCATGTTTCAACGTTATATTGGAAGCACCTGCCACCCCTTTCGCTGTGCGGTCGAACAGATTAGCGTACCGACAGGCCTCATCCAATGTTCGCCAGAAAGGTATGGCCTGTCCTGCCTGATTAGCCACGCGGTCCCATTCACTCTCTGTAGGCAGACGATAGTTTTCTCCGGTTCGCTCCGACAACCAGTCAGCAAATTCCCTGGCCTCCAGCCAGGTAACAAAAGTCACGGGACAGCGAGGTTCCGCACACTTACCAGGTTCTGTTTCGTTGCGGCCGGTCGCTAAGGCAAACACCGCATACTGGGCTCGGGTAATCTCGTGGATACCAAATGCAAGACTCCCGTCAATAGTGACGAATCGAGGGGCATCATCACCAAACAGGGGATCCAGAGATTGCTTAGTCTGTGCCAGAGCTGAATCGTAGCCCGATCTGGCCTGCTCCATCAGTAACAACACCTGATCCAGAACGTCAGGCATATCATTCTCAGCGTATAGCAGTGAATTAGCCTCTTCCCACTGGG
Source organism: Gammaproteobacteria bacterium (assembly GCA_024227135.1). Lineage (GTDB taxonomy): Bacteria > Pseudomonadota > Gammaproteobacteria > Chromatiales > Chromatiaceae > JAHEHQ01. The sequence goes on from JAAELC010000076.1 coordinate 1,878, forward strand.
CTTCAGCCTGGGCGAATGCCTCTATCTCAAGGCTTGCGCCAGCCGCCAGAGCAGCACTGCGAGCTGCATCCGTTGCCGCTTTAGGTACCGTTAATCCAGCCTGTGCCAAAGCATCTCGTCTGGATCGTTCATACAGTTTTCGGGTCTCGATCAGGATGGACACCCAACGTTCCCCATGCAGAAGCAAAGTCTCCTCCCGAAAACTATCGGATACCAGACTGAAAGCCTCTTCGGCCTCCCGGAAGGCCATCATACTTGTATCCGCTCCGGCGTTCCTCGCTGCCTCCCGTGCAGCGGTGACTTCCGATTTCAACCGGGCAATACGGCGACCCAGGGATTGCTTATATACCTGAAATTCATCAAACGCCTGCCGGTATCCATCCTGAGCAGACTTCAGGGCAGCGACAATCTCCCTTCTGTGGGCGAGAAATTCACTTCTCTCCAATTGAACGACAGCAAACTCCAGGGATTGCTCCGCACTTGTCAGGGAGGGCGCCACTCCCTCATGAGCCAGAATACCTGCCCGATCCAGCTTCTCCCAGGCAGCGAGGGTTTCCGAAAGCAAAGTATCGAGTTCAGAACGTACTCGAGCCCGCTCATCGAGTAGCAACTGACTGCGCTGGTAACTGGCCATCGCTCTCCTGAGCAACTCCTGCCCGGAATGCCAGTCGCGGGCATTCATCATCTGGCGCCCGCTTTCCAGCCACTGCTCGGCCTCTAGCCACTGTTTGGATTGGGGCGATTTATCTGCACCTGATGCGATCGCGTGCTCTCTGACCTTCCAGGTTTCCTGCAGCAGTGCTTCTGCTGCTTTTTGTGCATTGGAATCACTGATCGAATCAATAATTAAAAACAGAACCAGAGCCACCGACAAGCTGCCGAGGCCCACCAGGTAATACCATTTCCGTTTCGACGTATTAGATCCAGCGGGTGGCAATATGACAGTGGACGCTTTGCTTGTGGAATGTTTCATGGAATGTCACGCATCTGACGCCTCCCCTGAGATGGAAACATACCCATTCGAACAGTCATGGGTCATCGTTTTAAAACATCTCTGTTGATTGTGTGTAAAACTGAGCCATTGGTGTTGGGGGTCTTCCAACCAGTCCATCATACCCTCTCGAAATTGAACCCCTGCAGTATCCACTCACGCCCCATGGGGGATAATCTCTGGGAAGTAAGCAGTTACCCCCTGCAATCGATTACTCTGTATCCTCGCCTTTGGGAGAATAACGCCTCAATACGCGTTCAGTAACACCTGATTCCACTGCCTGCGGGTTCAGGATAATCCCTAACTGTAAAGCATCTTTGCCGGTTCAGGAATCCTGCCGAATGGCCAGGGGGCCAGTAAACGCATTAGCAGTAGAACCGTGACCAAAGCAGTAACCAGAGCGGCGGTGCCACCCAGCATCAGGAAATCGACCTGGGAGACCGGTAACAGATCCGGCTCTCCAATATCCAGATAGTCCGCGTAGCCACCGGCATCCAGAACCTTTAGAAAGTGTTTGCTCAATAGTGCCCGCATACCAGAAATTGCCAGTGTTGCCACCGTAAACGCGGTAAAAAAACTGGCGCTGACTTGTAACAGCACCATTGAAAGTACCGCACCTGGCCTCAGTCCGACCGCAAGCAACACGCCATAGTTGTGACGACGGTGGGTGAACACCATGCCAAGTTGAACTATCAGAAGAATCAGGAGAAACAGACCGAACACGGGTAGAAACGCGCCTCGCAACAAGTTGACGACATCGTTAATGAACATGAAGCGCTTAAGTGCGTTCTCGTATTCCGGGCGCAGGGTAAGCAAGCCCCTCGTTTCCGCCCGCATCATTGATACGATACGCATCACATCATCCCGATCCTCCACGTAAATCTGTGCAAACTGGTAACCATCGAGCAGACTGAGACCAACCTTGACCGCCTTCTCTCCCCCTGCTCCATCCACATCTTCACGCTGGCAGCCGAAACGCTCTCTGCCTTTTTTTCCAAGTCCATCGCAGGGTATCAACAACTCATGGTCATTGACAGTTGTCAGCCCGTGACTCCGCTCGGAACGACTCACAGAGAGAAAGGGGCGAACCAGCGGTGCCTCTCCTCCCTGTTTTACGGCAAGGTCTGCAGACTTCCCGCACCCAAGAACATGGGATGCCGATACCGCGGGTTTCAAGATCAAGAGCCACCCCTGCCGGGTCACCCGCCGTCCCAGACAATCACGAAACTTTTTTACTCGGTTTTCCGTGACGGAGCTCTGAGCCCCGGGCCAGATCCGCAATTGGGAGATACGCGACACAACGCTGCCGTATCCTTCCGGAAAATAGCGCAATGCCGGAAGCCGGGCCGCTGCCTGAATGGCATTGAACGTGGCAAGAGGAAACAAGGCAGCCACTTCCTCCATGGTTTCGATGCGGGTATCCCGCCAAACGATTTTAAAAGGTACCAGTTCCAGGTACCTCACGCCTGTTTTAACCTGCAACCAGAGAATTCCGTTATCAAGACACCCAAGTCCCGCAGATGACTTCTGTTTCGAGACTTCAGCCAAATCCCGGGGGGGTAGAGGTGACCTGAATTGAGCGGATGCAAGGGCTTCCAGGTAAACAGCACACTGGAAATGGCGTTTGAACAGACTGCGGTTTAACACGATTACCAGGGGCATACTCTCGCTGGGGTCTGAGGGCACCCCGGCACGCAGCCATAGTGGATCCTGATTCGAAACCCCTCGCACATTGAAGGGCATCTGTACCCCATCTTCCCCCCATACGGGTATGGGAGCCATCACCTCTTCCTCGTAAAATGCCCGTGCATCGTCGTAGCCGGGCAGGCTGACTCTGTTGGGTTCGATCTCACGATAGACATAGATGCGGGCACCGATCGTTGCATCGAGTTCATCGATAAGCTCACGGGAGTCGATCAGGCTATCCATACGCCCGCTGCGGTCGATGATCGTAGTGTATACCCAGATGGGAATACCGTGACCCTGCAAACGCCCCAGGGATGTATCGATAAAGCGATTAAGTATTCCCTCACGGGTACCGAGCAAAAGCATGCCCAGCGTTAACGTTAACGCAAGCAAAATGGTCAAAAAAAAGAAGTCAAGGCGTCCCGTCCGGTCTCTGGAAAGTCCGGTAACGCTTCTTGACCACTCGAGGATTCCCAGCCTGGCCCAGATCATAATCCATCCCCTCCGATCAAACCTCCGTCGCCATGGATTGCCAGTCCGGTCCGTTGTTGTTACCACGAGCTTCCCAGCGACAAGTCTGTCCGGCAACGTGAATGCGCCGGTCAACACCGGTGAGCTCGGGATCATTATTTATGTCGTGATGGGTCACCCAGAGCACCAGACGCCGTGTCGGTGCCGCTTCTACCCATCGTCGCAGCAAAGTCATCAATCGCCATCGGTTGTCCCGGTCCAGATTGCCTGTGGGCTCATCAGCAAACAGCACCCGCGGGGTGTCAGCATACCCCAGTATCGCCTGTACCACTGCTACCCTCTGACGCTCACCACCGGATATCTCCCGTGGAAAAGCATCCAACAATTTCGGAACACTGATTTCTGAACTTTCAGTAAATACCGCCTCCAGTGCCGCCGAAGCCAGACCCAGCGCCTCTTTTCTGGTGGCACCCTGTAATTGCAGGGGATAACACAGATTTTCCGCCACACGCAGATGATCCGACATGGTGCTGTCCTGAAATACGAAACTGAAATTTTCCGTACGCAGACGCTGAGCCGTCCGGCTATCAAGCCCCCGGGTTCCCCACCTGACCGAACTGCCGTCGCTGAAAGACCAGCGTACCTCTCCCTTGTCCGGCCACTTCAGACCAGCCAGATGATAGAGCAAGGTGCTCTTGCCGCTACCGCTCGGCCCCATGACAGGCACCAGCCCCCCTCTTCCCGACAATCTCAGGTCAACGTTGTCCAGAATGACATCGCCACCCCAACTGGCAGTCAGTCCGGAAACTTCAAAACAGATCATGGCTGGTGTTCCGTCAACGGGATATTTGCATCTGTAACTATTAAACTGAAGGTGTACCAGCAAAGATCTGAACCACCCTAAGGGCCGCGGGAATTAATAAGTATCCAGAAATTGCGCTGTATTTTGGTTCGGGTTCAAGGCGTG
>JAAELC010000077.1 GCA_024227135.1 Gammaproteobacteria bacterium
CCGGCTGGAGCAAAATTGCCGGATGGGATTTTCACCCACTGGGAAAACGCCGCCTTTACACGGCACACGCCAAATAAAGACAGTTGTGGTAGAACTTCTCCCCGACTTTGGATTCCGTGAAATATCACTGATACAAATCGTTGGTATCGATTGACCGACACCAATTTCCATGACGGTTATCTGATTGGCCTTACGCAACATCCGAGCCCGAATCCAACCAGACAGTTCTGAGGGAACTTTCTGCCGACTCTACTTCCATGCGTTTTCCGAGGAGTTACGAGCAGGGAAACCTAGAACGATACGAAATTCGAAAAGGGTGCTTAAAAAAGGGTGTAGCTATAAGATGATGTAAATGATTGGTTATAATTATCAGTCTCTATGGTACACTTTCTCGAAATCACATTAAGAAAGCGTGCGCAAGTGGCTACCAAAATACAATCGCAAACCGATAACACCCTGATCATCGAAATGACCATACCGCTCGGGCGGTCGATGCTGGAGGCAGAGGGGGTATTGAGCAAGCCCTGAACGAGGCGGGCACTTTGGCCACCGGCGAGCTACTAAAGCGCTTTGATACCGACGGCAGTGCCATCCGAATGGGTAGCACTAAACTGACCAGTAGAGGTCAGGTGGAAAAACCTACCAGACACCCTACGGCGAGACGCGCGTGAACCGCCATTGTACCAAAGCCCCAAGGGAGACGCGACGTTCTGTCTCTTGGAGCGCGATGCGCGGATAATCCAAGGGGCCACGCCGAAGCTTGCGAAGACGCTGTCGCATAAATACTCCAAGCTCAGTGTCGATGAGGTGAAAACGGATCTGCAAAGCAACCATGGCCGAGCACTTTCGCGCGGTTATATTCAGAAGGTCTCAGAGACGGTGGGTGCGCTCGCACAAGCTAAAGAAGAACACTGGCACTATGTGACGCCGGCCCTGGAGGCGACGGTGAGTATTGGCCTGGACGGCACCACGATCTACCTGCGCGAACAAGGCTATCGAATCGCCATGGTCGGCACCCTGGCGCTTTACGATGATGCTGGTGAGCGATTGTATACGACCTATATCGGTGCCTCACCCGAATACGGCAAGGCCAGTTTTCTGGAGCGAATGTGCCAAGAAATCGCTCACACCAAGCAGCTTTATCCCGACACCCTGTATATCGGTTTGGCCGATGGTGCAACGGATAATTGGTCATTTTTAAAGCAGCATACCGCGATTCAAGTCACCGATTTCTGGCATGCGACCGAGTATCTTGCCCAAGCTGGAGAGGTGATCTTCCCTGCCTAGCGCGATTACGCCCAGAAAAAGCAGTGGCTGGACGAACGCTGCCACAAACTCAAACACCTCAAGGGGGCGGCGGGGCGTATACTTAACGAGCTCAAAGAAAAACTAGAGGGAACCTTATCTAAAAGCAACCGGGAGAAGTTGCAAAAGGCTGTCTCATGTTTTACCCATCAAAAAGTCCGGATGCGTTATTACGCGCTAGTCAGGCAGGCATTGCCGATCGGATCGGGTGTTACCGAAGCGGCCTGTAAAATGATTGTCAAACAGCGCTTATGTCAATCCGGCATGAAATGGAATGAGAAAGGCGCATCCATTATCCTAAGTTTACGAACACTGGAGCGGTCTAACCGTGCCCGCTTTCTTGAAGAGCGTCGACCCGGCCGGCTACGACAATGTGGTGCTGTTGTCCAGCGAGCGGCTCAAACACGGGGATGAATCCGACGCCCGCGCGATACTGGGCTATCTGCTGCTGCGCAAATTGTTGTCGTCCGGTTCGCAGGCGCCCCGGGTACTAGTCGAACTGGCGGATGCAGACAATATTTCCCTGTTCGATAACCGCAGCGGCGAGATCATCGTCAGCCCTGTCATCGTCAGTCATATGTTGACGCGCGTCGCCTTGCGGCGCGAGCTTGATGTGGTGTTCGATGACCTGTTCAGCTCGGGCGGCAGCGAGATCTGTTTTCACCCCATCGCAGAGTACGACCTAGCCGAGACACTCTCCCAGCTTCCGAGTCATGAGCTAAAGGGGAGTGAGTTTACCTTTTTAGACCTGCAGCGTGCCGCCCGGATCCGGGGGGAGATCGCTATCGGTATCCGGCGGGTCGATCAGGAGCGATCCGCTAACGGCGGGGTGGAACTCAATCCTGGTCGTAACGAGAACCTGCAACTGAACATGGAGGACGATCTGATCGTACTCGCGAACAGTGATTAAGTTTGCTTCCAGGCGGAACAGTGGAAGACAGAGGATGGGGACAAGACGAAGAGCTAATGTCATAGATACTGCTAACTTCGGCTAATAACCTTATCGCTGCAACCTGCCAATGCCTGATTCTACAATAAGAATAGTTTTTCAAATATCTCATTAGCAATCTGAAACACTCCAGCCAGACAGTTCAGTCAAGACTGCTGCCCTGATTAGATTTCTTGCGGTATTCAGTGAGTTAAGAGAGTGTGTAGATGGTGTACTGCCAGATTTTGCGACAGTTGATGGATGCCTCCCAGAATAGTAGACAACTCCACCCACAGCTCTCAGGACGTTGACACGCCTGCTGAAGTCGCCAGTGGCACTTCCAAGATCACCGATCGAACTGAATAAAACCTTCTGGCAGACTCATTGTCGATGACTTTACTATCGACCGATAGCGGCTTGAATAGCAATTCGCCAGAGACAGGTTACGGAACTCAGATCAGCCTGGTTCGGCTCTCAGACGCGTCCAGACTGCCTTCATATCGCGATCCGCCGCGTAGAGACAAGGTAGCAGAAACAGCGAAATCACCGTGCCAAAGAGAATCCCCCAGGCCATAGCCATAACCATGGGGGTAATAAAGGGATTGGAGCCGGCCAGACCATAGGCTGTGGGGAACAGGCCGGCAACCGTTGTCAGGGAGGTGATGAGGATTGGACGTAGGCGTTTTCCCGCTCCACTAGCAAGTTGCTCATCGTCTAAAGGGGCCTGCTGATCAATGGCCTTACGATTGAGGCTGTAGACCATGACAAGAGAGTCATTGACCAGCACCCCGATGAGGCCGATCAATCCAATCAGCGCGATCAGGCTCAATGGAAGACCCTGTAAGCTGAAGCCCACCACAACGCCGGCCAGCCCAAACGGAATAGCGAGCAAGATCAGGAACGGCTGAGTTAGAGAGTTAAACAACAGCACGAGCACCAGGAACACCGCCAGAGTGCAGGCGGCGAAGGCAACTCCTATGTTGCCTAGAGATTCCTGCTGCTGCTCGAGCTCTCCACCAAACCACAGACGCACTTGCGGATGTTTCTGTAACAGACCTTGGGCACGGACGTAACGGGCCAGTTCCTCATTGATCTGTTGCACGCTTGTTATACCGCGATCGATATCGGCATAAAGCGTCAAGGTGCGCTGGCCCAGGTAGTGTTTGATACTGGACTCTCCGGGGCGGCTTTCCAGTTGGACCACACTGCGCAGGTAGATGGACTGGCCGGCCTGATTAACAATGACCAGATTCTCCAGGGTCTGCAGGCGGCCCGCGTCTTCCGGCAACAGTTGCAGACGATAGTAGATGCGCTCGTCCACAGTCTGCAACTGGTCGACGACGAGGCCATCGAAGGCCAACCGCACTGCATTGGTCACATCGGCCACACTGAGTCCGCGGCTGGCTAACGCCGGGTGGTCTAGTACCAGTTCCACCACGTCTTTACCTGGCTTGTAGCTGGTCCAGACCTCCGTGACACCCGGTTGCCTGCCCAGGTACTCCTCCAGCGCATCGCCCACTTCATAGCGCTGGGAATCGTTTCCGATGATCTCCAACTCTACAGGCTTACCTGCAACCGGCGTGTCTTTGATGGGCTCGACGATGATGCTCTTATAACCCTCCAGCTGCTTGACCTTTTGCCGCAACCTGGCCACCAGCTGCTGGGTGTTGCTGACGCGTTGGCCTTGGGGTTGCATAAAAAGCGTGAGCAGGCCCCAGGAAGGATTGCGACCTTCAGTGGCACCGTAGGGGTCGGTATCGTGATGGCCAATCCGGGTGGTTATATTGAGCAGGTCATAGGCCGGTACCTCACCCCGTACAAGTCTCTCCAACTCTGCAGCTTTTTCGATGGTGTAGGCGAAGGAGGCCCCTTCAGGTAGTTCAATCTTGAATGTGACCGTGTCGATTTCCAACTCGGGATAGAGGTTGAAGCTCATGGTAAGGGCGCCGAATCCGAGTACGGCGCCGAACCCCGTGACGAATAGAGTGATGCTGATATAACGATGGCGGATGATGCTTCGGATCAGTCGATCATAACCCTGCTGTACTCGCTCCAGCCAGGGTTTGCTCGGGGGTCGATGCCGACGGCGGCGGCTATGGGCCAAGTGAGAAGGCAGCAGGAGCAGGCACTCGAAAAGTGAGGCGAATAACACCAAAGCTACCATGGCTGGAAAGGTCCAGAGAAACTTACCTTCCAGACCGCCAAGAAAAGCTACCGGCGCGAAGGCCAGTACGGTAGTCAAGGTGCTGACAATAATCGGTGCGGCAACCCGCGAGGCACCGTCGACAGCGGCTTCGAGCCGAGTCATACCGCGCTCCTCGGCCTGTTCCACACTCTCCGCTGCCACTACGGCATCATCGACCACCATGCCCAATACCAGGATCAATCCCATCATGGTGAGAATATCGATGCCCAGACCGAACAGAGGCATCACAGAGACGGTCAACAGCAGGGCGACAGGCAGACCGACGCTGACCCAAACCGCAAGCCTCAGGCGCAGAAAAATCCATAAAGTAAGGAATACCAGCACGAAACCGATGGCGGCGTTGCTGCCCAGGGTATCGAGCATGTCGTAGGTAAAGCGTGAAATATCATTGACCATCACCAGCTCAACGCCCGGGGGTAGACCAGACCGGTAGCTGTCGACTGCCTTGCGTACTCGGCGGCTGGTATCCAGCCCATCCGCGACGGCCTTCTTATTGGGTAGCAGGGCAATACTCAACTGCCCATCGGTACGAGATTGAACTTGCCAGTCTTCATAGTCCAGCACCACGCGGCCTATGTCGCTCAGCTTGACGATGTTACCCGGAGCCGGGCTGCGTACGATAACCTGCTCCACCTCCCGGGGGTCGCTGAACTGGCCTACCGTTACCACCTTCTTTTCTGCCACAAAGGATTCCAGCGATCCGGCCGAGTCTCGTACATTGCGTGCCTGCACCGCTTGCTGTACCACGGAGATAGGGATGCCCAGCTGCTGCATCCGGGCCGGATCGAGAAACACTTTCACCTCACGGCGCCGATAGCCTATCTTCTGGACCCCGGCAATCCCTTCGATTTCACGCAGGGTATCGGTTAGCTTGCGGGCTTCCCTGCGCAGAATTTCCTCCGGGACTTGTCCAACCAAGTGCAGCTCCATGACCGGAAATTTAAGGCTGGACATCTCCTCGACCAGTGGCTTTTCCAAAAGGTCTTGTGGCAACCGCGCGTTGGCTCGATCGACCGCCTTCTGGATGTCCGCCAGAGTCTGTGCTTTGTTGGGTACTTCCGGATCCAGGCGCAGCGTGAGCACCGAGATGCCTTCCATACTGGCGGAGTAGACCTTCTTCAGGCTGTCGACCTTCAGGATCTCCTCCTCCAAAGGTACGCTGACCGCAAGCTCCACGTCTTCCGGTCCGGCTCCAGGATGCAAGGTGGTGATGTTGACTATGCCAAGGTCGATATGCGGCATCACCTCGTACTTGATACTACCCAGAGTAAGTAGGCCGGAAAAAACGACAAAAACGGTGGTCAAGTTGACCAGCAGCGGGCGCTCGATCCAGAAACGGATCAGACCTTTCATGGTTCGTTCGAGCCGGTTATCTCGATGGGGCTGCCGTCAATCAGATATTCGAGCCCGGAGACGATCAGCTGGTCACCCGGAGACAGTCCGTCGATGACTGGCAACCGGTCCCCTGTGGTGGCACGCAGAACCGGTTCGACCTCTCTTGCTTTACCCGCCAGCGCCAGATACACCACCTTGCGCCGATTGCGATCTACAAGGGCTTTCTCCGGTATCAGCAGACGCCCCTGCTCGCGAAAGCCCTGGAATTGGACTCGGGCAGTCATGCCCGGACGCAACAGGCCGTCAGCGTTGGGTAAAGTCAACTTGATAGAAAAGTTACCTGTACGTGGATCAGCCTGAACGCCAATGGATTCGATCATCGCCTCGAAACTGCGCCCCGGTACCCCGGGACTGGTAACCAGAGCGACCGTGCCGCTGCGTAGGAAGTTGACATCTCTCTCGCTGACAAAGGTGAGGATACGCACGACATCTACCGCCTGGATTCTCGCCAGCTCATGGCCGGGCAGTACGGTCTCGCCCGGTTCCACCGCACGCTTCTCTACGAGACCATCCACCGGACTGAGCACTCGGCTTTCCGCCAGCTCACGTTCCGCCAGAGCCAGACCAGCCAGCGCGTCTTCATAGGTCGCGGCCGCCTGGCGAACGGCTATTTCGCTGCTCTCCAGTAACTCTTTCGAGACTGCGGCTTTAGCCTCGAGGTTGCGACGTCTGGAAAGTGTTCTGCGGGCCTCTTCCAGGGCTGCCTTTGTGGCCTCTGCGCCGGAGCGTGCCCGGTCAACACGCAAGCCTTGTTTGGTGTTGTCCAACTCGACCAACAGCTCACCCTGGCTGACACGCTGCGTTTCCTTGAAATAGACTTTTGTGACAGTACCGGAGAAGTCCACACTCACTGCCACGTCTTCGGTGGCCTCCACTACCCCATAGACCTGGATGGTCTGTTGCCAGTCCTGCGGTTGCAGTACCAGGATGCGCACCTGAGCCGTGCCAGATGGATTGGATTCGGCCTTCGGGGCGGGAGACTGCTGGTCGCAGGCAGAAACCAGGATCAGTACGAAAAGCAGGGGTAAGACGCTAGTAATTTGGTGCACGACAGCTGTTCCTGGAGGTTAGAGATGGCACGTTGACGCTACCGGACTGATCGAATGAACAGTTTAGTAGTATACTTCAGAGAAAACACCCATAAGTTGCCGTTGCAGTCGATTCATGACTGTCCGTCCCGAATAGTCATGCAACCTTCGGAAGATAGACATGGTGGAGGCCGTGGACGGCTGGGAGTTCAACAACGTTGCAGGATTCTGCTGCTCGTACAGGACGACCGTCCGGCGCGTCGCTGTTCAAGGACTGGTGTGTTCGCCACGGATGGTAGTATTCGAGATATGACGATAGACGTCGCTTGAGATGCCGCTCGTTGAACACGATAACGTGGTCGAAAAGTTCTCGGCGTAGCGTCCCGATCACTCGTTCCACATAGGCGTTTTGCCATGGCGATGCGGGTGCCGTGATGACCTCGTCAATACCCAGACTTTCAATCCTCCGCGTAACGCGCTCGCCGTATATGCCATCGCCGTCTCGAATCAGATAACTCGGTGCAGTATCAAACGGAAACGCTTCGACAATCTGTTGCGCCGTCCACTGTGCTGTAGGATGTTCCGTCACGTTAAAGTGAACAATTCGCCGTCGATCGTGGGCAAGCACGATGAAGACGAACAACACCCGAAACGTAGCCGTCGGAACAATGAAAAAGTCGATCGATACGAGATTTCGAACATGCTGGTCTAGGAACGTCCTCCATGTTGGCGATGAAGGCCTGGGTCGTGTGGGCTGATACTTTTCCACCGTTGACTTGGCAACCTCGATTCCGAGCATTGCGAACTCAGCGACGATCTTTGGCGAACCCCACGTCGGATTGGTTTCCCACATCTGAACAATGAGCATTCTGAGTTCTCGCGAGATCCGAGGTCGGCCTGGCTTAGCCGATTTACTTAGCGCGCACCAGTAGTCGCGGAATCGCTTTTTCTGCCAAGTCGTTACGGTCCTGGGCTGGACAAAGTACAAGGCCGCCCGCCAGCCTGTCCAAAATTTCGCTAGCAAGCACCAGAGCAGTCGGTCAGTAGGCCTGATTCTTGGCCTTTTTCTTGATTTCTGATACAGCGACAATTGATTCCGCAACGCCGCATTCTCTGCCTGCAAAGACAGCCGCGATCGGACAGATGTAGTCACCAAGGTAAGAAAAAACTGGAATAGACGAGCCATGGATACAAGGATCAACCATCAACCATAAATATGCAATAGAATCAACAGGCTCCTATTTTCGGGACCCACAGGGGTCCAATACCGAGGTCTACGACGTCGAAAATCGATTTGTGATGCCGGGAATTGTCGATCCGCATATCCACCCTGGCCTGATGATGGCTAAACGGGCCTTCTGTGCACTGCCGGGAACTTTCTCCGAACCCACCGAGCAGCAGATCTTGGATGAGCTGAAAAAATGTGTCGATCAATATCCGGCTGATCGCAAATGGTTTATCGCCCAGGGCTATACCCACCCCGGCGATGAGTGAGCAGACGCTGACCAAAGAGTATCTAGATAAGCTGATCCCGGATCGCCCGGCCTGGATCGAGGACGAGACCGGCCATAATGCTTGGTTCAATACCAAGGCTCTGGATCTGGTCGGGATCGATAAGAGTTTCAAGGATACGCCGGAAGAGTTCTTTAGCCGCACCTCGGATGGTGACTTGGCCGGAGTCGCTTTTAAAGGCGCGATGAACCCTTTCCTGGACTTGGTCAACGCCACCTTCGATACCGAACTGCAGAAGATCGGCTTTATGAACCTGTTGGATGAGGCCTCGTCCAAGGGAATTACCGCTTTTGGTGACGCCTACACGTTCGAAGAGGATCTGCAGGCCTGACAGGAGCTACATCAGGAGGGCAAGCTGAACGCCCATGCGGTACTCTACTTCAAGGGTAATCTGGGTACACCGGAACTGACTCCGGTTAAAGAACTGCTATGCTGGCTCAAGGAGTACGATCTGCCGGGGCCACCGGCGGCCAAACTGGGAATGGGCGGGGCGATCGAGTCCTATTCCGAGGCGTTGATCGATGGTTATCTGGATGAGACTAAGTCGGCCCAGCCGGTCATCCCGGCGGACGCCTTTGTCGACAATATACAGCAGCTCGATGATGCCGGTTTCCAGGTGATGGTGCATGCGATCGGAGATGGTACTGTGCGCGCCACGCTGGACGGTTTTGAAAAGGTGATCAAGAAGCGTGGTAATAATGATTTGCGTCACCATATCGATCACTGCACTCTGGTGCACCCAGATGACTTCCAACGCTTCGTCGATCTGAATATCAGCCGCTCGAGCAGGCCTCCGTTGAATGCACCGATCGCCTATAACACCGAGGCAGTGCTGCCGGCGCTGAAACCGGATACCCGCAAGCGCGCCTACGATAACAACAATCGTCAGGTCGCTGGAATGCGCCAGCATAACCATACCGACGCCCCGGCAGCAGTGCTCTGGCCTTGGTGGGGGATGGAGACTTCGGCCACCCGCGGTTTCCCTGGCAAACCGGAGCTGGGCAAGTTAAATGAGGATCAGGCGTTGACCGTCGAGGAGCTAATCAAGATCTACACCATCAACTCCGCCTGGGCGATGAACCTGGACAAGGTAACCGGCTCGATTGAGGTGGGCAAGTCGGCCGATATGATTCTGCTCAACCACAATCTGCTGGATACACCGCTGACCGATATCCATAAAACCGAGGTGCAGGGCACTATATTCAAGGGGAAGGTTGTTTATAACCCGCTATAATACTGATCCCGATGTGAACGGCAAGTTATGCGGCATTCCTGACCTTCATGGAAACTCGGGGAATGTCGCTTTGTGGCCGATAGCCGCCATTCGAAACCACAATGAAACATGATCTGGAAGCCAACCACAGTCCGCGCGCTCGGGCATTCTCAGCGGGTTACGATGGGTATGGGCCGTGCTATGCGTGTAAGTGCTGATTCTTTAGATATGTTAGGAGACCCCAAATATCGTTTCGGCATCTCCAAGCTCATCAAGGAGGGAGAGCATCTCTTCCGCGAGGGCAGATGCTGCGGTTATCGCTCCATCATGTTCTCCGGGGAAAAGATGTCGTACTTCTTCTATCTGCACCTGTCTGTTTTCATCATCCTGTAGGGTGATTGTTATTTTCACGGCTCGTTCTTCTGAAAGTGAGGGAGGATGGCAGTCTCCGAAAAACGTTCATTTTAGGGCCGATGGTTTAGAAAAGGGAGCATGTTACATAACCCATGGATATGGAGCGTCCAGGTCGGTTCTACCCCGCCGCTGTGCTGGTGGAACCAGCCATCGCCTGCTTTGGACGCCTGTGGCCTTTGTACATGCTGAAGCTACTCTCGTCAACCTCTGAGGATGTGTCTTCAGTACACCACCGTCGACAAACGCTTCAGTAAGGAAATCCTCAAGGTCATCTCACCCCACGGCTTGAACGCCAGTATCGCCGCCATCGAGCGGCTCCGCGACCAAGGCAGTGATCGACAGGCGGCATTACAGCGCCAGCTACAGCAGGTGGAATACGAGGCACAACGGGCGTTTGATCAGTATAACCAGGCCGACCCC
>JAAELC010000078.1 GCA_024227135.1 Gammaproteobacteria bacterium
AAACTTAAAAAAAGACCCTCACCAAAACAGTACCTTAAGTAATCGGTATTCTCCAAATTGATCACTTCCGGCTCTCCTGGCTTTCCGCAAAAAAAGCCTATTATCTTTTGCTCGTCCCCTAAAAACAGACCGTCGTACAATCCGTTTTCAACAGAATAGTCACAATGACGCCCATTTTCAAAAAGCATGCTATAAGAGCGAGTTACATCTGTTTTCGGTTGAAAACTGTTCTCCAACACATCGTCTCGAAGCATGAACCAATCCTCCTCAGAACAAGAAGGGTAGCAGCAAGCCTTTATAATCAAAGGTAGAGTCACATTCTCATCATAATAGTTTCCATCTTCATCTTTCGGCTCGATACCAAACAGAAAATAGTCTTTGATATATTTTAGGTCTGATCTGTCGAATAATTTTGTATACCTGAGGTTAACTTCGTACCTCTTCCATACTTCCTTTCTTTCACTCAGCCATTTCTTGTTTGAAGAATCCCATGCATCTCTATTCATAACAACCTGTCCCTTCTGTAAAGCAAATCAGCCTGCATTCTTCATCGACAATGACTGCCTCCATCATGCCACCATTCGCCTGTCAGACATTTTCTGTGATGGATCCAATACCAGGAAAGCTATTCTTACTAATTACCGCTGGCAGATACATTGCCGTGAGCGCGCCCAGCTTTCGGTAGCTGCGCAACTACGAACTCGAGAACCACACCAATCCCGAACTCAAGGTGAATCTGATTACATTTGGAACCGTTCATCACCGTCCCCTCTAATTGAAGCCTGGGGCAACACCCGGAAGATGGTCAGTATGCGCCAGGGTTTGTAAACAGGTCTGGGCTGTTACACTCAATCGATCATAAGCGGAAACAAAGGGAGAGGAGATAAAGAGTTCAGCGAAAAGCATACCAAAGCGGTATCTACTCACCCCGCATGGGCGATTTGCTCCGGAAGACGTCGTCAATACCTCCCTGTAGTCTTGGCTTTGGCATCCCTGCCAAAGACACTTCCTCCACAGGCCACCCATGGGGGTATTCTCAGGGGGGTGAGTAGTTACCTAATGTTATCACTTCCTTGACACCTAGCGGATACTTACCATTTATCAAGAATTCACGAAGATGACTCATCGCTTTTGCTTTATATCCCCCTTCATTACTGCAAATGATCTTTTGACGAACGGCCACTCCTTTATCCTTGCTTTCATCCATTCGGGATGGTCACACTTCCAATCACTTATAGCTCTTCCTGCTCAGACTATCGGAAATTCCTGAGATAAAGTGAAAGGCTTATTACTAGCAGGGGAGAGACCATGATTCAGGCGCAGATTTGGAGCACCTACTATTGAAAACCGTGATCTATTCCTGATTGCTCACTGACGTGTACTTTTCCAACTCCCCGTAATTGACTGATTACTAATTCGTCAGGAATACGGCCTGCCCGAGTGTCCGTCTCCGAATAGCGGTTTTTCCGCGCCAAGCCCGGTCATTCGAGCAGCAACAGTATCGACGGCAATACCAGATGTGGTCTGTCATCATTCGTGGGGTCGCCATCGCCCGGGTCCAGTGAAGCCGCATCACACTGCTGAAGACCCACGCTCCGAGTCAGCAGAGCGTAGGAGATGAGATCTGCGTCCAGGTTGTCACAACGATCGTCGCCACTGACGTCACATCTGAGCAGATTGATATCGGATCGCTGACCGGTATCGAACTGTGATATCGCCAACGTGTCCGCATCGTCGACATTGCCATCATCGTTGACATCACCGCATTGGCAATCGTCCCCGATTAAATCGGCAATGCCATCCAGGCCACCGACGTTGGTCTGAGCGGGATTGGCGACTCCCCGGCAGTTGTCCTCTGCATCGTCGATGCCGTCGGCATCGGCGTCTCGTTCTATCAGCAATGCACCGAGCACCTGGATGCCCTCATCGGTTTCGTCCGGTCCAAACGAGTGGTTGCCGGAGGCATTGGAATTGATGAAATACAGGTCCCCTTCTGCGGCGATCGCGCCACTACCCACCTCGGCACGGTTGCCTGTGAAGGTGCTGCCATTGATATCCAGCAACGACCGGCTGAAAACAGCACCGCCTTCGCCATGCAGGCTGTCGGCAAAATTGTTGTCGAAGGTACATCGTTCAACGATGACCCGGCCGTGATAAACAGCGATACCGCCGCCATGGAAACCGATATTGTCCTGGAACAGGCAGTCGGACACCAGCAGTCGGGCTTCGTTGACGGCCGACAACAGATGCTCCACATAGAGACCGCCACCGGATCCACTGACTGCCTCGTTGGCGCCAAACCGGACCTGCCGCAGGGTAAGAATTTCGTTGGCTATGGCCTGGCCATCGAAGGCTTCACCGTCAGGCCGGGAAAACCCTTCGATCATCACGGCGCCACCAAACCGCATAGCGGTATTGGTCCAGAAATCCGTCGAAACAACGTCCAGCGACTGGATGGCAGCCAGATAAACGGCACCGCCGTCTTCCGCTTCGTTCCCGTAGAAGACAACGCCATCGATGACCAGGTCCGCTTCGTCAATGGCCAGTGCACCGCCGGCCTGACCCGCGGCATTCTCATCAAATCGGCCGTTGCTCACGGTCAGGCTGCCGCCAGCGAGAAATATCCCGGCACCATCGTTTTCGGCACGATTGTTCTTGAAACTGACGCCGTCGAGGATCAGCGACGATCGAATGGCAAAAATACCAGCACCATCCGTCGCAGAATACGCTCTCTCGATCGTCAGGTTGGACAATCGAAGTTCGACCGCGGCGACTTCGAAGACCCGGATCAACTGGCCACCATCGATGGTGGCGCCGTTGCCCTGAATCTCGAGATCTTCGAACACATTCAAGTCACCGACGGCGGCGATATTATCATCCGCTTCCCCCGCCCCCAACGTCAGCGTATAGATTTCAGTCGCCAGCACGATAGTGTCTTTGCCAGCGGTTGCGTTGGCCTCCTGGACAGCCGCGCGCAGCGAACACCAGGGACCGCCCACCACGGAATCGGGCAACCCACAGATGCCATCGCCGACGACGACGTCGGCCCGGTCGTCGGTGACGGAGACGTCGAACTGAAGGGCACTGACAGATGTGGTCAACGACAGCAGAAGGAAAAAAACCAAGCAGTACCTCATTGCCCTGCCTCCTCTGCCAGGCGTCGTTTGTTGCGCTTGATCAGGCCGATGGCATACGACGAATCACCATCCACCACCCGGACGTTGTTGGCGGTGATACTGGTGAGCCGGGTACCGAATTCCATTCGTGCCGCATAATCGTCGAAGTCGATCAGTTCTTCTGCGAGTTCCTGGTCCGTCTTGCCAGGGTTCTTTTTTCGCGTTAAATCGTTCTGAAAACCCACCCACTCTCTGGCCAACTTGCGGCCTTCGGCTTCGGGTAAGCGTTCGACGATGTACTCGATTCGTTTGTGGTCGTACGCGGCAAGCCAGTCTCCGCCGAACTGGGTGGAGCCGTGATCGGCAAAGCGCAGGTCCCCCGCTTTGCGAAAGAGTTTGCCGGTGGGATCGGAAGCATGCTTGCGGGCCTCCGCCCGATAGACGGCTCTGAGTTGGCTCTTCACGCCCGCAGGAATGTCTTCACCGCTGACGAAACCGAGCATGTGACCGTCCATGTCACCCCCGACCTTGGCAAAACCACCGGATTGAAGCGGTGCGTTGAGATCCTCGAACGAGATTATCGAGCCCCCGACGGAATCAACTTCAGTCTCTTCGACAATGTTCCATTTCTGGGGAATATCGCGGGTAGTCTGGACCTGGTCCTCCTTCAGCACCCTGTTCCCATTGGCGTCCCGGGTGAACTGCTTTTCCGTTGGCGCATTGATTCGGAACGTATCGCCGACGATTTCTCCCGTGCTGGGATCAACGGTCGTGGCCCGCTCAACGTTCTGGCGCAAACCCGAGTTGGGGGTCTGCAATTTATCGTAGGTATCCTTCATCGCCAGGTAGCGGCCGCGATAACGGGCTTTATCCGCTGCCGACATCGCCTGGTACGCCTTTTCCGGGTTGTAGATAGCCACCTGCCCCAGGTACTTTTCCGGAACGCCCAGTGCAATGTCATCAGCATTGATGGACTTGCCCTTCATAATCTCCTCCTTGCCCGTGACCGGCGGCAGTCCTTTCCTGTTCCGCCATTCGGGGGACGAATACGGATTGGTCGGCGTGAGCTGTATCTCGACATTTTCCTTGAGTGTGCTATCCGCATTCAGCAGCTTAAGACGGGTCGGGTGTCCCGCCGGGAATGACTCCGCAAATCTCTTTACGGTTTTATCGAGTTCTCCCGCAACCCCTTTCAGCCCCTGCTGCTCTATCGGTGAAAGGCCACCGACATAACCAGGGAACTCGCCATCCGGGTCACCGAGTATACCGTCGTTCCTGGCCTTCACCGGCGGACTATCCGGTGCCACCCGATCAGCACGGATCCGTCGGTCGCCTGCCGCTCCGGGCGCGCCACTCCTGGATTTGAATACCCGATTCTCGACCTTGCCTTTGATGTTACCGAACTGGCGTTGCGTCCCATCCACGGCGCGGCGGTAATGGTAGTTCGAGGTATCCATGACCTGCTTGGCAAAACGGCCAGGCGCCGATTTCAGAAACTGCTGGCTGCCGGTCTTGAGCAGACGCTGGGACCCCATGCCACCGGCCACCTCGGAGATGAGTTCCAGACCGGCACGCTTCGTTCGCTTGCTGTTTCGATACTGGTACTCCGCATACTTGCCCTGCTCTAATAAGTCGACGTTCGTTTTGAAGTCTTCGGCCATTTTGTGGCATTGATTGCGTACCGCTGCTTCCTGGCGATCTGCCAGATCCACAAAGGCACCTTCGATCAACTCAGCCGCCTGCCTGTCATCGTTGATCAGGGCATCGTAAATGATCTCCATCCCTTCCTGATTCGCCTGATAGGTCTCCTTTACATAGCGGGTTATCGAATTGGCCAATTGCTTTCGATTGTGTTCCACACTGAGATAACCCGCCGCACCACCGATACCTCCCACGAGTTCTTGCTTGTCACGAAAAAACTCGGTGGTTGCCTCTTCGCTTGAAATAAAGCTCGCGAGGATTTGGGCAGCGACCAGTTCTTTCCCCAGATTATTGGCGCGTTCCTCCGGTGAAAAAGCTGTCTTGACGAAGTCCGGAATGTACCACTTTTCATTCAGTTTTTTATCGAACAGGTCCTGCTCGCCAGCGGCCACTGTAGCAGTCTGCCCTGGCTTTGCCAGGCTGTTAGGGTTGTCGCAGGACGCTGAGGCTGCCTGAGCCGCCGCATCGATGTCACCCCCATCGGCAGCTGTCTGCATCAGGTTCTCGATCATCGCGTGACCACGGGCTTCCAGTTCCGCGGCTCCCTTGTGTGCTTGTTCCAGGTATTCGTAGGCCAGTTGATTCAGGTGCCGGAAGAAGGAAGTCTCATTCGGGTAACCATCGTCATCGTCGACAATGAGCACGTCCGCGCCCTTACCGATCTCGAAGAAGTTGTTCTCCTCGTCTTCAGCTTGAACAACGGCCGCAATGCGAACGGCTCCGATTCCCGTCGCCTGCAACCTGGCATTTGCCGTGTGCTTCGTCCCTGCGGCGAGGGTGCCAGGCAATCCATCGACCAATGGCCGCAGTAGCGTAACGCTGCCAAGCTGTCCCTGTGTGCCCGGAACCGGCTGCATCACTAATCCGCCGTCCACCAGTCGCACATTGACCAGGTCGACATTACCGATGTTCTCTACGATCAACTCGACATTGAAGGCGTTCCTGTCACGGTTGTTCTGATCGAGCGAAATGGTTTCACTCGCAAACAGATCGACTTTCAGGCCCTTGCCGATCTGGATAGTTTCCTGATCATTGGATTGCCTGAGTTCGCCCAGGACCCGGTAAGTGACAGGTGCCTGTAGCACAGTCTCACCGGTTTCCGTGGCCTCGAGAACGAACTTGCCGTCGAAAAACACCGTCTCGGCATCGACATCCGCCGGAACACCCGGAAGTTGAGGACTGTCCAGCACGGTCAACACCTCGGCATCAACATCCAGCAGAGAAGATTTCAGGAACTGAAGGTCGCGTACCTTGCCGTAACCCTTGGTGGTTGCTACCGCTACATTAATTTCAAACGTTGAACCTTGTGTCGCGCGACGAAGCTGTCGACCATCCGGTGTGATCACAAGCTTGGTGCCAACCGGATTGACATCAACACGTACGCCGGGCGGCTTCAGATTCAACTGGCATTGTGTCGTTATGCCAAAAGGCTGCGCCGTTGCGGTAACAGTGAAGTCGCCGGCATCTTCGTAGGTATGCAGAAGCGTCTCATAAGCCGAAGCATATTCGTGAGTATCCCCATCCCCAAAAACCCAGTCGATGCCGCTTTGGTCCACACATTGCCCGTAGGGGTCGTCGCAGTACTCGACATCCGGGTCGCATTCGTCATCACCGCCAAAACCGAAATCTTCCCCGTAAGTCTCGCACACACCATTCAAATCGGCATAAAACTCCATCGTCGATGGTTGATCCTGACTTTCTTCGATATACACATCCGGAGCATCACCGAAGTTATCGTCACAGCTGAGCTCAAGCTTCGGCTCTTCGGGCTCGCGAATATCCGGGTCGGGACATTGAGTAAAGGCGCCGGACGCGGTCACGGTCAGTGGGTTGATCAGCTGTATATCGAAGTTTCTGTCGGTGCCTTCGACTTCCAGGGCAATGATGCTGTTCGCCTGTGAGCCGCCACCATCGGTTGCGGGGTAAGGACCCAGGTAATACTGCGCCCGGCAGTTCGGCCAGAAATGCCCCCCCCAGTCTACGCCGGGGGTCCGCGTCGCCCGGACATAGAGCCGACAGGTCTTGTCTCTGGCTTCGCAGCCAATGGTCTGGCAGTCACTGGTATTCTCGCGGCCGGGGATACAGTTGTGTGTCGGTGAAAAAGAGACGGTCCCCCAGCGCACCGGACGAAAGAAATAGTAAAACGGATCACCCGCACGGTAACCCTGCGTGAAGTAGAGATTGACGTAGCGGTACAGCAGCCTATGCCAGCTTGGATACCCTTCTCCCGTGTAGGTGTAGTTCACCCAGCCTTCGTCGGTGATCGTCGCCGGAGAGACAAGCAACTCCCCCTGTACACCGATCGCTGCCCCGGGATTCGCATGCTCGGGACCATGATCTGCCGCCACCTGGAGATTGAATGACAAAGCCAGTACCAGAAATAACGCACCAGATAACCTGGCGCGATTCAATTGGGCCGGTTGAGAGCGGCAATATCCACTATGCAGAGTTGACTCGATCATTACTTATTTCTCGACACTCTATTTCCAGCTTTGCACCAGGGAAATAACGGGATACTCAGCGTATGGAAAGCATAAACGCCCTTTTCCCTCAAGTCGAGAGGTTGCCTGTCTAATGGAAACGAGTCTGAAAGGAGGAAAATTCCTGTTCAGGATGGTCAACCATGATGACTTACACAAGGGAAAGGTGAAAAAACGCTATCCCTGCAAGGTAATGAAAACGCCCAGTGACAATTGCAAGTCCTTAGGGCCGCAGAAAAAATGAATCATCCCATCCTGCTGGTCTCTCACCTCAGCTTCTGTGTCGCAGATTCAGATGCATAATCAATGATATGCGCTTTCATCTGTACCTTGAGTCTGAGCTGATATCCTGCACATTACGGGACGATACATAATTTCCGGGGCCTTTACGCAGTATCTGAATAAGATGACGCGCTATGTCTGCAACCATGCACAGAGTTTTTCAATACCTTGATAAAGGTGGCTGGCATCTGCCACACCGTCGCGAAGTGCCTGAACACCATCAAAATCCACATAGGCGAGACGTGCGGTCAGGCTGTTTTCCTCCATACCAAACGCGGAACCAGGCAGGAGAGCTACGCCGGTATCCTGCAGTATCCGTTTGGTTAAATCGCTGCCGGTCTCTATACCCCGTAGTGCCAATGATTCACTGAAGGGTGAAAAGTCAGGAAACAGATAAAAACCTCCTTCGGGTCGATACACACGGACCCGACCTTTTTCCAGCATGCCGGCACAACGATTCCCAATTTCGGATAGGATTGCCCGCTGCTGTTGCAGAAAATCGTGAATCCGCTGGTCGTAGGTATAAGCGGTCAATGCCGCAAGTTGAACCGGTGTACTGACACAGGAGTAAGTTTCAGACGCCACACCGATCACCCGCTTCAGATAGTCTGGGCCAAGCTGGGTCGGGATATGGCAAATACCCAAACGCCATCCCCCGGCGCCGCACCATTTGGATAAGCCACTGGTGACCATGGTCCCTTCAGGATAAAACTGGGCCAGGGAAATGTGCTCCCCTTTGTGGTGCAGCAATCCGTAGATTTCATCCGAAATCACGTAAATATGATGTCGTCGCATCACATCTGCCAGATCCCGCAAGGCGTTAGCGTTATAGGTTTCACCATCCGGATTGCCTGGATAGTTCAGTACCAGTATCAGGGGCCGATTGGGCTCGTCACGCATGTCGCAGAACTGATCCAGCACCTCAGGAGTGAGACGCCAACGATCTTCAAACCGGGTTTTGATACGCAACACGCGATGTTGTGCCAGTTTTGCCTGGGGTTCGTAGGATACCCAGCTTGGGCTTATCAGGGCCACATCAGCTGATTTCACCGCTGCCATCAGGCAATACAGCAAAATTTTGCTTCCTGCACCGATGATAATCTGATCCGGGTGCCAGTCAGAACCGTCCACTTGATTGTGAAAATCAGACACAGCCCGTCTTAGCTCTGGAAGCCCCTGTACATTCAGGTATTCCTTGCGATATGCGTTACTGCGTAATGCTTCCACCACATGCTCGGGTACCGGGAAAGGGCTTTGACCGAAACCAAACCGGTAAAGAGGACGGTTAGCCGCTGCCAATCTGTTCGAAACTTCGTTTATCAGCAGGGTTTCGGAATGCCGGGTGTCAGTCAGCTGATGGGCCAACCTGAGTGCGAGGGGGCTCATTGGGTGTCCTTTATGTGATTCGAAATAGTAAATATGGGAAACACTATGGATAGCAGAGAACGATATTTCCATAGAATCATCATAATGAAAATATTTTTTCACTAAATGCTATAATCTCAAAGAGTATCTATTAAATTCAGTAAGTTATGAATGATGGCGGTATGGGAATGAAAAATCGCGGAATTCAATTTCCACCAAAGACTTTTTCAGAACTGCGGCGAATACCGATGTTGATCCAGCGGGATGAACTGGATTTACCTATGGGCAAGCAAACCTATCGTGCCCTGTGCAGCATGATGGATGACCCCCAAATGGTTGCACTGAACAACATCAGCAGCCTGGCCAAATCCCTGAAACTAAGTCCGGCATCTCTTACCCGCCTGGCAAAACTACTGGGTTTTAAGGGCTTCCCCCAATTACAGAACCTGTTTAAAAAACAGCTGACTGAGCCGGATCATTTCTACAGTAGTCAGGCCCAGCAATTGGTTCGACCCGATAGCAGTGACGGTATGGTGCTGTTAGGAAACCTGGCTGATGAATGCAAAGCCAATATCGGGCGTGGACTGGAGCAGATTGAAGTGGAGCAAATGAAAAGTGCGGTTGACTGGCTGGCAAACGGTCTCCACGTTCATGTCTGCGGCTACCGGCAATCCGCTGCGCTCGCGTCAGCAATGAGTTACGGACTCAGTATGATACGCCGCCAGGTCTATCTGATCGGTGCACATGGACATGGGTTATCCATTGGTCTTTCCCAGATTCGTGAAAGAGACCCGCTGGTGTTGTTCAGCTCATCTCCCTACAGCCGTGAAACCGTGATGGCAGCGAAACTCGCGAAACAACAACAGGCAATACTGCTGGCAATAACCGATTCCCATCACTCACCTCTGGCCCAATGGGCGGATGTCACTCTGATGGTCCCTACCCAAAGCCAGTTCTACAGTAACAGTTTCGTTGCAATGATGTTTATGGTGGAAGGTTTACTGACATTGACCGCCAGAAACCTCGGAAGCAGAGCCGTGCGCAACCTCCAGATGCGAGAAAGCTATATCAACTTTTTAAATGATGAGTATTGATAGTCCGACAGCACTTCCGTCAATACCCGCAATCCCCTCTCATCGACGAATGGGTGAACAGATTAACTCTACTTTCCTTTTTTTCAATATCATACAGTGCGTTAGAAAGTTCGCACCATACCAGTCTGCATCATGAGTACCGCTGCGCTGCCTGAGATACAGTCGTAACGCCCCTGATTCCGTGTACCACGGCAGGCGCGGTTCAGCCTGCCGTCGCAGCGATTTCCTGATGGCTTTACATCCAGCACACAACGCCATTTAGCAGTTTCCTTCGATCAGCGTCATGCCATACTTGCCGATTTATCCTTTTCTTCTAATCTCGACATTGCGCAGGTCAGTTTCTGAACACTGGCACCGGAACAGGTTATCAGCAGGGACAGCCTGGTCACACCACGGGAGACGGCTCGCTTCGTTAATCCTGCTCGAAGGTGTCGGCGAGGTGTGGTTCGTGTAAAGAGTCGTCGAGCACGAAGTGCTGGCGGATGATGCTGAACACGATGTTGATGCCGATACCGACGACGGCCACACCGTACAGGGCCACCAGCCAGTCGCGTGACGGCTTAACCGGTACATCGAGCACTTGCCACAGCAACCCGGTACATGCCGCAACCATGGCGATGTAACCGATCCTTGCGGCGAGCCGTTCGAGTGGTGTCTCGACGCGGCGCAATCGGCAGCCGCATACCGGGCAGTGGTAA
>JAAELC010000079.1 GCA_024227135.1 Gammaproteobacteria bacterium
GAATCCGGTGAGGGAGGATTCGTCAATTTCAGAAACTATGAAATCTGTACTTTTTCCGGCACTCTCGGGCCAAAGCTGAAACAGGGTGATAAACAGAGCCCGGAGGGTTTCTACTTCGTGGGACCCGGTCGCCTCAATCCGTGGAGCCGGTTTCATCTTTCGTTCAATCTGGGCTATCCCAATCGATACGATCGTTTCCACGGGCGTACCGGCAGTGCGCTGATGGTCCATGGCAGATGTGTTTCGATCGGCTGCTACGCCATGACTGATCTCTATATTAACGAGATCTATGCGCTTGCCGTAGCGGCTTTTAAATCCGGCCAGCCGTTCTTCAGGGTTCATGTGTTTCCTTTTAAACTGGAGTCGGAGAGATTATCAGAATACGAAGATAGTCAATGGCACGCTTTCTGGCTGAATCTGAAAGAGGGCTATGACTATTTCAATCGACATAAAAAGCCACCCAATGTAGAGGTTTCGAAAGGTCGATACGTATTTGGTCCCTGGAAAGGACCTGAATGAGACCCAACCCGCCATCCCCGGAAAGCTGGGGGTGCCCCATGTTGATCAGCCATTTGGACACATGGCTGTTTACAGTGGCATTACAGGAGTGAAGGGTAGGTGAAAAACAATAAATGCCCGGTGTTTAACAGGAAGTGGGTCAATATACTGGCTTCGATCCGTTTCGTTTTTTGAAACGCATATCCATAGAGCAACCCGGCTACGGTGGCGAGTAGAATATAGGCAGCCCCCCCTTGGAAATGGGCCAGGCCAAAGAGCAGGGATACGGTGGCCAGGCTGGTCATTTTCCCCCATGGGTATCGCTCCAGACTGCTGTCCAGGTGTCTTTGCAGGAACCCGCGAAACAGTGCTTCTTCTGCCACGCAAGTCAGTAGCAGGTTGTGCAATACCCATACAGGAAAGAATGCCGGAAACTTGATATCGATGGCGGCGTACTGCATACCCAAAGCCAACCCGTAAACTATCGTCAGACCCGTCAGCATGATCGGCATAACCAGTTTCAGCATATCTGACCATTGTTTCCGGCCCATCAACAACGGTGGCCCGAACCCGAGCAGGAACAAGCCTACCAAAGGTTGGTCGAAGTTCAGGAACATGGAATAGGGTGTGCTATTTTCGCTCAGGGTAAAACTGTCAAGTATTCTCCAATTATTGAATCCGGGCAGCAGGTGAGCAGTCAGTGCGATGGAAAGCAAGAGTACGGTTGCTCCGAGGCTAATTCTGAATGCTTTGGAGTACCGACCATTCCAACTGGCATAGCAGCAGAACGCGAAAGCAACGATGGCTCCAAACCCAACAGGTTGAACTCTCTCTGCAACCAACCCGAGCAGCAGGGCCACCAGTAGAGCGGTGCCCCAGATTTGTGGGTTTCGGTGGATCCAAAGTGATGCTATAGAAAAGAGCAGAAGCGTATAACTCCCCAGGGAGAGGGGGGCATTCGCCAGTTCCTGAAGAATCATTTCCGGTTTTCCGGGGCGTGGTGATC
>JAAELC010000080.1 GCA_024227135.1 Gammaproteobacteria bacterium
CGAACATTTCCAGGCCAGTCATAGCTTTCAAGCCTCATCACCTCGGCATCGTCGATTTCCTGCATCGGCATACCCAGCTGGGATGCCAGCATGCTCATGAAATGTCGAACCAGAAACAGCAGGTCTTCCTTGTGTTCCCGCAGCGCCGGCATTCGGATTGAAAGCACATTGAGCCGAAAGTAGAGGTCCTCCCGGAAGTTCCCGCTTTTCACCTCTTCCTCCAGGTTTCGATTAGTGGCGGCAATCACCCGGACATCCACCGGTGTCTCCTGATTGGAACCAACCGCACGAATACGTCGTTCTTCCAGCACCCTCAGTAAATGTGCCTGCATGGCCAAGGGCATTTCGCCGATTTCGTCCAGAAACAGGGTTCCACCATCCGCATAGGTAAACAGCCCCTCGCGAGCCTGGGAAGCGCCGGTGGAGGCACCCTTGATATGGCCGAAAAGCTCACTTTCGAGCAACTCCGCAGACATCGCCCCACAATTGATTGGCACGAAGCTCCCGCTGCGGCCGCTCCAAGTGTGAACAGCCCGGGCAGCCAGCTCCTTACCAGTCCCTGACTCCCCCTCTATAAGCACCGTTGAAGGCATTGGCGCCACCCGCTTGATAAGCGCACATATCTGTTTGAACTGTTCGCATTGACCAATCAGCCCCCCGTCCTCGTAAACATGTTCCAACTGTCGTTTGAGCACAAAGTTTTCCCGTGCGATCTGTTGTCTTTCGAGACAACGATTAACCGACGTCAACATCTGTTCCATACGAAAGGGCTTCAGTATGAAATCTTCGGCCCCCAGCCTCAGCGCCTCGATGGCTGTATCCAGATCGGCATGAGCAGTAATGATTATGAATGCAATGGGATTACCTTGAGCTCTCAACTCCTTGAGCCAGTCCACACCGGATCTGCCTGGCAGACGGATATCCGAAATGATCAGATCAAAATGACAACGTTGTCGCAGGGACTCCGCCTTTTCCACGTTTTCCACCAGTTCAACCAGTCCGAAGTATTTGCTCAGACTTTTTTGCAGAAAACTCCGGATTCCCGGTTCGTCATCAACGATCAAAATGGATTTGAGTCGACTGCCGGTGGGTTTATCTGACAGCCGAGAGGAACCATGGCTATTCTGTTGGGAACTACCGACTTTCATTTTATCCCCTGGCCCTTTGTTGCTCGATTCATTTCAGTTCCACCCTTTTAGTGACTGTCATAGGATGACCGACAGGTTCTGGTACTATTTGTCGATTAATTCCTGAGGCAAGTGGGACAATTTTACCCAATATACACCCGGATTTACCCTCATTTGTGAACACCTGGCGTTGTCGAATGGTAAGGATAATGGTATTCCTTTCCAAATTTTCCATACAGTCTCTGTTCAAATTTCCTCACAGAAGCGGAGAACTGTCAATCTGGCATTGCTTTTGCTGAGTTCAACTCTGTTATCCACGTCAAAATTGATTTGGGAGCTATACCTGCATGGGCCGTCTGTTATCCACCTCCATTCTTCTTGGACTCTTACTCGTTTTTTCTCCGCTGCAAGCAGCTGACAACAAGATACTGCGACTGGCAACCACTACCAGTACCGAAAACTCGGGGCTGCTGAGCGAACTGCTGCCCCATTTCACCAAAGCGACAGGTTACGGTGTGCAGGTCATCGCCGTGGGCACTGGCAAGGCGCTTAGAATGGGGCGGGACGGAGACGTGGACGCGGTCCTGGTACATGCACCGGGGGCGGAAAAGCGTTTTGTTGAAAGTGGATACGGTGTAGATCGTCGCCACGTCATGTACAACGACTTCGTCATCGTCGGGCCTGCATCAGACCCGGCAGGAGTAGCCGGCAGCGGCGATGCCACCGACGCACTCGGCAGAATATCCAGCCAACAGGCGGTTTTCGTATCCCGGGGTGACGATTCAGGCACCCATAAGAAAGAGACAGGATTGTGGAAATCGGCCGGTATCAAGCCCGAGGGAAGCTGGTACCGGGAAGTCGGCCAGGGAATGGGTAAGGTGCTGCAGATGAGTGGTGAACTCGATAGTTACACGCTAACCGACCGGGGAACCTGGTTGTCGTACACGGGCAAAACCCAGCTCAAGCTGCTGTTCGAAGGCGACCCGAGACTGTACAACCCCTACGGTATCATCACAGTCAATCCAAAACGCCACCCAGATATCAACTACAAAGGAGCCACCAGCCTCTCCCAATGGATCACCTCCTCCGAAGGGCAGCAGCTTATTGGTGGGTTCGAAGTGGCGGGGAAACAGTTATTCAACCCCTCGGCCAACGCCAGTGAAATCGCCAGTCACTGAATCGTCACCCTGCCCATGGAATAAATCGATTGTTCAGAATCACCCATCATCTGACCCGACTCATTGGATATACAGGGGGTGGTATTCACCCTGAGCACCTGGAACCTGAACACCTGAAGAGCGTCGCTTCCGGACCAGGGCTTGCTTCCATGGCAACCGATTCCCTCTGATCAACATGGCACTTTCAACAAAAGACATCACAGTAGTGGTACTGGCCGGCGGCAAGGGCCGCAGGATGGGCGGCCAGGACAAGGGACTACTGGAAATTGACGGCCGCCCGATGATCCGTCTGCTACTGGACAAGCTGACGCCTCAGACCAACAGCATTCTAATCAATGCCAACCGTAATACTGAGCTGTATCGTGAGTTTGGCTACCCGGTGGTTCCAGATTCACTGAAAGGATATCAGGGTCCATTGGCGGGATTCCTTTCCGCCATGGCAGCCGCTTCCACCCCCTACATACTCACCCTCCCCTGCGACGGTCCTCTGATCCCTGCAGACTATGTGTCAAAAATGGCAGGCACACTTTCTGAAGAATCTGCCAGTGAGATCACCGTGGCTCACGACGGCAAACGCATGCAACCGGTCTACGCCTTGATTCCGGTGCACCTGCAAACCGACCTGGAAAAGTTCCTTTCAGAAGGTGAACGTAAAATAGACCTCTGGTATTCACGACACCAATTCGCGCTGGCGGATTTTTCTCATTGCCCGACAGCTTTTCGCAATATCAACACGCCTCAGGACCGGGACCAGTTACTGGGGGAAGGGGCCTCTACATGATCCAGTACCCTTTACCCATCCTGGGTTTCTGCGCCTTTAGTGGCACCGGAAAAACTACCCTGCTCGAAAGGCTCATTCCGCTACTGAAATCCCGAAGACTGCGTATCGGTGTAATAAAGCATGCTCACCACAGTTTTGACGTGGATCACGCCGGGAAAGACAGTTGCAAACTGCGCGATGCAGGGGCCGATCAGATGCTGGTGGCCTCACGCAATCGAATCGCCTGGATCAGGGAAACCCCTGAGCAGGAACAGGAACCCACTCTGGCAGATCTTCTACACTCCTTGTTGCCTGATCAACTCGACCTGGTCCTGGTTGAAGGATTCAAGCACACCCATTTCCCCAAGATCGAACTCCATCGATCAAGATTGGGTAAACCTCTGATCCATACCCATGACACCAGTGTTATCGCCGTGGCAACCGACATACCTCGATTTATCAGCCCGACAGGCCTGCCGGCACTGAACCTGAACCGGCCCGATGAAATTGCGGATTTCATTGAAGAAAAACTCCGGATTCCAGGCAGTTTCGACGATTGCCCCGCTGAAAACCGTGTCGCCGGTTAGCCATTATTCTTAAGGGGGGTGGTCAACTAACGCCTCCAATCACTACATATTGGGTTGTAGCCAATCACATCAGATATGCCTGGTACTACATGCTGTAGCGAGAGGTGCTAAGTGACTACCCCCTATTCTTAATTATAAGGGCCGCGGAAAAAAATAGTTATCCAGTCTTGCTGGTCTTTTGGCCCAGTTTCCGCGTTGTGGAAAAGGTTGCATAGAACAACTATGCGCCCCTTTTGCATCCTCGGCTCCGTAAACGGTGCATCCGTCACCACTTTGCCAGCCTGCGTGGGAACGTCAGCCCCAATTCTACAGTCGTGGAAACAGCGGCACCTCCCCGCAACGCAGAAACTAAAGTCCTGCTTCCCGGATCAAACCCTGCTTGTACAACAGCCCTTTTCGCTTGATCTGCATTTCCCTTCGCAGCGCATCGCCGTGGCATTCCACAGCTTCCTGGTAGACCAGTTGGACCGGTATTCTGCCCCGAGTGTACTTCGCCCCTTTTCCGTGATTGTGCTGCTTCACCCGAGACGCCACGTCCTTGGCAATGCCGGTATAGAGGGTTCCATCCACACACTCGAGAATATAGACATACCAGATCGACAACACTAATCCCTCCATAACACGGTAATCCATCATGGTCATCGACCACTCCACCATCCGATGTGCCGGAACGTCTGGTTTGTGTGCAATCCAGGTACCCGTCGGCGCTGGCTGTACCACTACCGGCGCCACAACCCTGTCGTGGACCGGAGAGCTACTCACCCGGTGTCGATCGACTGTACTACCTGCAGATCGGCATCATACAGGTCAATGCGGACCACAGAGGCATCGGCGTCTTCAGAATACTCCGTTTCCCACTTCCCATCACCTGGCCTTCCGACTATCCCACACCGCGATCACTCATCTTGTATGCCTTTGAAAAAAGGCATATTATCTAGCCCGAATCCATCATCCGGACCAACATTTCCCGTTTCGGAATTCTGAGTCATGAAGCGTCAGCTGAAGGTGTTGATCTGCGTATCCATTCTGTTTCCAGCAGTGGTCACATCCACCACAGCCGGGGCTGCAGACACGTTGAAAAAGACCATGGAACTGCGCCTGGAAGGGCAGCAGGAAAACCGTCAGACCCAGCATCGGGTGGATCAACTCTCCGCGAAAACAACAGCGCTGCAAGAGGAGTACCGGCAGGTTCTGGATCAGATCGATGGCGTACGAACCCGTAACGCGGGGCTCGAGCGACTGATCGCAAGCCAGCGGCTGAAACTGGAGTCGCCGGACCGGCAACTGGAAAACCTGGGGCAGATCCGGATGGGCCTGGTACCCATGATGTGGCGTATGGTTGACGTGCTGGAGCAGTTCATTGCCCGGGATCTGCCCTTTCTGGCAGCCGAGAGGACAGACCGGATTCAGCGACTGAAAAAAATGATGGATGACCCAGCTATTTCTGTTCCAGAGAAGTACCGTCGGGTCACAGAAGCTTACCGGATCGAATCAGAATACGGCCGGGCAATCGAGGCCTACCATCAGGTTCTGGAACTGGATGGCCAGACCTTGTCCGTGGAAATCCTGCGGATTGGTCGTGTCGGCCTCTATTACGTGACATCTGACAGCAGCCGCGCCGGCTACTGGAACAGCGATGGTCATCGCTGGCATGAGCTGGACCAGGCATTCATTCCCAACCTGGTGCAAGGCATAAGGGTTGCCCGCAATCAGCTGCCGACGGATCTGATGACCCTTCCCATAGCCGTCCCCGTGCCATGATCCGTTGTACGCTCCTGCTGCTGTTGTTGCTTCCATCCCTGTCTGTTATGGGTGTGGGAGCGCTGGGAACACTGTATGAAGAGGTACAGGCACAGCGAATACTGGAACGAAAAAACAACGATGCAAGACTGAAGAGATTCACTGCCGCCCGTGACCAGCAACAGCAACTGCTTGCAGAGGCACGGGCATTACTGATCGAAGAGCAGGCTACCGCCGCGCGTCTGGAGAAAACATTCGAGACCAACAACGGTATCATTCGTAACCGGGAAAAAACGCTCGAAGGTGAACTCGGTGACGCCGGGCAACTGCGGGACCATATCATCCAGTCCGCCGTTTCGCTTCATGAAACCATCGAGAATTCTCTGGTTTCAGCCCAGATACCCAATCGTGAACAAGCACTGGCGGAAACTATCCGCAACAACGAACTTCCCCCCCTGGATGAAATTGAGGCGTTGTGGCATCTCCAACTCCAGGAGATGGTGGAAATGGGAAGGGTTGTCCGTTTTCAAGCAGACATCATCGACCGGACAGGAAAACGACTGGAGAAACAGGTCATACGAACCGGCCTGTTTGGCAGCGTGGCCGACGGCCGTTACCTGCGCTATCTTCCAGGCAGCGGGCAACTGCTGGAAACGACTCGCCAGCCCCCGACCCGTTACCGGGATATGGCGCTCAAGCTGCAGCAGTCAGCGTCAGGAATAGTACCAATGCCTATCGATCCGACCCGGGGGGATCTGCTGGCGGAACTCTCCCGGACCCCCGGACTTGAAGAACGTATGAAGCAGGGCCTGGACCAAGGGGGGGTGATCGGATGGATCATTACGGGCCTGGGTATCATTGGTCTGACTATTGCCATCGGGCGCCTTTCGGTTCTGCTGGTATTGGACCGTAGGATCCGCAGACAATTGGAAGCGACGACCCCCAACCGCCCCAACCCCCTCGGTCGTATCCTGAAGGTATACAGGGATAACCCTGAGATCGATACCGAAACCCTGGGTTTGAAACTGGACGAAGCGATCCTCAGAGAATTGCCCAGGATTCGCTGGGGCATCGGCACACTGTCCGTGCTCGCTGCCATTGCCCCACTACTTGGCCTGCTCGGTACAGTGACCGGAATTATTGAGACCTTTCAGGCCGTTACCATCCATGGAACCGGTGATCCCCGTTTGATGTCAGGCGGAATATCCCGAGCACTGGTGACTACGGTTCAAGGTCTGGTGGTAGCCATTCCTCTGCTGCTCCTGCACAGTTTCCTTTCCTCCCGAAGCAATCGAATCATCCAGATACTGGATGAGCAGAGTGCGGCAATGGTGGCAAAACTGGCAGAACGGCAACCGTCTTCGACTCAACCGGAACAGGCGGTTTCCCATGCCTGACATGGCGGGGATACCCACCAGTTTTCTACTGCTCATCGAACGGGGTGGGCCGGTTGTTCCGGTCATCATCGCAACCTCGATTCTCTTGTGGACTCTGATTATCGAGCGTTACTGGTTCTACATCTTCGAGTACCCGGGCATTCTGAGTCGCACAGCCAGACGCTGGAGACAGCGGGATGAACGCACCAGCTGGTATGCCCGCCGTATCCGGGAAGGACTGATATCGGAACTGTCCCTTGCACTGCGTCGCCATCTCCTGGCCATACAGGTACTGGTCAGTATTCTGCCTTTGCTTGGACTGCTCGGCACCGTGACCGGTATGATCGCCACATTCGATATTCTCAATCGGTTTGGCAGCAGCGACACCGGTGCTTTATCCGTGGGGATCTCGAAGGCATTGCTGCCGACCACAGCCGGCCTGGTCACCGCTATTGCCGGTCTTTACTTCAGCAATGATTTACAACAACGCTCGCGGACACAAATCCACCAGGTTAGCGACAAGCTGCATTAGACATCAGACACTATGCGCAAGCGACATATCGATACAGAAAGCCCGACTGCTGCGGTGAATCTGACCCCGCTGCTGGACATGGTGTTTATTCTTTTGATCTTTTTTATCGTTACCTCTTCATTCGAGAAGGCGGAAGGTCTGGCCATTAATCGGCCGGACGCAGCAACCGCCACCAGCCAGACTCCCGGCAGCATCAGCATTACCGTTGATGATCTGGGACGTATCTGGATGGATGATCAGGTCATCGACCCTCGGTCGGTTCGTACCCGGGTGGAACGTCTTCATGGGGAAGCCCCGGAACGTTCAGTCATTGTCCGGGCCGACCGGGAATCACGCACCGGCATTCTGGTGGAAGTGGTGGATCAGGTACGACTTGCCGGGGTTCACCGGGTCTCGGTGGCTGCATCCCCGGCTCCCCGGCAAGAGACTCAACGACCGGTACCCCGGAATGAGTAATTCCCAGGAGCAGCAGGGTTGGTAGTCCTGGGGCGATTCACCTTCAGCCTGGGGTTGGCCGTCGCGGTCAATCTGCTATTGATCGCATTCGTTCACTGGATGGTCAATTATGAACCGCGATGGAACGAGCCCGTATCCATGGGTCAACTGATGAGTATCATGTCCCTCCCATCGACTGGGAAGCCTGTCCCAGCCACTGTCGACTCCAGTACCTCAAAAAGCGAGACAGAACAGGCACCAGCACCACTGACCACGCCACCACCACCCATTCCACCCCTGTTCACCCCGTTACACGCTCTCCAGCAGACACCCCAACTGCCTGCACTGACGGCCCGGGCTGTCAGCGTCCCACTGCGCCTGGGTGCACGACCTGCGCTGGATGGGCTGACCAGTGAAGCCGCTCCTGAAGTGACGGAGGGAGCAACGACCAGGGGAGAATCTCAGGCTTACCAACGATTGACTCCCGTACACCGTCAATCCCCCCGTTATCCACGCAGGGCGAAACGATCAGGAGTCGAAGGGGTGGTGACTGTCGCGTTCACTGTCACAACTACCGGAAGCGTCCGGGACCCGAAAGTTATCAAATCCAACCCACCCGGCGTGTTTGACCGGGTCGTCCTCAGTGCTATAAAACACTGGCGTTTTGCCTCCCGCCACTCAGACGTCAGAGCGGTGCAGGACATCACTTTTACCCTGAAGAACCGGTAGCCCCCACGTGTACTGGAAATCTTCTGTTGCCGCCCTGCTGCTGATCACCTGCTGGTTTACGGTACCGGTATCTGCCGACGGTCAGAGATTGACAGGGGCAGTTGGTCTGCAACTCGGTGCTATTGACAAATTGATCAAAGCCCACCGCTATTCCGAGGCCATGAGTGCCTTGAACCGAATGCTCCCGAGTTTTACCGGTACCTCTTACGACAAGGCTATTACGCTCCAGACCAAGGGCTTCATCCACGGGGTCATGAAAAACCCTGGAGCGGCTGCCAGGACATATCGTCGAGCTGTGGCGTTGAACGTGCTGCCATCCGAAGTCACTCACCAGCTGAACTATGACATAGGCCAGCTCTTTATCGCAGCAGATTCTCCGGCTGACGGAGCACGCTATCTCCGTCGCTGGCTGAAGCAGGAAAAAGCTCCCCATCCAGAAAGCCTGGCCCTGTTCTCCTCAGCGCTCTACCAGCTCAAACGATACGATGAGGCGGCGATACACATGAAAAGGGCTATTTCAGGGAGTCGAAGGGTTCCCGTCACCTGGTACGAACTATTACTCTCCTGCTATGAGAAAACCGGGAGAAACGCTGCCGCCATCCCATTGTCCCGGAAAGCGATCCGCCACTTTCCCGAAAACCGGAGGTTATGGAACAATCTCCTTTCACTACACCTCCGAACGGGAGACGATGCACGGGCTCTGGCACTACAGGAACTGATGTATCAACGCCATCTGCTCGATGAAACCGGAGTCCTGCGCCTCGCTGAGAGCTACGGACGCCAAGGTATGCCCTATCAGGCAGCCGAACTGCTCGATCAGGAACTGTCCCGAGGGGGCATTGAAGCAACGGCTGATCGTTATCAGTTACTGGCCGCATACTGGCTCCGGGCCAACGAGAAATCAAAAGCCCGGGAGCTGCTGACCAGCCTGAATTCACATATGTCCACTACCTCGCTGAGAGAACAGCTGGGCGCCGTCCTGATCGACCTGGAACAATGGCAGGAAGCGAAAGATATCCTGCAAAACGGTCTGGAATCCGATCCGGCCAATGACAAAGCCCAGACCCAGCTGCTTCTGGGCATCAGTCATTTTCACATCGGTAATCACGGAGCCTCTTCCCAGGCATTTCAGCTGGCCCGGGCCGATGCACAGTTTCGTGATCAGGCCGAAGCCTGGCTTGATTATCTCGGGGAGAAAAGTGACCGGGGTACTCCCCCGAATCCCTGAGCACCCGCCCTCGTTCCGGCCAAGCCCAGGATCTGAGCCTGCCGCGACCCGGAAAGATCGGCTGAACAGGCTCGGGGGTATTTCCGGTTTCTCATGCAATGATTAGTAATTATGACCAAGAACAGCTCTTTCAACGCCCCCTGGTGGCTGCGCAGCCCCCATCTTCAAACCATCTGGCCGCTGTATTTTCGTCGTCGGAAAAAACTACCGGTTCAATCCGAACGGCTGGAGCTCCCGGACGGTGATTATCTGGACCTTGCCTGGGTTGGGAAAAATCAGGGACCTCTCGTGCTTTTGATGCACGGGCTGGAAGGATCTATCGAATCACACTATGCCACCGGTCTGCTCAATTGCCTGCATCGGCAGGGAGTTCTGCCGGTATTGATGCATTTTCGAGGTTGCAGCGGCAAGATGAACCGGTTGCCCCGGAGTTATCATTCCGGAGATACTGGTGACCTGGAACAGGTGATCAGGCATGTGCAGGAAAAAGCCGGGAAAACCATCAGTGCCATCGTAGGCTATTCATTGGGTGGCAATGTCCTGCTGAAATGGCTGGGCACCGGAAAGATACCTGGCACACTGCAAACCGCGGTAGCGGTGTCTGTGCCATTTTCCCTTGATGATTGTGCCCGGAAACTGGATTGCGGGGTATCACGACTCTACAGAAATCATCTGCTTCGGCGACTGCGGGCTTCGTACAAACGTAAACGGGGTACGATACCCATGCCCATCGATGTGGATGTGGATAGTATCAAAGGATTCCGCGAGTTCGATGATAAGGTCACCGCGCCATTGCACGGCTTCCTGGATGTGGATCACTACTACCGGGAATCCAGTTGCAGACAATATCTCCGGCACATCGAAACGCCTGTACTGATCCTGCACGCCAGAGATGACCCTTTCATGTGGTCGCAAACCATACCTCAGGAATCCGAGCTTTCATCAGCGGTAAACCTGGAGGTCAGCGAGCAGGGTGGTCATGTAGGATTCGTAGCAGGCCCCCACCCCTTTAAAGCGGATTACTGGCTGGAAAGGCGGATTTCAGCACACCTTGGAGAGTATGGAATTGGAGACAGTTAAACCGCTCCGTTGGTTCACATCCGATTCAACGACCACCCTGCCCGGAACGGGAATTTCGCTGTGGGGGCTTGGTCCTGGTGTTGCCTGATTTCTGCTGAGGATGCCCCTGAGAACGCCTTCCACCGGAACGCTCAGCCTTGGCACCGGCTGCTCCGGAACGATTGGACGAACGACCTTGCCCCCCTGCGCCTTTACGGTGCTGGTGGCGGCCATTACCATTTCTTCCATTCTGAATCGGCTCCGCCGGAATACTGGGATCCGGATCATAACCCGGAAGAACCACTTTAGGTATATCACGTTTCAGCAGACGTTCGATATCCCGCAGCAGCTTGTGCTCATCGACACAGACCAGTGAAACCGCTTCCCCTTCTTTACCGGCACGACCGGTACGACCGATACGATGCACATAGTCTTCGGGTACGTTGGGTAGTTCGTAGTTGACCACGTGGGGTAGCTGATTGATGTCCAGGCCACGCGCGGCAATATCGGTGGCAACCAGCACTCTGATGTCTCCGGCCTTGAATCCCGCCAGTGCCCGGGTGCGCGCTCCCTGGCTCTTATTGCCGTGAATGGCTGCGGTCTTCAATCCGTCTTTTTCCAACTGCTGGGCAAGGCGATTGGCACCGTGCTTGGTGCGGGTGAATACCAATACCTGGCGCCAGTCCCGGGAGCCGATCATGTGGCTCAGCATTTCACGCTTTCGGTGTTTGTCTACCGGATGAACCCGCTGTTCGATCCGCTCAGCCGCTGTGTTGCGACGTGCCACCTCTATGAGTTCAGGACGATTAAGCAGGCGATGGGCGAGTTGTTTAATCTCGCTGGAAAAGGTGGCAGAAAACAGCAGGTTCTGTCGCACTTCATTCTTTGGCAACAAAGCCAGCACTTTACGGATATCGTGGATAAAACCCATATCCAGCATACGGTCGGCTTCATCCAGTACCAGGATTTCGACCTGGGAAAGATCCACCGTTTTCTGGCCGGCGTGATCCAGCAGACGTCCCGGTGTAGCCACGAGAATATCAACGCCTCTCCGCAGTTTCTCGATTTGTGGGTTGATTTTGACTCCCCCGAAAACCACTGCAGACCTCAGGGGCAGGTGACGTCCATAAGTTTCTACACTGTCTCCCACCTGGGCGGCCAGTTCACGGGTCGGCGTCAGCACCAGCACTCTGACCGGCCGCCGGCCTTTCACATTGGAATGTCTGCCCAGAAGCTGCAGCAGAGGCAGCGTAAATCCTGCTGTCTTGCCCGTGCCGGTCTGGGCACGCGCCATGACATCTTTGCCTTCCAGAATCGAGGGTATCGCCTTACGCTGGATAGGGGTAGGCTCAGTGTAGCCCTGCTCGCTGACCGCGCGCAGAAGTTCGGCCGAAAGGCCAAGGGTATCGAATGACATTGGGGTAATAACTCCAGTCTTGCCTTCCCTGGGACAGCGTGTGTCAAGGGATCCGGTCCAGGCTGGTTTAGGATTCTTAATACTCGGGAGGTCCTGTGACCCCTGCGCAATGAGCGGGGAAGAGGAGCAAACGACTCAAGAGATTTTCCGGCGACTTTCAGATCGCTAAAGGGCGCTGACCGATCAGGCGCCCGAAAACGCGGCATTATACCCGAAATATCGTCACCCGTCCGTTTTATTTCGTTTCCCCCCCTTGCGCTTGACTTTCTTTCTTTTTCCCGCCCGCTCCAACCGGGAGATATTGAGGTGTTGGCCGCAGACCCAGGTCTTCTGAAGCCCCTTGAAGACTTCATTGGGCATACCCACGGGTAAATCGACCAGACTGTGGTCGGTCTGGATATCGATATGACCGATATGCTGAGCATCCAGCCCGGCTTCGTTGGCTATGGCACCCACGATATTCCCCGGCTTTACTTCGTGCTGATGACCCACTTCGATCCGGAAACGTTCCATTCCTTTGGGTGGACGACTCTCGGATTCCTGCTTTCGGGGCGTTTTATGGGTTCCTCTATGGGCTTCCTTGTGCCTGCCTTTCTGCTCTTCCCGCTTATGGCCGGATGGTGTGGACCCCGATTTCTGGCGTGGGGGTTTCCTGGTCTCCGGTTTCAGCAGCAACGGCCTGTCACCCATGGCCATCTTGGCCAATGCTGCGGCGATTTCTATGGCCGGAACATCATGATCCTGCTGAAACTGTTCCAGCAGGCCCTGCATGAACTCCAGTTCTCCGGCGGCTAATGCATCGCTGATTGTCTGTTTGAAATCGGCTATCCGTTTATTATTCACCATTTCGGTAGAAGGCAGTTGCAGGGGCTCGATTTTCTGCCGTGTGGCCTTTTCGATGGCATATAGCATGCGCCGCTCCCGAGGTGCGACGAAGAGGATTGCATCCCCCTGGCTACCCGCACGGCCGGTGCGGCCGATACGATGGATGTATGCCTCGGTGTCATAGGGTATATCGTAATTGACCACATGGCTGATCCTGGACACATCCAGGCCCCGGGCAGCAACGTCCGTGGCAACCAGAATATCCAGCGAACCCCGTTTCAATCGATCGATCATCTGCTCCCGGGTTTTCTGGGCCATATCGCCGTTCAATGCTGCTGCGGCATAACCTCTGGCTTCCAATCGTTCTGCCAGTTCGGTAGTGGCAATCTTGGTGCGGACGAACATCAGCAGTGCATCGAAGGGCTCAACCTCCAGGATCCGGGTCAGTGCATCGAGCTTGTGCAGACCGCTCACCAGCCAGTAGCGCTGCCGGATGGTATCTGCCGTTGCAGTGCGGGTCTTGATGGCTATTTCCCGGGGGTCGTTCAGGTGGCGACGGGCGATACGCTGGATCTCTTTCGGCAGCGTTGCCGAAAAAAGTGCCATCTGACGCTTTTTCGGTATCTGATCCAGAATCCACTCTACATCGTCGATGAATCCCATGCGCAGCATCTCATCCGCCTCGTCCAATACCAGTGCCCGCACGGTACCCAGCTTGAGTGTGCCTTTGCGCATGTGGTCCATTATCCGGCCCGGTGTACCCACCACCACATGGACCCCCCGTTTAAGCTGTCTTATCTGACCGGTGTAATCCTGCCCGCCATAGATCGGTAACACGTGAAAACCTCTCAGCTTCGAGGCGTAACGCTGAAATGCTTCAGCCACCTGGATCGCCAGTTCCCGGGTTGGAGCGAGCACCAGCACCTGCACCTGCCGACTGTCGATATCAATACGCGATAGCAGCGGTAAAGCGAAAGCGGCCGTCTTTCCGGTTCCCGTGGGTGCGTTACCCAGCAGATCACATCCTTCCAGAAGCAGGGGTATCGTCTGAGATTGAATGGGGGTCGGTGTTTCGTAACCTACTTCATCAAGCACAGCCAGCAGAGGTGCGGGCAAATTAAGACTGCGAAAACTGGCAGGGGTGGGATCGGTTTCGGACATGGGGAATACCTGATGAGGGGGAGGAAACGAAGGCGCGGACATACGCGGGCAACGCAGTATAGTGGATTAAGGTCGGCGTTGATACCCGCCCTGCACCGCTCCCAGGGGCATAATCCAGAAGCAATCCCCGGGGGATTGGGTCATACCGGACAGCGCACAGCCACCCATTCCTCAGCGGAGAATTTCCTGCCTCACCGGCATCCGGTTAATCGGTTGAGGCGCACCACGCCAGAAGACAGGTCAATTCCTTCGCAATTCATCAGACAGGGCAATCGGCGTGGGATATCGCATCACCACCAGATAAGTCGACGCGAAGAAAGTCAACAGCGTGGCAAGCTGGATCAGGTAGCTTGCCTCTAAACCGATTCTGCCTCGTTCCAGCGCCAGCACCGCGATCAGCAGAGAGAACTCGCTCAATTGTCCAAGTCGCATCCCCACCTCTCCCGAGCGCGTTTCGCTTTCCCCGTTTTTTTTCAGCAAATACTTGAATACCGGGGGTTTTCCCAAAATGGTCAGTAATGCGAACAGGGATGCCGGAAGAATGACGGTACCCAGCATGCTCAAATCGAACCCTGCCCCGAGGGAGAAAAAAAACATCACCAGAAAGAAATCACGTAAAGGTTTCAGGTTTTCAGACATGTAAAGTGAAATGGGACTGGATGCCAGGGTCACTCCACCCACAAAGGCACCGATTTCCTGGGAAATACCCAACGCCGCTGCTGCCTCAGCCATTCCAAGGCACCAGCCGATAGCCAGAAGAAAAATGTACTCGTGAAAAGTATCGAATTTCTGCAGCAGACGAAGCAGGACTTTCTGTACGAAAAACACGGCAAAGCCGATGAGCAGGGGTAGCGCAAGTGCGACTTTGAAGAATCCAAGAACCGGGTACTCCTGCGCCGCACTCCCCTCCAGTACCAGCAGCAGCAGGATAGCGATAAAATCCTGAAGCAGCAGGATACT
The DNA here is from genome assembly GCA_024227135.1 of Gammaproteobacteria bacterium. Taxonomy (GTDB): domain Bacteria; phylum Pseudomonadota; class Gammaproteobacteria; order Chromatiales; family Chromatiaceae; genus JAHEHQ01. The sequence goes on from JAAELC010000080.1 coordinate 15,115, forward strand.
GATAATAATCTCACCTGTACGCTGATGGTGCAGGACGGTCGTCGGTAAAAGTTTCAGGCCGATAATGGTACTGGAAAAAATCATCGCAGCACCGATCAGCAGGGCTTCCCAATGAGTGTAACCAAACCACAGGGCAAGTAACCCGCCAATCCCCAGGAAGGTAACGGAACTGGCCAGTGTCAGTACCGTCGTCTTGCGCATCAACAGCAGGAAATCCTTGGGATTAAGTTCTAACCCCATGAGAAAGAGCAGAAATATGATACCGATATGTGCGATATTACCAATGAGTTTCGGATCATTGACTAATCCAAACACGGATGGGCCAAGCAGTACCCCTAGAAGTATGTAGGCAACCAGCAGCGCCTGGCGTGTATACAACGCCAGGGTGGCCAGCGCGGCAGCACCGGTAAAAATCAAAAATATAGTAAAAACAATATCTTGATGCATCTGCTACCCAGTTAACCCTCAAGCCCGGTCTCTATTTGTCCTGTCCGTCTGTACTCCGTCGATTTGACAGTAACGGAGTACCAGGATGGTAGATGTTTCGAGTGGAATCGAACAAGCGCTTATTCATCATTACCACAATAGTGGAATAATGATGGGAGATCCCGCCTACTGCAGGGTAAACCCATTGACGCTTTGATGCATATCGATCAGATAACCTTCGCCACGACGGAGGGGGAAGTTGACACCCCTTGGCAGGGTGCCGGCCCAGAACGCCGATTCATACCGGCCGCTATGGGTGTTATAGCGGCGAACGCTGGCAACAGTGCCGGCTTCGCCAATTTGCTGTAATAACCCATAGGCATCCATATTTTCAGGAATCGTGTGAAAACCGACCAGATTGGATCCCTGGTTGAGATCCACGGCGGCCGTTGCCGGAGTGCCGGTCAAGACAATCTCCCGCGGCACCGTTAGATTTATCAGAAGACCTTCATTGGTTGCAATCGGAAAACTGACTCCTTGCGGATCACCGCCCACTACCCGGACTGCCTGGGTCGTTTGCGTGGCACTGTCGAGTCGCTGAATACTGTCCAATTCCGGTGTCAGCTCAGCAGCCAGTGCCAAAGAATCCCGGGCGGGTTCAAGACTCACTGGAATCCCAATCATGTTCAAACCTGCCTGGAGGGGTAATCTGACATCAGGAATGTCGGGATCTGTCTGACTCTCGAACTCCACAAAATCCGGACTGCCATCGCTGTCGTTGTCGCCCCGGCCATCACTGTTCAAGCCACCATAACGCAGCCATTCCCACAAATCCGGTACGCCATCGGTATCGCTGTCGGTCCTCCCGCGATCAATCGCAATGGCTGCGGGGGCATAACTGCTGACATCTCCGGAGGCATGGGTCACCAGGCCATACACGTGGTAGATTCCGTCCGGTACGGGCGCGGTATCCCAGGTAAAGCGATCGCTCTCACCATCCGGACCCAGGGCAATGCCCTCCACTATCAGGGTACCGTCCGTATTCAGACCGTCATCATCATAGTAAAGCGCTATCTGTAAAGAATCAGTGTCTGCATTGTCGATCCAGCTGATTTCAATGGCTTCACCACTGGTGTAACTGCTCTGTGAGGGTTGTACCAGGGTCAGGAAAATCTCCGGATCAGGCATGACCTGGACACGCTGAAGCCGAATGGCATCCGCAACCACTGGGGCATTGCTGCTTCCCAGTATCTCAATCCGGCTTGTCGAACCCAGGGAAAAATCGAACATTCCCAGTTCGTTCCACCTGTTACCTGCAGTCGTTTGATCCACAACCAGTTCCCGGGCACCCTGATCATCGGTAATCCGAAAAACCGCTTCTGTTGAGTGACTGCTGTCAGCGACCCACCAGGCAAAGGCACGATACTGTCCAGCTCGGGTGATAACCGGCTGAAACTGATAGTTGTGGCCATCGGAATCAAGATAACGCGCCCTCCCCCGATAGGCTTCGGAATCCTCGAACGAATCCGGACTGCCTGAAACATCTTCACCGCTATAGTCATCATCCATCACCAGTTCGGAGGGCAGGTTGGCGGGATCAGTAAGGCTTTCCAGAGCCGAAACTGAGGCGCCATCATCATCGGCAATTGCAATCAAGGGTAGTGTCAAGTCGTTGGCTACGTGGTAAATCGGCACACTGGTGGCCATCAGCGCCGATAGAATTTCATCGATGGTCGCCTGGGGTTGACTGGCTTTGAGCACAGCGATGGCACCAGAAACCTGAGGCGTGGCCATCGAAGTACCGTTTTTACTTTTGAAACCGCCTCCAGGCATGGAAGAGTAGACCGATCGGCCCGGCGCCAGAAATGATAGCCAGGAGCCGCTGCTGGTGAAAGACGAAACTGACCGGGAATCATCCATAGAACCCACACTGACGGCTGAGCTGATACACCCGGGGTGGCTGAAACCGTTGTCATAGCCGTTGTTTCCAGACGCAATCACGGTGGCGACACCGGCATCCCGCAATGCATCGATGACCGTTTTCTGGCCAATACTGACGGCATCACAATCAACCGCAGAGTAGTATCGTCCTTGCCCCAGGCTCAGATTGGCTGAGGCAATACTGATACTATCACTTAGCTCCAACACCCTTTCCAGGCCTGCAATGATGTCACTGGTAAAAGCGGCTACGCATTCGGCCTGACTCCCGGCACTGCCACAATAACAAGTGCTGCCGGTACAACTGGCCTTGTCCTTGAAATGTGAAAAGACCTGAATTGACAGTATATCGGCGTCCTTGGCCACACCGGGGGCCGCCCCGATCCCATTTCCCGCGGCAATTCCCGCAACGTGGGTGCCATGAAAACAATTCCTGATGCCTGGAGGACAGTTGACACCCGATCCGACGCCGGTCTGGGATTCTGTCTGATTGGGACAAAAGGTGCTCACCGTGTATCCGTTCGTTGACCGGTTGCTGGAATAGCAGGCTTCGGCAATCACTTTGCTGACACCATCTCTGGCCAGAAACGGGTGTTCCCTGTCAACGCCGGTATCCAGAATGGCTACAGCCTGTCCAGCACCGCTGAACCCGTTCTCATGAGCAATATCAGCGCCGATAAGCGGCGCTGTGGATGCCAGCGCCAGCCGTATCGGCCGGTCCACCTGGACACTGGACACCTCACTGTCGGCCAGCAGCTCATCGAGTTGTTCTGCATCCACCTCCATGGTGGCAAAGGGGATACGTTGAAAACGGTGACGCCATTTGTCCATTCGTCCCAGGCGTCTGAGTACCCGTTCCTGAAGACTCCTGATTTCCGGTGGTGACATTCTTTCCCGCCGGGGGCGGACTCTACTGGCCCCATTGTCCTGGTTTTCAGACAACCCGATGATGACCCGCACACGTCCCTGGGACTGGATCTCGGCATTCAGCGCTGCCCGGTTGAATACCTTGGATTGCTCCCCGGCGTGAGCTGGCCCAGAAAGTACCAGACTGAACACAGCAAACAGCCCTATGCGTTTCAGCGCTAATAAAAGTCTTTTCGTTAAATCCATAAAGCGGTGTTGCGATTCGCTGATTCCTGGTAATCGGGGGAGAAAAAACTGCCCACGTATCCCCGGTCCTGCTACCTCCCTGGCAACCGGGAAATGATTTTCACATACCTACTTATCGAACTCTGCCGGGGAATACCTTAGGCCGGCAGTCGATCGTACCTTTGATTAGACCCGGCATCGACCGTATCTATCCGTAATAAAACTAAGGGGGGTGGTCAACTAACGCATCCAATCACTACATATTGGGCATATTTAACGATACATCGGCAGGATGCCGATCTGACGGCTTTAGCCGCCCCGCGGGGGTGCGGCACAGGGATGTACCACATTAAAATGATCGGAGAATCTGGCCAAATCCAGCTTTTCCGCAGTAGGTTCACTATTCTCGAACAGGCTCCTGGGACCGTCGAAAACCGAACGAGACTCCTGGGGCCCACCGGTCAAGGACAGCCCGGAAATAAAACGGGGTGGGTGCCGGCAGATGAGAACACATACCCTTCCCCAGCGCGAATGGGAAAGTCGATCCCTGCCGGAGTAGCATCTGCAGAAAGCGTACAGGTTTCAAAACGCCCGCTGGAGGCATTGAAACGCCGTATCGCCGTTACAGACCCCGTGGGTTGTGCGCTGATCCATGAAAAGCAGCTTGTTCCCGCCGGAGCAGCGGGATGCCCCAGCAGCCATGTTCCACTGACCGGCCCGACCGAAGAACAGACTTTCGACCAGGGCCACACCCTCTCCAGAGCATGGGGTAGGTGCACGACATAACCCTCTCCCTCAATGATACGGAAACCCTCACCGGGGGAAGGGTCACAGTTTTCGAAACGCCCGGTCATTTCATTCAACTTCGCAATCGCTACGGCCTGCCCCACTCCCCCCAACGCAATGGCCAGCTCTGAACAGGTGGAATACCCGGCGGGCACGCTCGAAGGGTAGGAAAACAGATTCCAACCCCCACCAAGCCTGATAAAAGCCTCTGGTGCAGCAGGGTCAGACTCTCCCGGATCGACCTGACCATTATTATTGCAATCCTCGCAGGCATCTTTTCCGTTATTGCCATCCAGGCGGCCATCCTCATCCGAATCCGCTTTGTCGACCCGGGTGCCAGCAAGATACTCGACGCTGTTGATCAGACCATCGTCGTCCCCATCCAGTGCCCCATCCAGGGGATTGTCGGCATCGAGACCCGAGGTCTCCTCATAGCCGTTTGGCATTCCATCCCCATCCCGGTCCGGGTCACAGACATCACCCACACCATCACCGTCCAGATCCGCCTGGATGGGATTATAAATCTGGGGACAGTTATCCAGCTGATCCGGTTCGCCATCGAGATCGATGTCCGATGCCTCTGCATGCGCCTCAAAAAAGGCAATCGGGTCCGAATCATCATAGAACCCCCCCAGGGGATTCCGCTGCGGATCGTCTGCCCACTCCGGATCGATCCAGGCCTGGCGGAAGCTGGCTGTCCAGCTGTCAAACTCCCCGGGAGCGATCTCCACTACCAGAAAACCGTAGTGCCGCCCGATAACGCTCTCCGAATAATGAAAGACCCGGTCGGGATTCTCCACCCCTGGGTGAACATCCCGAAGCCCATCACCCACCGAGCCAGGAATGAAATAGCGAATGATGTGATCGGGATTCCCACCAATCGCCGAATCCCCACTGGTTTCACTCATCTCGACCATTTCTTCATGCCCGCCGAACACCGCAGTCACGGAATAGCGGTGCAGCAACCCATCGAGTTGACGGGTCGGCAGTCCGGAGAGCTCATCTACCGGAGGCTCCTGACCATGGGGACCGCTGGAAAAAGGGGCATGATGCCAGAAGACGAAGGTAAAAAGGCTTTCCTGCCGGGCCTTCTGCAACTGTTCTTCCAGCCACTGGTACTGGCGGGAGCCGGGCATCCAGTCCGGAGCTCTTCCTCCGCCTGGCTCATTCTCTCCCACCATTTTCCAGTTGGTGTCTCCGGGCCCTTCGTTCGGACTCTGGTTATTGAGATCCAGACCGATGAAGGTTGCCGGGCCATATTTGAACGCAAAGTAACGTCCGGACTGGGCATTGCGCAGGTTTTCATCCAGCTCGGAGGGCCAGGTGGGATCCACCACCCGGGTCGACCCATTGTTTGGTGGATTGACGAAGTGGGCAAGGAACTTCTCCATCCCGTGAGTCTCGCTGCCCGGTTGCCCGTAACCATCTCCCCAGTAATCGTGATTTCCCGGGACTGCGATCAGCGGCACCCGGGCCAGCAAAGCGCCCGAAGCGTCGCCGGAACTGACCGGATTGAGCTTACTGAAAAACTCATCCCAATCTGCCAGGCGTCCACCCTCCTGCACCACATCCCCGGCCAGCAGGATAAAATCCGGATTCTGGGCAAGGCCGGCCACGACACCGGCACGCAAGCCTTCCTCCTGATCCATCGGGTAACCCACCGGTGCACCGCTGCCCAGCTGACCGGAAGAGGCCGGTTCGGTTTCCGTATCCGCCCAGACCAGGAAGCGAATCGGTGACAAGGTGGCAGAGGGCGCTGCTTCGAACCGGGATTCAAAAATTCCGTTGTCCTGGGTCACCCGATAAAGGTAGGTTTCCTCTGGAATCAGCCCGTTGAGGGTCACCTGGTGACGAAATCTGGTTGTGGATTTGCCCGCCCCCGCTTCCGGGTCTGTCAGAACCACCTTCTCGGGTATCGAAGATACGTTTTCCTGATGCTCACCGACACCGTACTCCAGAAGGCCCGGTGTTGCTGAGGCTGCCCACCAGACCAGCGTAATACCACCGGCCACCGGATACTGCAGGTAGGGATAGTGCAGAAACCCGGGAGCGACGACACTGATTGTCAGCTCCCTGGCTGCGAGGTTTCCATAGGCATCTTCAACGGCAAGGGTGAAAATGAACTCCCCTGTCTGGGTGGGAATACCGGAAAGCACTCCGGTTGCAGTATCCAGAGTAACCCCTGCAGGCAACTGGCCACTTGACAGGTCCCAGCTATAGGGCGCCATCCCCCCTGAAAGCAAGGCAGTTGCGGTATAAACTCCCCCTGAACGGGCCACAGGAAGGCTCTCTTCCCCGATGGAGAACAGTGAGCCCACTTCGACCCGTGCCAGCGCGAACGAGGCGGCGGCCGAGCTGGTGTTATCGCCCACAAACAGGAAGTTTTGCTCACCGTAAGGGAATATGCCGGAGATGGAGTAGTCCCGTAGTGCCCCGTCGAGCAGCAGGTTTCCATTGGCAACCAGTTGGTATCGATTGCCCAGCACGTTCAGGTGGTAGGCCGTCATGGCCGCCGTGGTATCAACAGCGGCCGTCTCCCCATGGGAAAACAACGGATCATCTCCCTGAATCCAGACCTGATCCTCCCAGAAACCAATCTCCACCCCCAGGGGAGCACTGGAGACCTCCGAGATGTTCGATAGAACCGTGAGGCTGAGACCCGCCCGACTATCGTAATAGTGGCTTTCTTCGAACAGTTGCAGATCGAAGCGTACGCTGTACCCGGACGAACGATCCAGTTCCGGTACGATAAAATGGGGAAAACCAAACCAGCCTGCCTGATCACCGACGATGGCTGTCGAATCCAGTATCGTCGAGCTGCTGCCAGGGTATCGGACCGCACTGACGTTATCGAATGGACGGGTCAAGTAGGGCCAACCCTGACTGGTTGGTGGCGTGTTGAGTGAGCCGTCATACAGAACAGTCTGATCTGCAGTGGCACACTCAGCCAGGCTCAGCATCATCAGGAACAAAAGTAGTTCAGGGAAACACCACACCGCGGATAGCTTGTAATATCGCCTGTATCCGACCCGGTTGATCGTCATGGTTAGACTGGTGATCTTTACACTGATACCCCGAATCATACTCCAGTGGGACGTTTAGAAAAACTGCGGGTACAGTGGGGTGAGCGAATATCATTGTCTGGCCAGACTGTTGGAATCCGCTACCCTCGAGCGTGAAATCAAGGGCATGCCCGTATCAAAGTTCCTTTGCAGTTTCCCGGATCGGTATACACCTCGGTGTACGCCCGGCCCATTTCAAGCATGTTATTTCTGTTGGCTGACAGGAACACGCCTCGCTGATGCCGCATCAGTCGAGTGGACTGGACGAACGCCAAAAGGGTATCCATCCCATGGGGCCAGTGACCCAGGTGACGCTCCCATTTCAAGGTGACAACAGAGGACATCTGTCCGCTCACTAAGGGCCTTATTAATCCAGTTCTTCCGGAACGTATCGATAGTGCCCGGTTATTCTGTACTCAAACAGCATGTCATCGAGCTCAGGTCCTGCACCGATGTTGTGGACAACAAGAGAACGACCGGACTCCGCCGATGAGCGATCGGTGACTATACCGATATGGGGTAGATTCTCCGGCACTATCCAGGTGACGATATCCCCTGGCTTGTAGTCGCGATGATTCCTGGTCACTGGCAATACTTCACCATGGCGTTTGAAGAACACCTGTAGATTGGGAACTCTGCGATGATCGATATTGCGATCCGTGGCAGTCAGACCCCAGATTCGACGGGAGGGGTAGGCGTCAAAATCTCTTCTCATGTCTTCGTGTACCAGGCGCTGCAGGTCAACCCCTGCCCCACGATACGATCTGATAACCACATCTGTGCATACACCGGTATCTGAAGGTACGTCACCACCTGGGTAAGGAATAGAGACGTAGGAGCCATCATAGCGTACGACATGTCTGGTTCGATCGATCGCTGCGCTCACCAACTCACTCTCGAAGCTGGCCCCTGGAGCATCGTAGGGAAAAAGCAGGCTGACAAAGAGTATGGCACTGATAATCATCATATCGTGACGAGAAACTGACCGGAAAAAACACTATACACAGGAGCGTGACAATCCAACGGCTGCGGACTTAAAAAAGCCCGAAGCGTTTCTTACCAACATTTCTGCGGTCTACATCAATCACATCGTCGATCTCATACCGATCGAATCTGTCCAGCAGAACCTCTGAGCCTTTGGCCAGCTTAAGATTCATCTCTTCTTCATACAGGGGAACAATACTGAAGAACTCGATAATTTTTTGTTCGTGGATCCTGAGCGCAGAGAATTCCTGGGGAACATTGACTGAAGGAAGGATGATCACCCCGTTAAAGGCGATATTGTCTGCATAAGGCTCTGCGGGATCACCGTTTGGCAATGTGTGACCCCAACCAAGCCAGGTACTGTACTTGTGAGGAAACCGTGCCAGATTTTTTAACTGACGCACAGGCCAGTACCAGGTCTCGTCCTTGAATGACTCAGCGTCAATCTGCCAGTAATCGGGTAGCGTGACCATCAGTTCCATAAAAGGTGTTGCATCCATATCCTCAGGTATGGCCATGCTCAGATCACTCATACCGGAAGTAATCAAAGTATGAACCGGCCGACCCATGGTTGGCTTTACATGATGTACATCGATATGAACGGTATCGGACAATACCTCATGATAGACCCGATGTATCGACCCGATGTGACGTTCTATATGTGCTGATATCTGCTCTATACACTCCTCGCCATGGGGAGCCTCCCACTCCTTCTCACCATCCGTGTACCTGAATATCGGTGCTCCGGACATGGAAACAATGTTGTTTTCCTTACTCATTGCATTCTCCGTTAATTCCTGTGTACATCCTATTTGAACGAGCAACTGGTAAAAACTACTGAATCGCGGTTGGTTCCCCCTCTTGTAAAAGTGCCAGCAGGGCCGCGGCTTTGTGAAATGTTTCCTGATACTCCGCTTCAGGATCTGAGTCGGCCACAATGCCCCCTCCGGCCCAGAGACGGGTCATACCACTGGAATGTACCATAGTGCGAATGGCAATGTTCGTATCCGTATTACCGTTGAAATCGATATAACCTATCGCCCCGCAATAGACGCCCCGTCGGTGGGGTTCAAGCTCTTCCACTATCTCCATGGCACGTACCTTGGGTACACCGGTGATGGAACCACCAGGGAAGCAGGCACGCAGCAGTGAAATTGCATCCTGGCCCTGTGCCAGTTTTCCCTTTACTGTACTGACGAGATGGTGCACTCGGGCGTAACTTTCCAGATTGAACATCTCAGGAACCTCGATACTGCCGAAGGCACACACCTTTCCGAGATCGTTTCGCAGCAGATCGACAATCATTAAGTTTTCGGCCCGATCCTTGCCACTGTTCATCAGTGCTTCAGCCAACCCCCGGTCCTCCAGGGCATTCTTGCCACGTGGCGCAGTCCCTTTGATAGGCCGGGTCTCCACCCGGTCATCACTCACCTTTAGAAACCGCTCCGGAGATGTACTCATGACTTTACAGGCCGGGGTGCTCAAATAGGCAGAAAACGGAGCAGAGTTCAGCTCCCGCAGTTTCCTGTATGCATACCAGGGATCGCCATCAGCAGTGACGGAAAACCGCTGAGAAAAATTAACCTGGTAACAGTCACCGTCCTCTATGTATCGTTTGATTCGTCTTACCGATTTCAGATAATCCCCATGCCTCATGTTAGAATTTATGGTACCGGTAACACGGTAAGCGGTGCCATTGCCCGGCCCCCTCCCCCTGTCCGGTGCATCGAGCAACAGTTTGCGGCAGGCGCTGACACGGTGGCTGTTCCAGCCAACCACCCAGCTCCGCTGCAGGTGATGATCCACCACCAGCGCCCAGTCGTAGATACCCACAGCCATCTCGGGGAGATCTTCTCCATCTTTTGCAATGGCCGGCAGACGCTCGAGGCGACGCACCAGATCGTAGCCGAAATACCCTATTGCCCCACCGTGGAAGGGCAGTTCCCCACTATGGGGTATCTGAGGCCCCATCATTTTCCTGAGCAGGCTGAAGGGGTCTTCTCGGGAAAACCTGGTTTCTCCGGCCTCACAAATTTCCGTTGTCTGGCCTAGAGTGAGAAGAACAGTTTTGGGATCGGCCGTCAGAATATCGAAGCGGCCTTGACGGCCGGACGGATGACCGCTGTCCAGAAAAGAGGCCCATGAACGTTGCGCCAGCACCTCGAAAACCTCTGTGCTGTCTACCCGATAGGGAAATTCATGGAAAACCGGCAGACTCAAAGATTGAAGCCCCCAACCCACACCACACGAACCGATTCCGGTACTCTTATCCCCTCATCCCTGTCAGTTGTTTTCTGTAAATGATATGCCATATCCCAATCGCCGAGGTTCTGTAGAAAAAAGAGAGGCTTTACTCATTGAGAAAAAACGGGAGGTGTATCAACAATCACACGCCCATTGCCATTGATCCATAACCCCAGGTGCTCGAGCCGAGCACAGCACCGGGTGCCCGTTGATCCCGCAGATAGTGGCAGGTCGCTATGTGGCAAAACTAACATAGAGTGAAATTGAACATTTTAAATAGCAAGACTGGCCCTCAAGGCGGTGGCAGGCGCTACCCATCAGACGGTTGATGATGAAAGGATTCTTCAATACACAGTTCGCTGAGACTGGAAATAGCTTTTGAACGCTCAGGTAAAACAACCGTTTCTCCCGACGCAAGCCAAAATGTCCTGAGGCCCATGGCTGCGGCTGGAACGATATCCTTCTGGAAATTATCACCCACCATTGTTACATCTGATGCTTTCTTATCCAGCCTGGTAAGAATACGCTATCATCTGAAGGTGCGCTAAACGTGACGCCATGCAACTCTGCCGTGCCAGAATGGTATGAAAAACCAGGAGAGGAAAACCATGCACTTAGAACAAATAGCTTATCCCGATGCAAGAAACCGGATGAAACCAGGGGATGTGGTGGCATTTGGGGGCAAAGGGCACTTCTCAGAGATCATCAAGTTTGCAACCCGCTCCAGTGTTTCCCACGTCGGCTGTATTCTGCAGACAAGAATCACGGATGACACGACCGATCGATTTTTCAATCAGATTATCGAGTCTACCGATCTGAACGGGTTCAATGGCGTCAACATCTCCAGACTCAGTGACAGAATGGCCGACTACGATGGAGAGATATGGTGGCTGCCACTGAAAAAAAGAATCAGAAGAAAAGCTTTTGATCAAAAGAAATTTTTCGACTTTCTTTTCAATCAAGCCAAAGGAAGAAAACCCTACGATGTGCCTCAGGCCTTGAAATCAGCGCTGGATACCCTCGACACGCTGCCTTTTGGATTGCGGGGCCCCGGGTACAACCGGGAGGATTTCAGTAAGTTTTTCTGCTCTGAGCTTGTTGCGGCCGGCCTGGAAATGGCGGGGTCTGTGGGCAACATCAATGCGTCTGAAGTGACACCCATCGAGTTATGCAGGTGGAACATCTACAAAAACACTTACTATCAGCTCAAGGGTAGCAAACGAATGGCAATCGAAGGTTTCAACACCACATTGCCATCAAAGCCATAACCCGGATCTCGGGGCGTGGCCTAAGTTGTACCGGGAAGTTTAGAAAACGGCAGCCCTGAGGCCAGGTTGTCATCTACCTCCGCCCCCCGGTGGGACGGAGGCATAGGGCATCGTTCCTGCTATGCCAGCCTTCCCTTCAGTTCTGCCCACAACTGCTCATAAGCCTGACCGGCCGGTGTTCTGGACGCAAAATCGCCAATGGGTGCGCGGTGTATACCCATTTTTTCGACGTCGCTGGCGTAGGGGATGTTGACAGGAAGCATTTCCGGACGGGCTTCCGACATCTCCTTGATGATATCCAGATGCATTCGCTTGCGTCTGTCCACCATCGAAAAGAAAGGAATCAGATCCACGCTAACCCGATGCCCCTTGAGAAAATCCAGCAACTGGTGGTATGTACGTAAAGACAGTGTGGTGGGGATGGTTGGAATCAGCAAAGCATCTGCCGCTCTGAAAATATTCTCCGACACCAGGGAGATATTGGGAGGACAGTCCAGAAACACCCGATCGAACTCTTCAGACAGGGGACGCAGCAATTTCAGCAGCTGTTTCGCTGGCTTTTTCTGCTCCCCAAGCATCAGGTCCATGTTTCGATAGGAAAACTCTGCAGGCAGCAGATCCAGGTTGTGATAATCGGTGCCTTTGATCAACCCGTCCAGTTCGCGCTTACCCTTGATCAGCTTCCGACCTCCACCCCGGACCTTGGGTTTGATCCTGAAGTAATAGGTAGCGGCGGCCTGGGGATCCAGGTCCCAAATCAGGGTCCGGTAACCCTCCCGTGCCGACAAATAGGCTAGATTGACCGCGGTGGCCGTCTTGCCCACGCCCCCCTTGATGTTGTATACCGCGATTATTCTCATGGGTTCCTCTTAGCTTTCTGCCGTGCGAACAACCTTTTGAAGACGGCACGATTCTCTTTTTGAGCAAATGCTGAAAAACGCGCTGCAAACACCTCCCGCGCGTCCACTTGACGCCTTAACAGACCGTCTACCAGCATTCCCATGGCCAGCAGCGTATCTGCCGGCACTTCTCCCTCCGCCACCATCTGGTGGGCGAACTCACGAAGTTTCAAGGCCTGCACTTCCAGATCCTGAAAAGATCCCAGATTATCCAGCAGGGATTTCAATGCCCGAATCAACGCTTTGACATCTTTTTCAGGATAGAGACTGCTGAAGAATTCAATTAAATACCGTAATTTTTTGCAATTTTTTCTTAACTCATGGAGTGCTTCCGGGTGGGAGTCGTCATTGATAGCCAACCCTTCCTCGAGCACACGGTTATAGATTTTGTAGATGCGCTTCCCAGCCAGCTCGGATATCGGACGCCCGGCATAGGCGAGGGCTTGAGAACGGGATTCCGGTGATTCGAGGTAGCTACGCCAATCCTGGCGCAGCTGCTGAAACGCTTCGGATTCCATTTGCCTGGCCATATCCTGGTGCGCTTCCAGCTGATGCACCTGAAGAAACCGACGCAGCGGGTCCAGGTCCGCGTGAAAACGCTCCGGCAGGCTGTCTCTGTATTTATCGAAATCGAGCAGGTAAACGTGCATATCCCGGGTGGGGCCGGTAATCTGCCCGACCCATGCCAGTCGAGGCTTGAATCCCTCAACCACGTCCTCGGGAAACACACCCTTGACCTGGGTCAGCGCTGACCGGGTGCGCCTGATCGCCACCCTAAGATCGTGAAGGTACTCGGAGTCCAGGTCCTCGACGGTGCCGGAGATATTGCTTTCCACGATACCCAGCAAGTGTAGGTGTATCTGCCTGGCGACCGTTTCAGAACGCATCTCCGGCTTGAACTTGAAATTGAGTTTCGAGCTGTAGTTTCCGGGTACCTTACCAATTGAAGCCAATGCTTCTTCGAGGGCACCCATTTCTACCGGTTCCAACTCCAGTTCACCGGCAAGAAATGCTTCTACCTTGTGCAACGCCTTTTCATAGCCCCGGACCGGAATCAGCCGGATTCGTCCATCCACCGGGCGGCCATCGACACCTTCTGGACTACGGGTATTGTACTGTTCGAGCACCAGCCTCAGGGTAGTTTTTTTCTCGCTATCTACTACCCGGAAACGCCTGTTCAGGCCATTCACTTCCACCTGGGGCAACAGTACCCGCATCTCCAGCAGCTCAGACAGCTGATCGCGGAGCGATCCTGCCGGAAAATCCCAGGCAAACAGCGGCATAGCCCCGTCGAGTTCCAAAGTGTCAGGTGATCGGGACTCGTCCAGCCGACAGAGTTCAAGCCGTTGATTTTCGCCGTCGTCATCCTTCCTGATCGAGACACCGGCACGGTACAGCCGCCAATCGAAGCTATCGAAATAGACATGGGTGGAATTACTCTCCGATTCATCCTCCAGACGGAATTCTGATTTCAAAGCGGAAATGACACCGGCGAGGGCATGTGCCCCTGAAAGGCGAAATTCGGATACGTGTATCGACATGGTGCTCCTCTTGAGTTGAAAACGATCCTCCGATAGTGACTCGGGACCACGGTAGAAAACGGGCAGATATCCTTCACAATTCCGGGATATCTGCTGAGTGCCACGACCCTTACCAGCCAATCGGTGGGCGAATAGTAATTCAGATGTAACAATAGATAAACGTTTAAGAGCATTTCAAAATGTTCGAGATTGATCAAACCAGCCACTTTAACACCAGTTTGGTTATAATCCTGATGGACTCCCATCAAGAGCATCAGCCTAATGAACGAACGCACCATCAACGTAGATCATGCCGAAATCAGTAAGTTCGAGGAACTGGCCTCACGCTGGTGGGATCCTCACAGCGAATTCGAGCCACTGCACAAAATCAATCCACTGCGACTCGGCTACATCCAGGAAGTGGTCAGCCTCGAGGGTAAGAAGGTCCTGGATGTAGGTTGTGGTGGTGGCATACTGGCCGAAAGCATGGCTCGGGAAGGGGCCGAGGTGACCGGCATCGATCTGGGGGAGGCCCCCCTCGAAGTTGCGCGACTGCACCTCCTGGAGTCCGGTCTCAGGGTCAACTACGAGCGGATACCGGTGGAGCGTCTCGCCGAAGAGACCCCTGAGTCATTTGATGTGGTGACCTGCATGGAGATGCTCGAACATGTGCCCGATCCCGAATCGATTGTGGCTGCCTGTTCCCGACTGGCCAGACCCGGCGGCAAACTGTTTTTTTCGACGCTGAATCGAAACCCGAAATCCTACCTCTTCGCCATTATCGGGGCCGAATATGTACTCCGGCTGTTGCCTAAGGGAACCCACGACTTCTCTAAATTCATCCGGCCTTCGGAGCTGGACCAGTGTGTGCGAAGTGCCGGCCTTCACACTGACTCCATAACGGGCCTGGTTTACAACCCGTTGACCCAGGGATATCGACTCAATCAACAAGACGTTGACGTCAACTACATGATCAGCTGCCATAAAGATGACGACAACTGACGCCGGCGGCCGTTCCCCGATCAGCCTGGTACTTTTGGATCTTGATGGCACCTTCGCTGACACCGCACCTGATCTTGCTTATGCTCTCAACCAGACCTTGATCGGAAATGGCAAAACGCCATTGACTCTCGATCGCATCAAACCCGGGGTATCCCACGGATCGGTGGCTCTGATTCGAATTGGATTCGGTATCGAGTCCGATCATCTGGATTTCCCCGCGCACCGCCAGCAACTGCTGGATACCTACCTCCAGAATATCACCCGGGAAACCAGGCTGTTTCCCGGAATGGAAGAACTGCTCTCTCAACTTGAACAACGGGAAATTCCCTGGGGTATCGTCACCAACAAACCTTCCTGGCTTACCGGGCCCCTGATGGAACAGATGGGCTTCAAGGATCGCGCTGTGGTCATCGTCAGCGGCGACACAACCTCACGATCAAAGCCACATCCTCTGCCGATTCAACACGCCTGTCGGCTCGCCGGGCATGAACCCGCAAACGCACTGTACATCGGAGATGCCCAGCGGGACATCGAGGCAGGCAACAGGGCCGGCAACATCACCCTTGCCGCCCTGTTCGGGTATATCGATGAGGATGACAATCCCCATGACTGGGGGGCTGATGGTTACATCAGCCATCCAATGGAAGTGCTGAACTGGCTTCAGCCAGCTGTCGACAAAATCATCAACTGACCCGTACCTCGAACCTTCGATGTGCACTCGGCAAAGCCCGGTGCCGGCCGATCTCGGATTACATTGAAAACAGCCTGGAGACCAATGCTTCCCTACAGCTCGGCGATTTAGTCTAAAATGGCGTCACGCTCAAACGACTGTAACAACACCAAGGTTGATTCACTCTATGACAGGCTGTAACCGATGCCAGGCTTCGCGCCTTTCCCTTTTTGAAGATCTGACCGGTCTGTTCCGGCTCTTTTTTTCAAAAACTAACCCATTCCTGTACCCTGACACATCACCCGGGAGTGCCCACTCTCCGCTGCTCCAGGCAGAAAGGATAAGGGGCAATCTTCGGTTCAACTCTGTCTGGACTTACTGAGCCATGCGAGACTACCATCCACCGAAAAACCTGCTCTCCGGCCGCACTATTCTGGTAACCGGCGCGGGAGACGGCATTGGACGCGCTGCTGCGCTGGCCTATGCCGCTCACGGTGCAACCCTCATATTGCTGGGTCGAACCCTGGCAAAGCTGGAGGCTGTTTACGATACCATTGAGGAGTCCGGAGGCGCACAACCGGCCATTTACCCCCTGAATCTCGAAGGTGCGACGGATCACGATTATTTCGAACTATCCAAAGTACTCGAAACAGAGTTCGGCTCCCTGGAAGGCATACTGCACAACGCAGCACAACTGGCCTTGCTCAGTCGTATCGACGACTACGACGTCGAGACCTGGTATAAGGTCATGCAGGTCAATCTCAATGGCCCCTTCATGCTCACTCAGGCCTGCCTGCCCCTGCTGCGTAAAGCCGACGATGCATCGATTATCTTTACTGCGGACTGTGTAGGGCGTAAAGCCAAGGCCTATTGGGGTGCCTATGCGGTTTCCAAGTTTGGAGTCGAAGGACTGATGCAGGTGCTGGCCGAAGAGACTCGTGACAGCAGCAATATCAGGGTCAACAGTCTGGACCCGGGCCCCACCCGCACCCAGCTGCGCAGCCTGGCCTACCCAGGGGAAAACCCTGAATCGCTGAAAATTCCTGAAAAAGCCATGTCACTGTATCTCTGGCTGATGGGACCTGACAGTGCGGGCTATACAGCCCAGGCGTTTGATACCAACGAGAAATAAGCTGACACCAGCAGCTTCTCAACGAAAGTCAGGGTTCCGGAACACTGGGATGCTGATACCCTGAGAAGTTTGAAAAGGACTTATTCAGAGACGCCTGGGAGTGGCAAGAGATCGTCATCCGCACCGCTAAAGGGAGGACATTTTTTTGACACAGCAATACTGTTTGCATCTATCTCATTGTTATTAATATTGATTATAATATTGGCACGAAACTCGCTTCGGTTGTTCACGAAAGTATTCCCAGCCACTCGAGTGGACCAACTGATTATGAACGGACAGTACCAGCAGAACGCCGAAAAGTTGAATAAACTGGCAAATCCACCAGCGAGATACAAAATTAACTCTGACTCGAGGAAGCGCTTTGCATCAAAAGTTCTGGCGCTCACGGGTATCCTTCAAACAACATTGGAAACTAACGAATTAATCGCACTTTTTGGTAAAGAACTGAGAAAATTCGTTAATTTTGATGGGATCGTGTACCAGTTACCCGAACTGGAAATAAACATTGAGCTTGGCCACCAGAGCCCCCACCACTGTGATTACCAGCTAGTTGTATCCTCCGAGGAACTGGGTGATCTGCAATTGTTCAGGTTCTACCCTTTCAAAGAGTCTGAACTGGAAATCATCGAAAATCTGATGGCGGGGCTGCTCTACCCGCTGCGCAACGCACTGCTCTACTACCGCGCGCTGCAAACGGCTTTGATCGATCCCCTCACCGGTGTCAAGAACAGAGCGACGATGGACACCGCCATCCACAGAGAGATCGAACTGGCACGCCGCCAAGATACGACACTTTCGGTTATTCTGCTGGACATCGACCATTTCAAGCAGGTCAACGACCAATATGGGCATCTCAGCGGTGATCAGGCGCTGAGAGCCATCGCCCAGTGCGCCAACCGTACCATTAGAGACAGCGACATGTTGTTCAGATACGGAGGTGAGGAATTTCTCGTACTCCTTACGGGCACCGACAGTGAAGGCGCTCTTCAGCTGGCAGAGCGAATCCGGGAGAATGTAGAACAGCTGAATCCCCATAAGCATGAGACGATGGCACTCACTGTCAGCCTCGGCGTCACCAGCCTGGAGCCCGATGACGATAGTAGCGCCCTGTTCCAGCGCGCAGACAAGGCGCTGTACCAGGCCAAGCAGAAGGGACGCAATCGGGTCATCGCAAACTGACCCCCTGGAATTCCCAGCCCGGAGCCGGTCCGGGCTACTTTCCCCAATTTTTTCCATCGAGATATACCTGAGGAGGCCGTTTCGCTCCGATCCGGCGGAAAACCCGCCGAAGAAAGCGAATACCACCGGGATTTCGGGTAGAATTCCCCCATGACCTGGACAGCACACGTTACCGTAGCCGCGATAGCAGAAGTTGATGGGCGCTTCCTGATGGTGGAAGAACAGACGGAAGACGATGGTATCGTGCTGAATCAACCTGCGGGCCATCTTGAGCCGGGAGAGAGTCTTCTGGACGCGGTGACCCGGGAAACCCTTGAGGAGACGGCACGGGCATTCACCCCCCGTGGAATCGTGGGAATATACCAATGGCGGGTGCCCCCGGAAGGCAAGACTTTTCTGCGCTGCTGCTTTCATGGAGACTGCGGCGAACAACGGACGAATCAGCCTCTCGATACCGATATACTGCGTGCCTTGTGGATGACGCCTGAAGAACTGGCAGCGCAGAAGATGCGTTTACGCAGTCCGCTGGTGATGCAATGTCTGGATGACTATCTGCTGGGTATCACCCATCCTCTCGAACTGATCCGCTACCTCAACCATGACTAAAGTCATCGTCGGCCTGTCCGGTGGTGTGGATTCCTCCGTTGCCGCTCTGCTGCTGAAAAATCAGGGATATCAGGTTGAGGGGCTGTTCATGAAGAACTGGGAGGAGGATGACGAGCAAGGCTACTGTGCCGCGGCGGAGGATCTCAGCGATGCCCAGGCCGTAGCCGAACGTCTCGAAATCCCACTGCACACCGTCAACTTTGCCACCGAATACTGGGACCGGGTATTCGAATACTTTCTGGCAGAATACAAAGCGGGACGAACACCCAATCCCGACGTTCTATGTAACAGAGAAATAAAGTTTCGGGCATTCCTGGACCACGCCCTGTCCCTTGGCGCGAAGGGAATCGCCACAGGCCACTATGCCCGCACGACCCTTGAAGACGGCACAGTTCATATGCGCCGCGCAAAAGACGAGAACAAGGACCAGACCTACTTTCTATATATGTTGGGACAATCCCAGCTCACCCCCAGTCAGTTTCCCCTGGGTGATATCGACAAAGGGGTGGTAAGGGATCTGGCCAGGCAGGCAGGTTTTCCCAATCATAAGAAAAAGGACAGCACCGGGATCTGTTTTATCGGAGAAAGAAAGTTCCGGGATTTCCTGAGCCGGTACCTTCCAGCCACACCTGGTAGAATCGAGACTCCGGAAGGTCGATATCTCGCAGACCACCAGGGACTGATGTACTATACACTGGGTCAGCGCAAAGGGCTGGGAATAGGCGGTCGCGCCGGTGCGACTGAAGCACCCTGGTTCGTGGTCGCTAAAGAACTCCCAGGGAACAAACTAATTGTGGCTCAGGATCACGACCATCCCTTGCTGCTGAAAACGTCACTGACAGCATCACAGCTGCATTGGGTGGCAGGTCACCCTCCCACCGTTCCTTTAACCTGCCTGGCCCGGATCCGGCACCGCCAACCCCTGCAGCGATGCGAAATCATCGCTGTCGAAGATGACCGATGCCAGGTTCGGTTCGAGAAACAACAACGAGCCATCACTCCCGGACAGTCAGTGGTATTTTATCTGCTGGACGACTGCCTGGGTGGAGGCACGATCGATGAATCCTGGTAATCCCGAGATCGATGAAAACACAAAGAGATAAATGCATCGCCCTGTCCGGGGTCTTTCAAGCAGCGGACCTGGCGTCGAGAATCGCCCGACGTGGTATGGCAGACAGTCAGGCTATGGAATCCAGTATTTACAGCCTGTTTCAGATCAATGCCAATACTGTGGAAGCGGTCTACGGCGGGCTGCCCGGGGTCTCTCAGGGGCTGAAGACGTTACTGGCTCAACTCAGTGGTGAAAAAAACAGGAATATCGATATGACCCGCTATGTCATATCCCTCCTGCACTTGGAACGGAAATTATCCAAACAGCCCGATTTGTTGCAGCAGCTTGGGGAGGGCATCAGCAGCACCAATGAGCGCCTCGAACACTTTCCGATGCTTCATCCCAATATTCTGGCTGGGATGGCTGATATTTATTCCAATACCATCAGTACATTGCGACCGAGGATTATGATTCAGGGAGAACCATTGCATCTACAGAACACGGAAAACGTCAACCGAATCCGTGCGCTGCTTCTTGCGGGTATTCGCTCTGCAATGCTATGGCGCCAATGCGGGGGGAACCGGCTCCAGATACTGTTAAGCCGAAAGCGCCTGCTGGAAACAGCCCATTACCTGCATCGTGAAATCAAAAACCTGCCGGTACGGGCACCAGCAGAATTGTAATCCGAGGTTCCTCTCAGTCTTGAGAGGAACCTGTAAAACGAAGTTTCAAGCAAATCTTAGTGGGCGCAACGATTATCTAACGGCATTGCGGAATGATGTCTGAACAATTTCGACAATCGCTTGCCTACAGTTCTAAAGAAATCAGCAAATACTTTGTTACGCTCTCTGTGAGCTACCTGAATATAATAATCTACGTCAACACGGCCATAATCATTAAAATGTATGTCCTTGTATGTATATTTTTCCACAACACTACCTATAAATAATTCAACAAATTGTTCTACTAAAACCCGGCAATCACTTCCCGCCGGCACTCGCAGGATCGGCAAAATTTCTCAAATAAAACTTTTACTTACTACTCGTACAATCTCCGCTTGTGTATATATTAATCATCCACTACGATAGTACAAACGATTCTTTTTCACGAAACAGTTGAATTATATTCATCAAAAAGGAGCTAAAGATCAGACGCCTGCCGCCGCTAAACAGCTTGCGAAGTTTTGAAGCAGCCGCCCGTCACAGCAGCTTCAATCAGGCCGCCCAGTCCCTGCACGTAACCCCCTCCGCAATCAGCCATCAGATTAAATCCCTGGAAGCGTTTCTTAAAACGACACTCTTCACCAGAATAAACCGCCAGGTCATTCTCACCGCGGCAGGAGAGAAATACCTGGCATCCATCGAGCATGCACTGGAGGAGATCGAAACCGCGACCCGACGGTTGATGGCACGTCCCAATGTCAGTACCGTCAATATCGATGTCGCCCCGGCATTTCTTACCCGATGGCTGATTCCCAGAATCAGCGCATTCAAGGAACAACACCCTGATGTGGAACTGCGCTTGAGTGCCACTAATGCCCGGGTGGATTTCAACCAGTCAGATACGGACATGGCGATCTATCTGGGGCAGAATGAATGGGAGGACACCGAAGCACACTACCTGAGAGGGGTTTCCATGGTCATGGTGTGCAGCCCTCGTCTTCTGGAGCAGGAAACGCCCCTCGAATCACCGGCGGACTTGAAAAATCACTGCCTGCTGCACATTACCAGTCGCAGCGGGGAGTGGAGTGAGTTGCTCGAAAATCTGGGTATCACGGAGGGTCCCGCTGACGATGGCCAGACCTTCTCCAGTACCGCACTGGCGATCAGCGCCGCCGTGGAAGGTATTGGCATAGCGCTCACGGACCGGGGGCTGGTCGAGCACGAACTGCACTACGGTTTGCTGACGATACCCTTCAAACTGGATTTGAACTCAGACCGGGCGTTTTATCTTGCTTATCAAAAAAACCGGAAAATGACCTACGGCATGAAAGCTTTCCACGACTGGATCGTCCAGCAGATCGAACTGGAGAAGAAGGCCCGACCACCACTGGGTAGAGTAATATCCTGATACCACCCCGACTGAGGGGCAGTCCTGTCTTCGTCTGATATTTTTATCCGCAGATTTCAACGCCAGACTTCCCCACAGGTAAACCCATGCACCGCCCTTGCGTTCCCGGCTTTCTCAGGGCACCACTACTCCTGAATCGAGCGGATATGCTCCACCAGCTTCAGTATATGTGCCTGGACGGTCTGTTCACCACCTTCATCACCGTATCGCAATGCGTGGTCCTTCAAATACCTGATACCCCATACCGGCATGGTGCGATTACCGTGTGCATAGAATGCCTCCCTCCCATCAATCATTTTGTAGACCTTCTCGGTGGGAAAATGCCCCTGGTGCCTCCTCGCTAGTGTAGTCAGGTCTGAAGGTTTTACAGTGAGGATGGACGCCATGCTCCCTTCCCCTTTTCCATCGAGCCCGTGGCAGGATGCACAAGAGATGCGGTATTCCTCGGCTTCGGTTGTTTTCTCCCCGGCAACCACGGCACCAACCGCACAGCCTATCCACAAAAAACCGGCCAGACAGGTTCGAGTTAAATTCAGCCGGGCACCACGAGACCGGTTCATCGCCACTGCTTTTCCCGGGAAATGGCAATGTCCCGCTGGTATAAGAAAATTTGAAAGCATTGAGGCCTCTCCTTTCTGGCGTGAATTACTCTTATAATTCGACTTGGTAGTAGCCATTATGACCGGAGGCATGAGAAGCGAACAACCACTCGATAGCAATATCAGCCATTCGGTGAGGCGCTGGTAGCGCAATCAGAGAGCTTGAAAGGGTTGCGAAGTCACCATCCGATAAAGTCATGGCGCTCCGCGGCCCCGAATCGGGATCAAATTGACGATCTCTCATCAACGCCTTCCAGATGTTCCAGCCATCCCTCGCATCCGGGTCCGGCGGTTCTGCTTTTTGAAATCGAGGTAAGTAACGCCCTATACGATCCGAACAACGGTCATTCAGATCCCGATCGGTCAGCATGGAGAGCCCTTCGGGCACCCTTTCACACAGAATCCCATCTCTCGATTCTCCGCCGGTATTGGAAAGCCAGTAGGCATCGGACGGATCGGCAATGATGAGATTAAATCCCCGATAGTCCAGAGACTCCAGCTGGGACAATCCAGCTGCCGCAGCGTTCGCATCCGGATAGCCCAGGGCGTTGAGAATCAACTCGCCACGACTGCGTTTTTCGGAGTCAGGTCCCAGCGTACCTGTACGGTTGGTTACTGCCGCCACCACACCATGGTCGTTCACTCCCAGCCAGCTGCCACGACCCAGCTGGTCCAAGCCAGCTACCACACCAGGGTATTCCGGCCAATGCCGGCCGGGGCGCAACCAGTGGCGATCCCGCATCTCATCCCGGTTAGTGGCCATCAGTAACGGCCATCGGTGACCAGGGCGCCGCAGCATGACAATGGTACACATAGGACTTGTCTCATCAATCCGGCTTTATATCTGCTCACTCCCCGGAAACTACCCCCCATGGGAGGCACGTGAAGGAAGTATCTCTGGCAGGGATGCCAAAGCCAAGTCTACAGGGAAGCTTTTACGGCGTCTTCCGGAACAGATCGCCCCTGGGGCGTGAGTAGATACCCCGCTTTTAGAGTTTGCCGGACTCGTAAACAGCGTCGCTCCTGCATGATGATCTACCTGAGACTCAATACCCTGTCATCTCCAGATAACCTCTGCCAGCGGGACGCCCTTCAGCGAACACGTCTACCGCACCCTCCCAATAGGTCACACTGAGATCCATCTCCTGATCATCCATCACGGCGGTGACCAGAAAGGTCTGATTCAGAGGCCTGACCGTCAGCTTCCAGGAAATGGGGTAACGGGCACCTGACGGGCTGGTCCACCAACGCTCGGGGGCCAGGTTCAAATCACTCGGTCCGAGCACCGATACTGCGCCATCGGCATGCATCATGGTACCCGCACTCTGGGGGGCGGATTCACCGGAGTCCATTCGCAATTGATAGTACATAAGATCCACACCCTCATTCAGCTGCAGGGAGAACCAGTCCCAACCCACCTGGTCTTTGCCCAGCGCACTGGTTCCCCACTCCCGGTCCAGCCAGGACAGCCCGCTTACCCGGTAATGGTGTTCATCCACGGAGAGCATACCCCGGGTCTCCATGCGTGGAATCGAGTAGTAGTACGAAGCGTTACCCGATGCTGCTCCTTTCTGGCTCAACCCTTCCTTGCCCTGCAGCATAGGCGCCCGAACCGGATTGAACTGCAACTGCAAGCCCAACTCCTTGCCATCGAGCATCAGCTGCCAGGGAAAACCACCCTCTGTGCCTTCGAGTCGCCAATCCTCCAGCCATATCCGAAAAGGTTCCGCTGAGGCCCCAGCCAGGCCCAATGCACCCCGTGCCAGGCGCTCTTCCGCGTAATGTTGCCCCGCCGACGGATCGGAGATGGCGGTATGTGCCATCCAGAGGTGATCCGTGGCCCATCGGGATTTTCGGTGCTCATCGGTGGACGGTGCCAGTTGAAACCGAAAGAAGGTAACCTGAAAACCGAACCGGCGTCCCTCCTCTGTATACAGATTGCCGGTGATATACCACCACTCGCTGCGATAACCCGGGTGTACACCGTGATCCCGGGGAAACTCAAACGTTCGGGGCTTATAAGCCCGCTGAAACCCTTCGGCTGCGTCTCCCCCCAGCAGACCGGAAACCGGCACAACATCGGTCTGGACCGGCTCAGGTGAACAACCCGTCAGCAGTAGCCCCATCAAGACCAGCCATCTCAACACCTGTCACTCCTCCCGCAAGGCTGACGCTGGCGCAGTCCGCATCAGCTTCAGGGCAGGATAAACGCCAGCCAGCAACGCAGCGGCGTGGGAAAACAACAGCGCCTCGATGAGAATTCCGGAGGGTAACTGCTGCTGAATACTCCAGCCAAAAGCCCGCTGATTAATCACGTCAATCAACACTTCCGCCATGATCCAGCCAAGCGGAAGGGACAACAGTCCTGCCATCAATCCCATGGATCCGGTCTGCAACGTCACCAGTTGAAATAACTGCCGTGGAAGCAGTCCGGTTGCCCTGAGGATCGCGTGTTCACGACGCCATTCCAGCATCAAGGTCATCAGAGCGCTGAGAATTCCGACAAAGGCTACCCCGATAACCAGCAATCGCAACAGCCTGGTTATGGTAAAGGTCCGATCGAACACCTCCAGCGAGTGCTCGAAGATAGCCCGGCTGGCGATTGCCCTGATGCGCTCATCGAGTTCACCGACCCGTTGCCGGACCTCGGTCAGCACACCATCCCCATCGGCCCCCTGATCCAGATAGATGCCGATAGTGGATACCTCGTCATCCTGCCAGTCTTCACGATACCGCCCGGCCTCCAGAACCAGCATGCCCTGATCTGAACCATAGTCGAAGAAGATCCCCCCCAGAGGCATTCGTTTCATACCCGTGGCTGTCAGCAGGGCTACATCGTCGCCGATTTGCAACCGGTTGTGATAGGCAAAAGGCTCAGATGCCAGGATCACTTCACCTGAATCGAAACGTGCCCAGATATCGGGTACCGTGGGGCCTTTGAACCTGAAACCCTGGTAACTGGTGGAGGCCATATCGATCGCCAGCAGGTTTACGGTCCTGCCGCCGGCCCGCACGCGGACGCTACGCCCCAGGCTGAGTTCCCTGACCCCGGGAACAGACAGTAGTTGTTGCGGCAGCCCTGGAGGTAACGGTGTGGTTGCACGTCTGGATGCCCGATGGGGTATGGAAACGTATAAATCGCCCTGCAAGGTCTGCTCCAGCCAGTCAGCCACGGTACTCCGAAAGCTGGATACCATGATACCCATTCCCACAGTGGCAGCAACGGCCAGGGTCAGAGCCGCGACTGCCAGACCGGTACGACTCAGTGATGCATCGATACCCCTGCCGGCTAATCTGCCGACCGTACCGAATCCTTTCCTGAGCAGCGGCAGAAACAATCGTGATAGAAGCACCACCGAAAGGGGTACCATGAATGCATATCCGATAATAATCAGAAAGAGGGCAAAAAAACCCAGCGTGAGATCCCTGCCGGGCAGCCCCAGCATCAGCAGTCCCACTGCCAGCACCGCCACACCGGCCAGCATCAGCCAGGGCAGCAAACGATGGGCCTGCCGCTCCAAGTGAGATCGACGGGTGACTGCCAGCGGGCTCGATCGTGCTGCTTCCAGGGCGGGAACTATCGCTGCCACCAGTGTAGTTGCGATCCCCAGAAATACCGCTTTCAGCATGCCAGCGGGCGTGACAGCCAGATCGGACAGGGTGAGGGTAAAATAGAGATCATTGATCGTACGGGTCACCAGGCTCAGCAACACATCGGCCAATAGAATGCCCAGCATCATACCGAGCAGGGTTCCCAGCAACCCGATCACCAGCGCCTCCAGCAATACCAGGCGAAACAGCTCACCCCGGGTAACACCCAATACCCGCAACATACCCAACACGCCTCGACGCTGGAGCACAGAAACGGTCATCGCGTTGTAGATCAGAAACGCCCCGACCAGCAGTGTCAGCAGACTCATGGCCAGGAGATTGGTCTGAAAGGATTCACTCATCTTCGACATCGCGGCGGACCGGGTTTCGGGCGTCACCAGATCGACGTATTCCGGCAACTCTCGAGACCACCTGGCGAATTCGCTGTCATCCAGAATCAGGTCGATACGATCAAGCCGACCCACTCGATCCAGAACCTCCTGGGCCGTTGACAGATCGCTCACCAACAATCCGTCAAGCGCGGCGTTCTCCGGACTGCCTGTGATACCTGCCACTTGCAGATCCCACATCCTGCCCCCGGCTTCGACCTGGATCTTATCACCGGCGACCAGTCCCAACCGCCGTGCACTCACAGCCGATACCATCAGGGCATCGGGCTGAACCAGCAAAGTCTGCACCCACTGACCGTTTCCGTTACCAATGCCTACGAAGGGTCGAAATGCCCGCTCCGCAAAAGGGTCCAGTCCCAGCAAAGTGAAGGTTTCCCCACGGACTTTCACCAGACCTTCCACGACTGGCGCACTCGATCGCAAGCCCTGGCGCACTCGAAGATCCACATACAACGGGTCGGGTATCCCTGTGGGTCCCCCAACGATCTGATGGGTAGCCCGGCCGGTCACCTGCTCCATGGACAATTCGAAAGAGCGGGTTGCGCTCTGGTTGGCCAGATCCACAGCCGTAACAACCGCAACACCGAGCATGATACCGAGAACTGAAAGCGCGGATTGCCAACGGTGGCGGATAAGATGCCGCCATCCCGACCGGAAAATGCGGCGGCCTACCACGCAAAGTCACCCTCAGTCGAACTTAAAGCGCCATCTTTCAAAGTCACCACCCGGTCGGCAGTCCGGGCCACGGCGAGGCTGTGAGTCACAATGATCAGGGTTTTTCCGTACTGCCGGGAAATCCCGGTTAAAAGATTGAGAATGTGATGCCCGGTTTCCGCATCCAGATTACCGGTTGGCTCGTCCGCCAGAATCAGTGCCGGTTCATGAATCAGAGCCCGGGCAACGGCGACCCGTTGCTGCTCCCCACCCGACAGTTGATCGGGGAACGCTGCACCACGGTCGGGTAGTTCGATATCCAGAAGCAGCCGATCGACCCTTTCTCTGATCCCAGGCTCCGGAATCCCGTTTAATTCAAGAGGTAAACCGATATTCTCCGCTACGGTCAATGTGGAAATCAGATTGAACAACTGATAAACAAAACCGATGTGCCGGCGTCGGAACAGGGTACGATCCCGCTCTGAGAGTTTGTCGATAAACCGACCCTTGATCGAGATCGAACCACCATCGGGGGTATCGATTCCGGCGATCAAATTGAGCAATGTAGATTTACCCGAGCCGCTGCGGCCCAGTAGTGCGACACATTCCCCCTCACTCACCTGGAAATCGATACCCTTTAAAACCGACCGTTGGGTATCCTTTTCTCCGAAAGTGCGAACCAGTGCTTTGGCGTCGACAAGCATATTTTTTACCCGGATCAGCGATCCGTTACCGTTGACCGGATGACAGACTCGGGCTCCCAGCCGCCCCGCCATTGATCCAGCGGAAGAATTTCAGGGGGTACACCGTTGTCATGAAACCAGGAGTCGACAGCCCACATCAGGCCGGTTGAACGGTCATTGATTACCGCCGTTGTATGGGGCATGCCAAAAATGAAAAAGCCACGAGTCGAACGATCTTCCAGCCGGTGCCACTTCAAGAGTCTGTCTTTCTGCATCATCGCCAGGTAGTTAGTGGTATTCGTGGATTCATCGATACAGTCCATTTGCCGTTTTCCA
>JAAELC010000081.1 GCA_024227135.1 Gammaproteobacteria bacterium
TAGCTATGCGCCCCTTTCCACGCCTTGAATCTGAACCAAAATCCAGCGCAAATTCTGAATACTTATTAATTTCCGCGACCCTAATGGTTATTCAAAAATTGCGCCGGATGAACTGCGCAGCGTAGTTACTGGATCTTCAGTCTGGAGGATTAGAATCGGCGCATGATCTGATGATCGGCCGGGCCGGCGACTGTCTGATGCCTGGGTGGTCTTGGATGAACCGGGGAGGAAGGGCGTTTCTTCATCCATCCGTTATACCTTGGCTGGCCATCGACAATTCGGAGATGCTGATATTCACAGGTTACAGTTTGGCCCCGTTATATATTTCCTCCCTGGGTACCCTCGCGCCCATTTCTGCTCCCACTGAGTGGCAAGCTGATTTTAAATTTAGTTCCGACGCCCTGACGAGAATGAACCGTCATCTCGCCCCAATGATATTCCGTAACGATGAAATAGGACACGCTCAACCCCAGACTGGTCCCCACACCCACCGGTTTGGTGGTAAAAAAGGGTTCGAATACCCGTTTACGCATACCTTCATCCATACCCGGCCCATTGTCTTCTATTTCCATGCAAGCCAGATTGTGCACTTTATCGTGACGTGTACGCACCACTATCCGGGGATGTTCCACTCCCACCTTCCGCATTGCCTGGGCAGCATTGCGCAATATATTCAGCAACACCTGCTGAGTCTTACTGCTGTCGCACGGCACTGCCGGAAGGTCCTCCTGATACTGTTTAACAATTTCAATCAGCTTGAAGTAGGGTAGGCGGCAGGCTTCGCCAAAGCTTATCCAGCCACCCCCAGGGCAAACGCACCAAAAGTTATTGATTTATATAGAATAAAAAAACAGCTGAACATTTAGAAGCCCGAAATACAAGATGAAGTGCACTGCTCACACTTCATCAGGGCCTATCATGAGCGATGATCCAACGAATTCTAACTCCTTGCTGGAATACGTAAGCATTATTCCAGATCCCCGGGTAACAGGAAGATGTAATCACCTGTTGGTGGATATCATCGTCATCGCAATCACAGCGATTCTTTGTGGAGCGGACGACTGGAATAGCATCGAAGGTTTTGGAAAAGCAAAGCAAGAGTGGTTCCGTCGGTTTCTCCAATTGCCTTCCGGTATTCCTTCCCATGATACCTTTCGACGGGTGTTTACACGGATCTCCCCATCAGCTTTCCAGGAATGCTTTATAGAATGGGTACGGGATGTTGCCGGTACGATTGAGGGTGTTATTGCGATTGATGGCAAAACGCTTCGGCGATCGCATGATCGTGGCATTGGAAAGAAAGCCATTCATATGGTCAGCGCCTGGGCCGCCGAAAATAGTTTAGTCTTGGGTCAGGTCAAAACAGATGAGAAGTCCAATGAGATCACAGCGATTCCGGAATTACTCAAGCTGCTGGATATTAACGGTTGTATCGTGACCATTGATGCAATGGGCTGCCAGAAAGCCATAGCCAAGCAGATTATTGAACAGAGCTCCGCCGTGGAGGGGCGCAACGGCCAACTCTCGCTGTATCATCATGGCTGCCACCGCCTCGGTGACAGCAAGCTCGCAGCGCTCACGGCCGTGCACAACTTCCATATCCGGCGTGCCGACGGCACCACCGCCGCCGAGCGGTTCTTCGGCCGTGCCCATACACCGCTGTTCGAGCAACTTATCGATCGTATGCCCCTGCCACCGCGACCGCGCAGCCGACGACCGCGTCCGCCCAGGCAGCCCTATCTCATGCCGGTGGCAGCATGACAGCAGTGGCCGGAGTTATGATCAAGGCCTTATTTTGTTACGCCAACGCAATGCAATCAGCCCTGCAATAATAAGAGCGGTGGGCGCAGGGACTGGTACAGTTCCAGTGTTGCCATCGCGGTAGGGTTCATAGACGAAGCGTGATGGATCACCAGTCAATATTTCTGATGTCAGGACAGAGCTAACGTTAAAGCTCAAATCAAAATCCGTCACACCAACCGGCCTGGGAAACAAGCCATCAAAAATAGTGAATTCGTCCAGCAAGGTGAACGTATTTGTCGCACTATCAAACGTGAATTCATCGATTAAGCTGGTACTTGCTGCAGCATCGTCCAGTTCCAATGCCAGATTAGTGACGAAGTCGACTGCTATACCGACTGACTGATCAGCTGCATACCCCGCGCCTATAGTAACGTCAAACAGGGTCTCAAGGCCGGGAATCGTAGAACTGCCTGTGTAACGCTGGAGTACCTCATAACCATCCGCCATCCACGGCTCAAACGTGCCTTGATTGTCCAATTGTAATTTCGTGCCGGCACTTATCGTGCTTTTGACGTTGATTTCGTAATCATCTGGCAAATCGCGGAAGAAAAAGGGATCCAGGACCGCACCCGTGGCAAGCGCCCTGCCGCTGGCCCCGGACTCCTCAGTTGTGAGTTTAATCGATTGATTCGCACTGACCCACCACACTTTGGACACCTTTCAATGTCGATGTTGAATACCCGTTTCAAGCGCTGCGCCCACTTCATAGCAGCACGCTGTTCTGACGCTGTTGGCACGTCCGAGCTCTCCCCTGCGTCATCAACCTTCCCCCCTCCCCGCCTGGCCGGTGTCACGCCTGCCCGGTATTTGCTGTTCGGGGCAAACACACCGTGAAACCGTATCAGATTGACTCTGGGTCTTGGCACCAATGCCGCCAGTCGAGCGATGAAATCGAAGGGCTCAAAGATGACCTGCGTCGTGCCATCCCGATAAGGCGTCTTCAATTGATACCGGATATTGCCATTCGGCTCAATGCAATTAAGCATCCCAAGCGACTAAAGAAAGAATACGAAAATCGTCTTAACAGGATGGAAGGCGATACCCGGAATTTATTTGACACGACAGTGTTGACGAAACAGAAAGCACTATTGAAAAAGGGTAAATCACGTTTGATCGATAGCTGCGCCAGCAGTATTATCGATAAAGAGGAATTCGAGCCAAAAATAAAAGGCCTAAAAATGAAGCTCGCACAGATCGACGAACAGATTGAGCGAAATATTAAAACTGAAGGTGTGCAGCACGAACTGTTCCTGGTGATTAATCGACTTGAGGAATTTGCTAAAAAAGTAGATGTTACACTCGAAGCTGTAGATTTCAATACTAAGCGCGAGATCATCAGAGCGCTTGTCAAACGTGTAGAGATTTACAAGGAGGAAGTGGTTGTCGTATTCCGAATAGATCCAGAAGCCCCTGCAAATAATGTATCCAGCCGCACATCATCGCCAGAAACGGGAGGTTCAATTATGCACAGTTGTAACCGGCGTAACGATCCCGCCTTGTGGTGAGCCCTTTTCAGGGTAGTTCACCGCGCCATCCGGCTCCAATATGCCTGCCTTCAGCTATTTGCGTATCAGCCTTATAAAGGGTTTGTCGTCTATCCTCAGCTCCAACAACCCGACCAGTTTTTCATGATCGATATTATCGAAAAAGCCTCGGATGTCCGCCTCTACCAGGTAGTGATAACGTCCGCTTCTCAGCGCTGCGCTCAGGTCTCTGACGGCATCCAGTGCCCCAACTCCAGGCCGGTAGCCGTAACTGCACCCCAGAAAGTCCTGTTCGTAGATCGCTTCCAGTGGCTTGGATACCCCTATCTGAAGCAGTTTATCCGCTGTGGCTGGTATACCCAAGGGCCTCAACTTCCCGTTGAGTTTGGGTATATACCTTCTGAGCACCAGCTTGGCCCGATACCGCCCCTCTTTGACCGCTGCCACCAGTGTTTCGATGTTTTCCCGCAGGTCCTCCTGATAGCTGCGTGCGTCCTGGCGGTCTACACCGCTCGCCGCTCGCCGCTCGCTTGTTGACAAACTGCCAACACCATAGAAGATACCCCACTGTCAGCATGCCAAATAGGTTTCGGAACCGATGTGCCTTATCCGATGCCGCTTTGTTCACTATTCCCTGCAGGGAGGTTGGCTTCATGGTCCAGTCCTTCGTGTCTGGGTGAAATTTCCTTTGCAGGCTGCGTAACTTTGCCGGCCCCTTCCCCATGTACACGGCTCTCCCGTGCTCAGAGTACTATTAGCCGGTCTGACTCCCCACCCACTTTCGGCCTCCCTCCCTTCTCGGTCAGGATGGCTTCCCCGGCAAACAATGCTTAGGCTTAGGCTTCGGCTTAGTTCCGTTTCCGGGTTTATTCGCCACTTCCCTGTGGTTCACCCTTCGGGCCAGCCTGCGGCTGTTCAAAATCGCCCAGGCGATTTTAGTCCCCTTGCGTGCCTAAATAACCGCATACCCTACCTCGCTCCCGGGAGCCGATGGGGGCTCCCAAGTTCCTGATACTTCTCTTCTTACATGCCAGGCGCTTCGACCCCGACAGACCCTCGGGAATCTCACCTTGCCCATACCTTAGGACGATGTTTGTTTTCTCCGTTTCCTGCCTGGTTTCCCGGCAGTGCCACTCTATCTCGTCCATAGCATCGACTAACGATTCCTCTGTGTTGGCTTCCAGGAAGTTAACACTGTCAGCATCTGCTCTATTATCATTAACGAGGCTGAAATCGCTTCAGGGTGGTGCGCCACCCCTCTGGCCTGCAAAATTCTCTGTGTACGCTTCACCCCTGTTGTTCACGTCTGCTGCAGTCTCCCTACCATTGGCAACGCTGTCCGTCAGAGGCTCCCAACACTCGATACGGGTGGGTGGTTAGCCCTTACGAGAGATCATCCTGATCCCTCTCCCGGCCGGGACTTGCACCCGGAAAGAAGCACCAAGCTTTGCTTGGCGCACTAACCCATTGATTTTGAAGAACAGTCCGAACGGCCGCAGACTTGAGTGTAGTGTTCAGGTGCGGAGAATATGGTAAAAAACTCAAATCTTCACCCAGTGAAATTCCCATGCGCACAGTAATCAACCGGCAATTACAGATAGGCGAACTGGATATCGGCGCCATCCGGCTGGACCCGAAATCCCGTGACGATATTCCACAGATGCTGCTGGGACTTCAGCATATCTATATGACGCCCGAGGTACGCGGGGCGGTATTTGCCATACTCGAAGAGGTTCTTCCCGAACGGCAAGATGCCGAGGAGAACAGTAAGGCCGACCCCAACAATGGTCGCCCCGGGATGTCGCAATGGCAGATCTTCGTGCTCGGCGTTCTCAGACTGGGACTCAATGCCGACTACGACCGTATCCAGGAATTGGCCAACCAACACAACACCATTCGCCAAATGCTCGGCCACAGTGACTGGATGGATGAGAAGTACTACAAACTTCAGACACTCAAAGACAACCTGCGGCTGTTCACCCCGGA
>JAAELC010000082.1 GCA_024227135.1 Gammaproteobacteria bacterium
AAGTAATTTAAAATTCACTTATAATACAAATGCGTTTAGTATCTTTTACCTAATTTTTTCAGGGTTATTTATCAATTGCATAGACAACCCTGAAATCGGATAGATAACCCTGACCCGTCGTCCCCGGGACGACCACACTTCTGATGCACTTGCAATACAAGAGGATCACACAATGGCACTAGACCAATCCAGTCGTTACTCCGATCTTAGCCTGAAGGAAGAAGATCTGATCGCTGATGGCGAGCATATTCTCGTCGCCTATAAGATGAAACCGAAGGCAGGTGTGGGCTATCTGGAAGGCGCGGCTCACTTTGCTGCCGAGTCCTCGACAGGTACCAATGTTGAAGTCTCCACCACCGACGACTTTACCAAGGGTATCGATGCTTTGGTCTACTACATCGACGAAGCCAATGAGGATATGCGCATAGCCTATCCCCTGGATCTTTTCGACCGCAATATCACCGATGGCCGGATGATGATCGTCTCCTTTCTAACCCTGTGTATCGGTAACAACCAGGGAATGGGAGATATCGAATACGGAAAAATCATCGATTTTCACATACCCGGTCGTGGAATCCAGCTCTTCGACGGCCCTGCGAAAGATATCACCGACATGTGGCGTATCCTGGGTCGCCCGATGAAGGACGGAGGCTATATCGCCGGAACCATCATTAAACCCAAACTGGGACTGAGACCCGAGCCTTTTGCCGCCGCCGCGTACCAGTTCTGGCTGGGTGGCGACTTCATCAAGAATGACGAACCTCAGGGGAACCAGGTTTTCTGCCCGGCAAAGAAAGTTTACCCCCTGGTTTACGACTCGATGAAGCGGGCCCAGGACGAAACCGGCGAAGCAAAACTGTTTTCTGCCAACATCACCGCCGATGATCACTTCGAGATGTGCGCCCGAGCCGATTTCATCCTCGAGACTTTCGGCTCCGATGCCGATAAAGTAGCCTTCCTGGTGGACGGTTTCGTGGGTGGTCCGGGAATGATCACCACAGCCCGTCGGCAGTACTCCGGCCAATACCTGCATTACCACCGTGCCGGACACGGTATGATTACTTCACCTTCATCCAACAGGGGCTACACCGCTTTTGTGCTGGCGAAGATCGCCCGCCTCCAGGGTGCATCCGGAATCCACGTCGGCACTATGGGTTACGGCAAGATGGAAGGTGAAGCTGATGACAGAATAATAGCCTACATGATCGAGCGTGATGAATGCCAGGGCCCGGTTTACTATCAGAAATGGCACGGCATGAAACCCACCACACCGATCATCTCCGGCGGCATGAACGCGTTGCGGCTACCCGGATTCTTCGAAAATCTCGGACACGGTAACGTGATCAACACCTCCGGCGGTGGATCCTACGGTCATATCGACAGCCCGGCGGCAGGAGCGACCTCATTGCGCCAGGCCTACGAGTGCTGGAAAGCAGGTGCCGATCCCATTGAGTTCGCGAAGGAACACAGAGAATTCGCACGCGCTTTCGAGTCCTTCCCGAGTGACGCCGACCTGCTCTACCCCGGCTGGCGCGATAAGCTGGGAGCCTCCACAGCTCACAAGTAGTTTCTATACCCGAGTCTGCACTGGTACACCGTCAATGGGATATTCATCGACACGTCCCATTGATGGGTACCGCCCCCCCCGCCGACGGGGGCTCCCGTTTTTCCCAGCCCCGATATACCTGGTCCCGGCAACAAAAAGGGAAGACAATGGAAGCTCCCTGCCCTTCCCCCAGGCTTTCCTTCGTCTGGGATAGCGTATCCGAGTATCAGCCATGACCGATATCGACCAGTACCGTATCAGCGAAGAACCCTTCTACCAGGCTCAGAGCGAGGAGGTTCTACTCTATCAGGCGGCCTATGAAGAACGCCTCCCCGTCATGGTCAAAGGTCCAACCGGCTGCGGAAAATCACGATTCGTTGAGTATATGGCCTGGAAGCTGAACAGACCGCTGATCACCGTAGCCTGCAATGAAGACATGACCGCTTCCGATCTGGTGGGCCGTTTTCTGCTGGATGCCGATGGCACCCGCTGGCTGGATGGCCCACTCACAGTGGCAGCGCGTATCGGTGCTATCTGTTATCTCGATGAGATCGTTGAA
The DNA here is from genome assembly GCA_024227135.1 of Gammaproteobacteria bacterium. GTDB lineage: Bacteria > Pseudomonadota > Gammaproteobacteria > Chromatiales > Chromatiaceae > JAHEHQ01. The sequence goes on from JAAELC010000082.1 coordinate 2,106, forward strand.
GCCCGGCAGGACAGCACAGTAGTGATTCACCCGCTCACCGATCACCGCCGTACCCTGCCCCTGGACAAGAAAGGCGAGCTGGTATCCGCACATCAGGACTTCCAGCTGGTCATCTCCTACAACCCGGGATACCAGTCACTCATGAAAGACTTGAAGCAGTCCACCAAACAGCGCTTCTCTTCCCTGGTTTTCGACTACCCTGAGGCCTCGCTGGAAGCCCGGGTCGTAGCCAGGGAAACGGATACGCCACTGGATTCGGCCACCCAGCTGGTGAAGATTGCCGGTACCGCCCGTAATCTGAAAGGCCATGGACTGGACGAAGGCGTATCCACGCGCCTGCTGGTCTACGCAGCACGGCTGATCAAACAGGGGGTGACACCTCGCTCGGCCTGCCGGATGGCACTGGTGGATCCGATCACCGACGATGGGGATATTCGATCAACCCTGTGTCATGCCATCGACGCCGTTTTTGCCTGATTCAAAAACGACCACTACTGTCGTTTCTCTCGCTTTCACAGGATTATTGCTGGCTTGATTGTGGATACTGAACGACTCCAGGCCTACCGCGGGCAGCTTACCTGCAACTTCGAGCAGATCGACTCGATTTTTACTGAATGTATGTCGGCTGCGGTAGGCTGCCTGTCGGAAAAGGGCGTCAAGGACTACCTGGACGGCGCCTCATTGATCTGCATGATCGGGCGTGGGGCCGAGCCCGTGCTGACCTATCTCGAGGAGATGCCCCAGGTGGCCCGGCAACTGGGAGAGGAATCCCTCTCCCTCATCTCCCAGACCGTTTGGAAGTTATCACGCAGTCCCAACGGCAGAGCAATCCCTCCCTTCCTGCAGACGATAGCCGAAGCAGCCCGGCGGCTTGGCAGCCCGGAGATGTTGACTTATTATTGCGAACTGGTGCTCGATTTCATGGAACGTACCAGCAGTTCCATACACGGCAATCAGGCAGCGACGATTCCAAGTCCCAGCCTGGTTGACCTGCTGGAGCGAATTCCAGGTCTATTGAATGAACTCTCAATTCAGGGTCTGCACAACTGGCTGGAATACGGACTTCAGCACTATTTGAATCATCCGGAACGTCAGCGGGACTATTTCAGCCTGCAGTCACCAGACAGCCGTGCCATCCTCCAGCGCGAGCGCCATGGCACGCTGTATATGGATCATGAGCGCAAACTGGACCTCTATATGAGAGCGCTGTGGAACCGGGATGAACTGTTCGTTCCCTATACCAGCGCTTACGATCAGTTACGCAAACCACTACCCTATTTCGATGATCGCGGGATTCGTGTTCCGGATGTCTATGACGATCTCAGCCAGGTCAGGGGAATTGATCGCTATCGTGCGCTGCTCGCCCACATTGCCGCGCACAAACGTTGGACTACTGTGATTGTCGCTGACAATTACAGCCCGTTTCAGCGGATCGCAATCGAGGTTTTCGAAGACAGCCGTGTCGAGTACCTGGCCCGGCTTGAGTATCCCGGACTGGAGAGTCTCTGGTTACGCCTGCACCCGGCGCCCGGTGAAAATGATTGTGATCCGGAGAAAGAATCATGCATCCGGCATCGGCTGGCCATGCTCTCCTACGCGGTGCTCAACCCCAAACACGGTTACAGCAATCCCGATCTGCTGGAGTTCGTTTCGCGTTTTTATCAACTCATGCAGCAGGAGATCCATAGCACCGGTGACGCGGCAGCGCTGGCGATCTCTTATATCGCCCGCACCCGACGCCAGGCCGATCTTTCCTCCAGTATCTATTTTACGGATACGGAAGTTGACTATCGGGACGATAATCGCCACATGTGGCGCTTTATCGAGGAAGGGGATGAAGAAGAGCAGTTTGACGAAGAGCGCCGACCCGAAAAGACAGAAGAGAGTGGCCGACTGCCTCCGCGACTCTATCCGGAGTGGGACTACAAGAGCAGACTCTATCGTCCTGACTGGGTCAGCCTCTACGAGAGCCTGCATCCTTCCGGTGAAGTGGCACTGATCAATCGTCTTCTTGACAAACATCAGGCGCTGGCCAAACATCTGAGGCGTATTCTGGACCTGCTCAAACCCCAGCAATACGTCCGGATACGCTACCAGGAAGAAGGAAGCGAACTGGATCTGGATGTAGCCATCCGTTCATTGATCGATTTCAGAGGCGGCGCCCAACCCGATCCACGGATCAATATGAGCCACCGTCACGATGGCAGGGACATCGCCGTCATGCTGCTGCTGGATCTGTCGGAATCCCTCAATCAAATTCCGGAGGGGTGCAATCAGACGATTCGGGAACTCAGCCAGGAGGCGGTAGCCCTGCTCGGCTGGTCCATAGAACACCTGGGTGACGAATTCGCCATTGCCGGGTTTTCGTCCAATACCCGGCATGAAGTACGTTACCAGCACATTAAAGGCTATAGTGAACCCTGGGACGACCGGGTCAAAGCGCGCCTGGCGGGGATGCAGGCAGGCTATTCCACCCGCATGGGAGCGGCCATGCGCCACGCAGCCCATTACCTGGAAGCCCGTAAGGCAGAAAAGAAACTGTTGTTGATTCTCACCGATGGCGAACCCCATGACATCGATGAAGCGGACGAGCGCCTGCTGATCGAAGACACCCACAAGGCGGTCCAGGAACTGGATCGACAGGGAATCTACAGCTTCTGCGTCAATCTGGATCCCCACGCAGACAATTATGTGCAGGATATTTTTGGCGATCAGTTCACCGTCATAGACCGGGTTGAAAGCCTCCCCCGGAAACTGCCAGAACTTTTCGTGAGTCTGACGCGATAATGCCCCCCGTCGGCTCGATTGTCTTTGGTAAAAACCCGTGTACTGTCCCGCCTGGGGAAAATACTACAGAAGAGGGAGTCTGCAGACGGCATTTTAAAGAGACCGATTCGGTTTAATCAAACCTCCAGCCGACTTTCTTTCTTGTCTCGTCTGCCACCCAGACTGGCAATGAACAACCATGCCGTGTAGAAGCGCCAGGGCACCAGTCGCAGATCGATGATTGGATCGAGGGGGGCGTTGGCTAATTTCAGGTAGTCAGTCTCTCAATCCGAGCAGGTCCTGCATGTCGTACAGACCCTTGCCACGAGCCACTATCCAGCCTGCTGCGCGGGCTGCACCATTGGCGAATGTCATGCGACTCGAGGCTTTATGGGTAATCTCAACACGTTCACCCAAAGCGGCAAACATAACCGTGTGCTCACCCACTATGTCACCTGCCCGAATAGTCTCGAATCCAATGCTCTCCCGGCTCCTTTCCCCGGTGTGACCTTCCCGGCCGTAGACAGCACACTTACTCAGATCGCGTCCGAGCGCGTCAGCCACCACTTCACCCATTCGCAGCGCTGTGCCGGAAGGGGCATCGACTTTGTGCCGATGGTGGGCCTCGATGATTTCGATATCCACTTCATCTCCCATTGCCCGCGCGGCCAGATCCAGAAGTTTGAAGCAGAGATTGACACCAATGCTCATATTGGGTGCAAACAGGATACCGATATCACCGGATGCCCGTCTCAGTTTTTCACTTTGCTCACCGGACAGTCCTGTGGTACCTATGACCATCGCTTTACCCTGAGCCTGGCAGATATCAACATGTGCCATGGTGGCAGCGGGGGTCGAGAAATCGATCAGGACATCAAAATCATCCACCACCGTCGCCAGATCATTGCACAGCACCACGCCATTGTTGCCGGTACCCGCCAGCTCTCCCGCATCTGCCCCAATCAGACTGCTGCCGGGTCGCTCAGTAGCGGCCCCCACGACCAGTCCCTCCCGCTCGGTTACCGCTTCGATCAGCGCCTTGCCCATTCGGCCACCCGCACCCGCCACTGCCACTCGTATCATATTGTTCCCTCCTGATTATGGGCTTCGCTGATGAGAATCATGCACGCATGCTCCCCATCACCTTGTCGTTAAACGGTAAGAATTAGACCATTCCAGCCGGCACACGGAAATAGGACGACAGTCTGTGACCTGTACTCGTTTTTCAGTTCTAGAAGCCCATACCCTCGAAGAATTTCTTGACCCCGTCGAGCCAGCTGGAGGAATGGGGGCTGTGCTTGCTTCCCGTACCTTCCATGCTTTGTTCAAACTCCTTCAGAAGCGCTTTCTGGGCATCGGAGAGGTTGATGGGGGTTTCCACCATGACCCGACACAAGAGATCGCCCACCGGCCCACCCCGAACTGGCTTGACCCCTTTACCGCGCATCCTGAACATTTTTCCGGACTGGGTTCCGTGAGGAATCCGAAGCATCACTTTCCCATCCAGGGTGGGAACTTCCAGCTCACCACCCAATGCAGCGATAACGAAAGAGATCGGAACCTCGCAGAACAGGTGATTATCCTCACGAGAAAAGATTGCATGCTCTTTGACCGCCACCTGCACATAGAGATCACCCGGGGATGCTCCGGCATCGCCTGCCTCACCCTCCCCCGCTAATCGAATGCGATCGCCACTGTCCACACCGGGTGGCACTTTGACCGAGAGAGTCTTGTGCTGCTGAACCCGGCCACCACCGTGACAGACCGTGCAGGGATCATCGATAACCGTACCTTTACCACGACAGGTGGGACAGGTCTGCTGCACCGAAAAGAACCCCTGCTGCATACGCACCTGGCCATGCCCGCCACAAGTGGAACAGGTTTTCGGGCTGCTGCCTTTCTTAGCACCCGAGCCCTTACAAGCATTGCAGATTACCTGGGTCGGTACCCGGATTTTAACCTCGGTACCGGAAACGGCGTCTTCCAGGCTGAGTTGCAGGTTATAGTGCAGATCCGATCCCCGATGCACTCTGGAGCCCCCACCCCTGCCACCGCCGAAAATATCACCAAACACATCTCCGAAGACGTCGCTGAAACTTGCACCACCAGCACCTCCCGGCCCACCACCTCCCATGCTGGGATCGACACCGGCATGGCCGAATTGATCGTAGGCTGCGCGTTTCTGGGCATCAGAAAGGATCTCGTAAGCCTCCTTGGCATCTTTGAATTTCTGCTCGGCATCCTTACCTTGACCCCCGGTATTACGGTCCGGGTGATACTTCATGGCCAGCCGACGGTAGGCCTTCTTCAGCTCCGCTTCGCTGGCATTCTGATTGACACCCAGTACTTCGTAGTAGTCGCGTTTGGACATCTTTAATTCCTGATTACCCTGAAACCCGGCCCGGGTTGCAGTCTGTATTCCTGTACCTGAGTTTTTGGCAGCCGAGACTCAATATCAGCCGGTCTGTTTTTCTATTTGTATCCTGGTTACGAACGGCTACGCCGGTTTCCAGGCAGCGTTCAGTCCCGCAGAATCTGATCTGTCGGCAGTTCACTCCAACCCCGGCTGAAACCCGTCAATCTCAGAAGCCAGAACTCTGCCTCCTGGCACCTGGGCACCTCTGAGCCTCAGGAGCCTGACTCTCGGGCATGATCGTGAGGGAACACTGATGGTTTACCGAACAGAAAATTCCTGACGACCCGAAACGGCAAAGCCAGGACGTGGGAATCAACTCTCACGCCCTGGCATGGGGTAACTGCCAACCCCCTCAGCTCTTTATCTCGGGACTACTTCTTGTCGTCCTTGACCTCTTCAAATTCAGCGTCAACCACATCTTCCTGACTGCCTGATGCATCCGATGATGCGGCCTGCTCTCCACCACCGGCTGCTGCTTCGCCTGCGCTGGCGCTCTGCTGGGCGTACAGTCGTTCCGCCATTTTCGCGGAGGCATCGGTGAGGACTTTGGTTTTTACCTCAATGGCGTCCTTGTCATCACCTTTCATGACCTCTTCCAACTCACCGATAGCACTTTCTATCGCCTCTTTTTCCCCGGCTTCCAGCTTGTCATCGCCCATGTCTTCCATGGACTTGCGGGTCGCGTGGATCATGGTGTCAGCCTGGTTTCTGACCTGCACCAGCTCCTGGAACTTCTGATCTTCTTCCGCATGAGCCTCTGCATCCTTGACCATGCGATCGATTTCCGCATCATTGAGACCTGAGGAAGCCTTGATCACAATGGACTGTTGCTTGCCGGTGGCTTTGTCCTTTGCCGAAACATTGAGAATGCCATTGGCATCGATATCGAAGCTCACCTCAATCTGGGGTACACCCCTGGGAGATGGCGGAATATCAGAAAGGTCGAATCTTCCCAATGACTTGTTCGCTGCCGCCTGTTCCCGCTCGCCCTGCAGGACATGGACGGTCACTGCGGTCTGATTGTCATCGGCGGTTGAGAACACCTGGTTGGCCTTGGTAGGAATCGTGGTGTTCTTTTCGATCAGCTTGGTCATCACTCCACCCAGGGTTTCAATTCCCAGGGATAAGGGGGTCACGTCCAGCAACAAGACATCCTTCACTTCACCGGCGAGCACACCGCCCTGAATCGAAGCACCAACTGCCACAGCCTCATCCGGATTTACGTCCTTGCGGGGGGCCTTTCCAAAAATCTCCTGCACCTTGGCCTGCACCATCGGCATGCGGGTCTGCCCACCCACCAGGATCACGTCCTGAATTTCTGACGTACTCAAACCAGCATCGTTCAGCGCAACTTTGCAGGGATCCATGGTGCGCAGCACCAGCTCTTCCACCAAAGATTCCAGCTTGGCCCGGGTCAACTTGATGTTGAGATGCTTTGGCCCAGACGCATCCGCTGTGATGTAGGGCAGATTAATATCTGTCTGCTGATTGGAAGAGAGTTCGATCTTGGCCTTCTCAGCACCCTCTTTGAGGCGCTGCAGCGCCAGCGGGTCGTTGCGCAGGTCAACCGCCTGGTCTTTTTTGAATTCAGTAACCAGGTAATCGATGATCCGCTTATCGAAATCCTCCCCACCGAGGAAAGTGTCACCGTTGGTGGAAAGCACCTCGAACTGGTGTTCGCCGTCAATTTCGGCAATTTCAATGATCGAAATATCGAATGTACCGCCACCGAGGTCGAATACTGCGATCTTTCGGTCCCCAGTCTGCTTGTCCATGCCGTAGGCCAGGGCGGCAGCGGTCGGCTCATTGATGATGCGCTTGACTTCCAGCCCCGCGATTCGCCCCGCGTCTTTAGTGGCCTGACGCTGGGAATCGTTGAAATAGGCCGGGACCGTGATCACCGCTTCTTTGATCTCTTCACCCAGGTAGTCTTCTGCCGTTTTGCGCATTTTCTGCAGAATTTTCGCAGCAATTTCCGGGGGCGCCATTTTCTTACCGCTGGCCTCCACCCACGCATCACCATTATCGGCTTTGACGATCTTGTACGGGACCATACCCATATCCTTCTCCACCACGTCGTCTCCAAAGCGACGACCGATCAGTCGTTTGATGGCAAACAGGGTATTGGTAGGGTTGGTAACTGCCTGCCGCTTCGCAGACTGACCCACGATGACTTCGCCATCGTTGGTGAATGCAACGATAGAAGGGGTAGTACGGTCACCTTCGCTGTTTTCGATGACCCGGGCCTGGTTACTCTCCATCACTGCGACGCAGGAGTTGGTCGTACCCAGGTCGATTCCTATGATTTTTCCCATTTTCCGGTTTCTCCAGTCTTAAATTCTGTCTTATTAGGTATCTTGATCACTCAGATGGGGCAAAACCCCGGCTTTTCAAGCTTTTTCGTCTATTTTTCCCGGACTCGCCTGGGAAACGATAACCATGGCGGGGCGTACCAGCCGCCCGTTCAGGGTGTAGCCTTTCTGAACAACCATTACAACGGTATTCGGCGGTACATCATCTTTCGGCTGCATGGACATTGCCTGGTGTAAATCTGGATTGAAGGGTTCACCCATGGGATCCACCGACACCACCTCGAACTTGTTCATTACGCCAGAGAGTAGTTTCAGTGTGAGAGTCCCCCCTTCCCGCAGTTTCTCCACATCTGCACCCTTTTCCCCGGCAGCGGCAATACCCAGCTCCATGCTGTCGAGCACCGGGAGCAGAGCATTTACAAACCGTTCCAGGGAAAACTTGTGGGCATTTTCCAGTTCACGTTGATGGCGTTTTCGCAGGTTATCCACTTCAGCCTGGGACCGGACCAGTTTGTTCCAGTTTTCATCGGCTTTGTTTCTGGCATCCTCCAACAGGAGGCTCAGCTCCTCATGGCCTGGCTGCTGCACTGCCTCGGATTTCGTTTCGACCTCCGCTGGTGTTTCTTCACCTGCGGGGAGATCTTCGACCGGTTCCTGCTCTTTCTCCATCCTCGTACCTCTGCCTCAGTATTTGGGGGGCTCACGGGCCCATTACAGTTGCCTGGAATGTTCAACTTCCTCAATTTGGGGATGGTTAGCGGGGTTTCAAGGCAGCACCGAGAAGTTTTGCAGTAATGTCCACGATGGGGATGACGCGATCGTAGGCCATCCTCGTTGGTCCCACCACGCCCAGAACACCTGCCACCTGATCGTTGATCTCGTAGGGTGCGGTCACCAGGCTGCAGTGATCGAGCCGTTCGTAACCGGACTCCTCGCCAATGTATATCTGCACCCCATCGGCCCGCATTGATTCGTCCAGTAAATGCAGCAATTCGTGCTTCTGTGTAAAGGAGTCGAACAGCTGCCTCAAGCGGTCCATCTGTGCCAGCTCATTAAAATCCATCAGATTGGTCTGCCCGGCCATGATGTAGTCATCGTCTTCCCCGGAGTTATCGATCACCTGCTCGGCCATCTCAAGGGCACGCACCATGATCCGATTCATCCGATTGCGTTCCTCATCCATTTCATTGAGCAACTTCTCGTGCATCTGTTCCAGCTCTTCACCGCCATAGCTCTGGTTGAGCAGGTTAGCGGACCGCTGCAGCTGCGCGGGGGTATAGGTGCTCCGGGTCTGAATGACCCTGTTATGCACTTCCCCTTCGCTGGTCACCAGAATGGTCAGCACCCGGTTTCCCGAAAGCGGTAAAAACTCAATTTGCCGCAAGATGACACGATCATAGCGCGGAACCATCACAACGCCCGCCATGTGAGTGAGACCCGACAAGAGCCGGGAGGCGGATTCAATCAGAAATTTCCCATCCTCCTCTCCCTGCAGCTGTTTTCGCAAACGATTGACTTCCTGGGACTTCAGGGGCTTGAGGGTGACCAGAGAATCGACAAACACACGATATCCAGAGTCTGTCGGAATCCGGCCCGCTGAAGTGTGGGGTGAAACCACCAGCCCCATCTCTTCCAGGTCAGACATGACATTGCGAATGGTTGCCGGACTCAAATCCATGCCGGAATCTCGTGCCAGAGTCCGCGAACCGACGGGTTCTCCATCCCTGATATAGCGCTCGATAAGCACTTTCAGAAAATGTTGTGCCCGCTCTGATACCGGCACTGAATTCAATTCGGTATTTTCTGCCACCTTTTGCCTCGTAAAACCCAACCTTTAAACTGGTATCGCACCATCCCGAACAGCAGACTCCCGGCGGTGTATGCATCAGATCCATCCTCATACAGACACCCCTCCTGGCCCGGTTTCCATGACGCTTACACACGCCGCCAGATCATTGATGTGTCATTAGCACTCCAAGCCTCTGAGTGCTAACCGGGAGAATTATCGAATCCGGCCCCGGGAGTGTCAAGCCGGTTATCGCATCAGGTCCCGGAACTCAGGAACCAAGTAGAGCATTCACGCCTGAATGTCCGGTACCTGTTACCGTTATTTTAGCGGCAGACCCTGCGATCAGCTCCAATGACAAGTCAAACCCCGCTCAGCTGCAAACATCAACCTGCGATTAATCTTGGCTGGCCCCCGGACCCGTGTTAAGTTGCACAGTCCCAATGACCCTGCTTCAGACCGCGTTATTCCAGATAAATGCCACAGCTGTTTCACACCGTCGGTATCATAGGTAAGCACGGAGCCCCCATTCCCGGTGATACCTTGGCCCGATTGAGTCAGTTTCTGCTAAACAGGGGACACCGGGTACTACTGGAGCAGGCCACCGCGGACAAACTGGAGGTCCAGGTTCTTGAATCTGTCACCCTGGACACCCTCGGTAAACAATGCGATCTGGGTATTGTGGTGGGAGGAGACGGAACACTGCTGCACTCCGCCCGCACTTTGGCAGACAATGGGGTACCTCTGCTCGGAATCAACCTGGGACGCCTGGGGTTTCTTGCCGACATCTCCCCCGACAACATGCTGGATACCCTGTCCCGGATACTGTCGGGGCAATTCGAGGAAGAACAGCGCCATCTTCTGCAGGTCAGTATGAATGATCATCGGAGCACGGCACTCAACGACGTAGTCATCCATAAATGGAACACCGCGCGAATGATCGAGTTCGAAACCTATGTGGACGACTCTTTTGTCGGTGCACAGCATTCGGACGGTTTGATCGTTTCGACGCCTACCGGCTCCACCGCATACGCCCTTTCCGGGGGTGGACCGCTGATGCCCCCCGACCTGGACGCCACCCTTCTGGTGCCTATCTGTCCGCACACGCTCAGCAACCGCCCGATCGTTATCAGCGGCAACAGCGTCATAGAAATCCGGGTATGCGACCATACTGAGCTGGAACATGTCCGCGTTACCTGTGACGGTCAGTCCCTGTTGCCGCTCAGCGCCCAATCGATGTTTATCAGGAAACACGCCCACCCCGCCAGGTTGATACACCCGGAGGGCCATGATCATTTCAACATCCTGCGGGCCAAACTCGGCTGGGGGGGCCATCCCAAGCGATAGCTCCCTCTATCCCTGCAGTCTATGCTCAATAGAATTCACATTAAAAATCTGGCCATCATCACCACCCTTGAGGTTGAGTTCGGCAAAAGGATGACCGTACTCACCGGTGAAACCGGCGCTGGTAAATCGATACTGATCGATGCATTGGGCCTGGTGCTCGGCGACCGGGCCAGCAGCGGCATGATCCGCAGCGACAGCGAGCGCGCCGAGATCACTGGTGTCTTTTCCCTGCACGATTGCCCGGAAGCCGAGAAATGGCTTGAGGACAACGGGATGGATACAGGTGACGAGTGCATTCTACGCCGGGTACTGGTGAAGGAAGGTACATCACGGGCCTTTATCTGTGGATCGCCGGTACCTTTGAAATCCATGCAGGCCCTCGGGGCACTTCTGGTGGACATTCACGGTCAGCATGCCCATCAGTCCCTGCTGCGAAAAGACCAGCAACGGGAACTCCTGGACGAGTACGGCGGTACCACACTGCTCTGCAACGAGGTAACCAAAGCCTTTCGACTGTGGCGCAACGCCATGGAGGATCTGGAGAAACTGCGCCAGGAGTCCATGGATCGCAACGACCGGGCAGACCTGCTGGGATATCAGGAAGAGGAGCTTGGGCGACTGCACCTGGAAGCAGGTGAGCTTGAAAACCTGGAACAGGAACTAAGACGCTTGAGCAACGCGGGGCAGTTGACCCAACAGTGCGGAGAGTTGCTGGCGGTACTGTACGATGATGAGGATTCGACGCTGGTACGCCTGGCCCGGGCCGGTAGAACCCTGGAGGTAATGGCCGGCACAGACGCGGCGCTGTCCGACTGCCTGGAAATGCTCAACAGTGCATCGGTCCAGATCGAGGAGACAGCAGCCGGTTTGCGGGATTACGGGGAAGGAATTGAGCAGGATCCACTGCGTCTGGCACAGATCGAAGAACGCCTGGCCGACATTCAGGACCTGGCCAGAAAATACCGATGCAGACCTGAAGAACTCAATTTTCGACTCGAAGAGATGCGCCGGGAGTTGAAACAACTCGCAGCCACCGGAAATCGGCTGCAAGAACTCGAGCAGACCACAAAAACCCTCGCCGTTCGCTATCAGGAGCAGGCTCAGGAGTTGCATCGACAGCGGCTGTCCACCGCCTCAGGCCTGAAAAAGGCGGTGACAGACCACATTAAGACCCTGGGAATGCCCGAAAGCCGCTTTGAAGTACAGATTGATACACAACCCGAAGATAAAGCAGGGGCAACGGGCATCGACAGTGTCGAGTTTCTGATCAGCGCCAATCCCGGCCATCCACCCCAACCCCTGGCTCAAGTGGCTTCCGGTGGAGAGCTTTCCCGATTAAGCCTGGGAATTCAGGTGGCCACCATCGACTGTACCCGAATTCCCACCCTCATATTTGACGAAGTGGACGTGGGTATCGGTGGGGGTGTGGCAGAAATTGTCGGACGATTGCTCGCCCGTCTAGGTAGAGACAGGCAGGTGCTTTGCGTTACTCACCAGCCTCAAGTGGCAGCCCAGGGGCAGACCCACCTGCAGGTCAGTAAAGCTACTGGCGCCAAAACCGGGGCCACCAGAGTCAACAGGCTGGACGATAAGAAGCGAGTTGAGGAGATCGCCCGCATGCTGGGCGGAATAAAGATAACAACCAGAACGTTGGATCATGCCCGGGAAATGATCGGATCCGGGGAGGGGTGACCGGAACCCTCGCAACAGCAAACGCTCTCAAGGTCTGTCGGTTTAATCCCTTGAAGCTTTCATTTAGGATGGAGTCCGGGCTTTGATTTCAGGCATGCAATGTGGTGCATGGACGCACGACTGACGAAGCCGGGGATGCTGTCCAGAACAATCAATCAGTTACAGGCAAATCTGTCATCAGGCCGGTACCTGGTAAGGACATCCTCGAAACCATCCGCCTCGAGCAGATTTACTCCCAGGCCTGATAGTTGAGACCCGGGGCTGCCAGTGAATTCTGGCGAAACGGCGACCGAGACCTGATACTCAATCACTGCGCGACCCCTGATACCCATGCTCCGTGACCTGGCTGTACTGCTCATCCTCATTGCCTTCATCCCCCTGATCTTCCAGCGACCCTGGACAGGTGTTTTAGCACTGGCTGTCTTCGATTACCTGAACCCCCACGAATACGTCCCGGGGTTCATGAACAGTTTTCCTACCTCAAAGCTGTTGTTCGTGGTGACCGTACTCGCCACGGTCATTGCAATAGCCAGTAAGCGATTGACCCTGCGCTGGGTGCTGCCGGACTGGCGGCCTGGGTTGATGGTGGCCCTGGCTGGCTGGTTTTACATCACCTCACAGGATTCGGTGGCACCCCCGTTTGTGTGGCCGATGTTCGAGCATGTCATTAAATCTCTGCTGGTCATTGCCCTGACCCTGTTTCTGATCGATACCCGCGAAAAAGCCCTCGCCCTGATCGCCGTGATTGCGCTGAGTTTTTCCCTGGTGGCCATCAAAGGGGGCTACTGGGCCTTCATGACCGGCTTTCAGGATCGGGTCTACGGCCCCCCCGGCAGCGCTTACGCCGACAACAATCACTTCGCGGTGGCCTCGATGATGACACTGCCCCTGCTGATACTGTTGTTCCGGGAAGTCCGCTCTCGAGCACTCCAGGTGCTGCTGGTGGTGTCGATGGCAGCCTGCCTGACGGCGACCCTCTCCTCCTGGTCCCGGGGAGGCCTGGTCACGCTCACGGTCACGCTGGTGCTGCTTTTACTCTTCAACCGCCGGAAAATGCTGGCACTGCCGGTACTACTGGTCCCGGTGGCTGCTTACCTGCTGCTACCCGGAAAATGGTCGGAGCGGATGCAATCGATGGTCGATCCGGAATCCTCTGCGGCCGGGCGCCTTGCCATCTGGCGGCTTGGCCTGGACTATATGAAAGAAGACCCCTGGACCGGCAGTGGCTTCCAAGGCTGGCTCTACGTCGGAGACCGCGGGGGCAGCTTACGGGATTGGCACAGCGCTTATATCGAAATTCTGGCAGAACACGGGATCATCGGCCTGGCAATCTGGGGAGCCCTGCTGGTCGGCAGTATCGGCAGCCTCCTCTGGCTCACCTGGCAGACCCGTCAGGGACGGGGACCTGACTGGATCAACAATTACAGCAGTATGCTGGCAGTTTCTCTGATCGCCTACGCCACCGGTGCCCTCACAGTCGGAATCTCCTACTGGCCGGTCTATTTTCAGCTGATTCTGGTATCTGCAATCCTGCACTGCCTCGCAAGTGCTAGGCTAATCGGAAATGCGCAAAAAACTAATTCTCTACCTGCACTTAATTCCTAATGTAACAGACTGAGTTCATGGAGAACTGTCAGTTTTTTTTACATTTAGATTCAGAGGATTCCTGCACACCGGGGCGAACCACCTTCAACGCATTGTTTGAAATGGATAAAATAATCCTGGCGAGAAAATTGCATACCACTGTGCAATGGGATTTTTTATAAGTAATGAGTGGATTCTTTAAGAGGACTCCAATGAAAATACGGATTTGGAAGATGGCACCGCGACTGACCCTGGGGGTTCTGGGTGCCTGCTTGATAGTCAGCCCGCTGGCAGCGGTGGGGGGTACGTACACTGTACTCGTCAATGGAGTCAGCAATGCAGGCGTTACCATCGATAGCCTGGCGAGCAGCGGCTTTACAAACTTTACCAATCCCGGCACAGCGGGAAATTACCCCATCAGTACCCCAGCCAACAGCCTGAATGTCGATCTCACCGGCGTGCCATTCCCCACGGGTCCCAACTCGAGCATGCCAATCGAAGTCAGATTTGAAGCTGCTCCGGGCGACATGGATGTGGTGGTGGCGTGGGTAAACTACAATGACGGCAAGACACCCCCAAATCAAATAACCGGCAATTATGTGGAAGGGTTATCGGGTACGATGACCAGTGTCGGCACCGCAGGTTCGCGTTATACGATCAATTTCCTGCCCCCTAACACCCCTGCGGAACCCAGCGCTTCCAATCCTGATGATTTCGTTCGGCTCTGTGAACTGCGGGACGGGGGACAGGTCGTGTCGACAAGTTGCAGCTATCACGTCCAAAACAACGCCATCGGCGCTATACCGGAGCCGGCACCGTTTGCGCTGATCAGCGTGGCATTGGCAGCAGCGGCCATGGCGGGAAGACGCAGGCAGCGTGGTAAAGCCCGATTGAATCGGTAGAACATCAGACTCTCGTATCGAAATGTCGAAGGCGGCGTATCGATAACCCGGATTTATTTAAAACCCTAAGTTAAGCGCGGAGAAGAACATAATGAAAAATTCCTTTAGGAAAAGTACAGTGGCCTGCGGCATATTATGTGCCCTGCTGGGTTGGGGAAGCGCATCAGCCAACTTGATGTATGTTGAGACGGAAGTCAATCCGTTGGATAACGACGCCACCGGCATTGGTACAGACGGCAACTTTAACGTTGGGCCGGAGGATACCATAGCCGCAGGCATGGTTAGCTCCGCCGGACCCAATATAATCGAAGGCACGATCGGGGGTTTTGCCACCGACCCGCAAAACCCGATTAATGTCAATGACGAGGATTTCTACATGTTCATGGTCGCAGAGACCGGAAATCTGGATATCATGGCCAATGCCTTGAACCCGGGCACCACCGACACTACGCTGGGACTATACGACAGTACGGCGACTCTTGTCGCTTTTAACGATGTCAGCAGCAACGACCCCGACGCCAGAATCTCTCCATACGCTGTCACCGCGGGTGAGACTTATTTTGTCGCGGTTTCCTCGGCTTTCAATTACCCAAACAATACGGGTATATCTACCCCTATTCCCGGCCCTGGAAACGATGGCTCTCTGGTTTCCGGTGCGGATACAGGTGAGGATCAACACCTGAAAGATCTCATAAGCGGTGGAGGGGGTACTTCAGGTGACTACCTGCTCGAGATGATTTTGACCCCGACCGTCGTGGATATGGGCAGTATCACCGGATTCAAGTACAGCGACTTCGGGGCTGATGGGGAGTATAACCCAACTGAGGGGGACAGCCCCCTTCAAGGCTGGACAATCAATCTGGAAAACGATTTGGGTGAAATAGTAGCGACCGATATCACCGATTCAAACGGGATGTACCTACTGGAGAATCTGCCCGTAGGTGATTACGATATACTCGAAGTGGAGCAGGTCGGGTATACGTATGTTGCAGGAAATGGTCCTATCACTGTGGAAGCCAATACAACCTTGACCAGGAATTTTTTTAACCAGCCAAACCAGTCACCAATACCTGAGCCAGCCACTGCTCTGCTCATGGGTCTTGGCCTGGCAGGACTGGGGTTTGGAAGACGCTACAGGAAAGCCAGAGGCTGATGATCGATGATTGAGCGGTAGGAACGCCGAGCACCGCTCACAATGGCACGTTTATGAAGCGCGGAGGACTGATAGTCCTCCGCGCTTTTTTTATCTGAGCGTCGAACCTCATCCCTGTATCCCGAATCCGGTATCCTCACGTAAACACTCGTCCACCGCGCTCAGCGCATGAATCCGGGTAGTATCCAGCAGATTGACCGGGGTATCCGCCTGACCCACCAGCAAAGCGATTTCCGTGCATCCAAGGATGACTGCCTCGGCTCCACGACGGCTCAGGGTATCGATTATGGCCAGAAACCGCTCCCTCGAC
Source organism: Gammaproteobacteria bacterium (assembly GCA_024227135.1). Classification (GTDB taxonomy): domain Bacteria; phylum Pseudomonadota; class Gammaproteobacteria; order Chromatiales; family Chromatiaceae; genus JAHEHQ01. Next base: position 18,374 of record JAAELC010000082.1, read on the forward strand.
GCCTTTTCGATTCTGCCGACACAGAGTTCGTCATAAATGACCCGATGCACGGTTTCCCTGTCTTCTGCATCCGGCACCAGCACATCGAGACCAAAAACCTCTTCCAGCCTGCCCCTGTAGAAGGACTCCTCCATGGTAAACCGGGTACCCAGCAACGCCACTCTGCCCATACCCCGCTGTGTTATCCGGCGCCCGGTGGCATCGGCTATGTGAAGCAGGGGAATGCCAATACCTTCGGCCACCTGGGGGGCAACCTTGTGCATGGTGTTGGTACAGATCAATAGAAAATCGGCACCCGCGGATTCAACACTGCGAGCCGACGCGGTCAGTAACTGTGCGGTCTGCTCCCAATTCCCCTGATGCTGGAGCGCTTCGATGGGTTGAAAATCAACACTGTTGAGTACGATCTTCCCCGAGTGCAGTCCCCCCAGGCGATGCTTAATTTCCTCATTGATAATCCGGTAGTAACTGGCCGTTGACTCCCAGCTCATACCGCCAAGCAGACCGATTGTTTTCATGGGCTGATTCTTCTTCCGGTACTGTAGTAATTACCTGCCCCTCCCCACGACGGAAGCCCACTACCGTGGATCCAGACTCACCGCCATGCCTACCCGGAACGTGAAAAGGAAATGAAAGACTCGAAACTTGAAACTTGAAACTTGAAACTTGAAACTTGAAACTTGAAACTTGAAACTTGAAACTTGAAACTTGAAACTTGTAACTTGCG
>JAAELC010000083.1 GCA_024227135.1 Gammaproteobacteria bacterium
CCTGATCAAGAAGGGCTTTACACACGTGGTGGATGCGGATCTGGCGAGCTATTTCGATACCATCCCGCACGACGGGCTGATGGCTTTGGTACAGGAGCGAATCAGTGACGGGCGGATATTGGAGCTGATCCGCGGCTACCTTCAGCAGGATGTAATCAGCGATTTGAAGCGCTGGACGCCGATCGGTGGTACGCCGCAAGGGGCAGTGATCAGTCCGCTTTTGGCGAATGTGTATCTGCATCCGCTTGACGGTCTGATGCGTGAGAAGGGGTACCATATGATCCGCTATGCCGACGACTTTGTTGTGATGTGTTCGAGCGCAGAGGCGGCCCAATCGGCCCTGGCCGAAGTACGCGAATGGGTGGAACAAAACGGTCTGAGCCTTCATCCGGACAAGACGCATGTAGGAGATTGTTCGGTACCGGGTCAGGGCTTCGAGTTTCTGGGGTATCGATTCGAAGCCGGGAAACGCTGGGTGCGCAAGAAAAGCCAGAAATCGTTGCGGGAGCGCATCCGAATCCGGACCAAGCGCACCCGTGGGGATAGCATTGAGCATATTATCGAAAGCTTGAATCCGATGCTTCGTGGATGGTTTGTTTATTTCAAACATGCGAATCCCTATGTTTTTAAATCGACCGACGGGTATGTGCGCCGTCGGTTACGGGCTATCTTACGCAAACAGCAGAAGCGACCTGGTATGGGCCATAATCATAAGGATCACCAACGCTGGCCGAATGCCTACTTCGCTGGGCATGGGCTTTTCACCATGAGCGAAGCCCATGCTCTGGCGTGCCGATCACGATGTTGAAACCACCTTCTGGAGAGCCGTGTGCGGGAGAACCGCACGCACGGTTCGGAGGGCGGGGAGAGTGAAAGCTCTTCCCGACCCCTATCGAGAAATTGATGTAAAGTAAAGCGAATGACATCAATCCCCAATATCATGAGGCTCTTAAAGATACGGGTTATAAAATCAGACCTTTAGCTGCCCAAGAAGCTCAGGCGGCTTAATGTA